>JANMPD010000310.1:0-18657 GCA_031369685.1 Chloroflexota bacterium | reverse complement strand
GATGTCTTCGGCTGGCTCACGTCGGCCCGGCCGTCAGCATCGATCGCGGTCGTCGGGCTTGGCGCGGGTACGATCGCAGCCTACGAAGAACCCGGTCAGACGATGACGTTCTTCGAGATCGATCCGCTGGTTGTTCGCGTTGCGACGGGCCCGCAGTACTTCACCTACCTGTCCGGCGCACCAACGAGGCCGGCGATCGTTCTCGGCGATGCGCGGCTTTCGCTCCGCAGCGTGGCCGACGATGCATTCGACCTCATGGTCCTCGATGCGTTCTCATCGGACGCCATTCCGACACACCTGCTTACGGTCGAGGCGATCGCCGACGACCTCCGCGTGCTCCGTCCGGGCGGGCTCCTGGCCGTCCACGTCTCCAATCGCTATTACGACCTCGCGCCCGCGCTCGCTGCGGCCGGCGCGCGGCTTGGGGCCACGGTCCTGGACCGGGGCTACACCCCGACGCCAGCCGAGGCCGACGCCGATGCCGCGATTTCCTACTGGGTCATCGTCACCGAGGACAGAGACGTGGCCGACACGTTCATCGCCCAGGGATGGACCCGGGGCGAGGGGACTGGCATTGTCCCGCTGACCGACGACCATCCGGACATTCTCCGGTTCATGAACATCGGCCGGTAAGGCCGCACAGCAGACGCGTCCCTAGGTACGCGCGGAGCCTCGCAGCTCCCGGCGGCGGCTGACCAGGACGGATACCGGCAGCAGGACGAGGGCCGCGCCGAGGAGCCCCAGCGTCGTGAATCCGGCCACCGTGAGGATGACGCCGGAACCGATCGACGCGAGGGCGGCCGTACCCCAGATCAGGGCGTCGGCGAGGCCCTGGATTCGCGTCCGTTCGACGATCGACAGGCTCGTCGTCAGAAGGGCGCTACCCGCCACGAACCCGAGGTTCCAGCCCCAACCGAGCAGGAACAGAGCGAGGAAGAGGATCGTGCCCCCTGCGGGTGGCGCCAAGGCGGACATCACGGCCGCGGCGATGAGGACTGCGCTGCCGGCAAAGATGATGGCAGGGCTCCCGAAACGGTCCGTGAGCCTGCCGCTGATCGGTGAGAGCGCATACATGCCGAAGGTGTGCCCGCTCAGCACGAGGCCGACCTCGGCCAGGCTGTGGTGGTTGTTGTCCATGTGCAATGGAGTCATGGTCATGATCAGGGTCATCACGACCTGGCCGACGATCAGGGTCGCCAGCGCGGCCACGACCGACGGTCGACCGAGGATCCCGCGAAGCGGTCCGCTGTCGGGCATGTCGGCGGTCCGTTTAGAGGAAACGTCAGCCAGCTCGAACGGGTCGGGACGCAGGAGACCAATCGACAGCAGCGCCGCCAGTCCCACGAACAGCACGGGCACGAAATAGGGTCCGGCGAGTTGGGGCAGTCCCAGGCCCAGCGCGAACCGGCCGGCGGGTTCCACGAGATTCGGGCCCACAACCGCACCCACCGTCGCGCCCCATACGACCGTGCCGATCGCCGATGCGCGACGTGTTCCCGGGTACATGTCCGCAGCCGCGTACCGCGACAGCTGGTTGGAGCTGTTCCCAAATCCGATGAGGAAGGTCGCTGCGAGGAGCAGCGGGAACGACCCAACGACCACGGCCAGCGCGGCGCCGAGCGCTCCGCCGACACCGATCAGGTACCCGGTGGCCAGCCCCGTGCGACGGCGTCCGGCGCGGGCCATGAGACGGGATAGGACAACGGAGCCCGTGGCCGCCCCTAGCACGACGGCCGCGCCGGGGAGTCCCGCAAACGCGGGAGTACCGGCAAGTTGCCTGGCGGCGATCGTGGCGACGGTCGCGGCGGCGATATGCCCGGTGCTGCCCAGCGCCACGCCCGCAACGAGCGACCAGACCGTTCGGCGCCGAAGAGCGTCCACGTGTTCCGTTGAGGGGAGGGCCGCGTCGCTCATCAGCTTTCCAAGCATAGCCGCGCTCGTCGCCAGGCCGCGCTGTCGCCAGGATTGCCGAGCGGAACGTCCGCCGAAACGCGGCTAGATCAAGCCCAGAGTGGGGTGGCCTTCGATTGCCGCCTGATTCTCGGCGCGAAGGATCGGCAAGGCGTCGACCTGGCCATGGGCAACTTCCACCAGACGGCACAGGGCGTTCACGAGTCGCATCTGGTCCGGCGAGTGGCAGGCTACTCGGAGCAGTGCCGGCTCGCACACGAGTACGGCAAGGCCCTGGGCCCGCGAGATCGCGACGTTCAGGCGGTTCCCGGAATAGAGGAAACCGAAGTCCCGCGGCGCGTCTTCCAGGGACGAAGATGTCATCGAGTAGATAGCCACGGGAGCTTCGCGGCCCTGGAACTTGTCGACCGTTCCGACGTTCGGCGCTACGCCGAGGCGTTGCCCGACGACGGTTCGAATTTCCGCGACCTGGGCGTTGTATGGGGCCACAACGAGCACGTCCCGGACGGTGAGCGGCCGAGTTCGACCATCCGAGTCCGTCCAGGCCCGGCCAACGAGCGCCTCGATCGCGCTGGCGATCCAGTCCGCCTCGGCGCGAGATCGGTTGCCGGCACCAGGATGCTGGATGGGCACGTACCGAATCCCGACGCCACCGAGCGGCGACCCATCCGCGAGGCTTTGAACCGAAGTCTTCGGATCCGTCTCAAGCCGTCCTTCGTAGAACGCATCGGAGACGTAGGCGTTGACGGCAGGGTGGAGCCGGTAGGTGGTGTCGAGGAACAGGCCGAGTTCGGGCGAGATGGTCTTGCCGTCGGCCACGAGGTGCTCGAGCGCGGACTTCTCGGCGCTTTCCGGGTGAACGCCATTCGATACCTGCGGAAGCTGGTTCGGATCGCCAAGGAGGACCACGGAGTCGGCCGCGGCGGCCACCGCGCAGGCACTTGCCAGCGAGAACTGGCCCGCTTCGTCCACGAACAGGACATCGACCGCCCCGACCGCATCGGGTCTCGCCCACAGCCAGGCGGTCCCACCGAGGACGTCGATGGTGCCGTTCCGGATCGCGCTGATGGACGCGGCGGGATCCCCCAGGACGGTGAGGTCGTCAATCGCGGCCAGTCCGTCCTCGGCACTGGCGCGCTGCCCGATACGGACCGCCTGGCCCGCATCACGAACAGCCCTGTCGACGGCCTCGAGCAGGTTGCCGATGACCTTGTGCGATTGGGCGGTCACGCCCACACGTCGCCCGTCGGCAATCAGCGCCAGGATCATGCGCGCTGCCGTCCACGTCTTGCCGGTTCCCGGTGGACCCTGGATGGCGAGGGTGGTGGCGTCGAGGCCGCGCGCGATGCGGACCGCGGCGTCGAGCGGTGACTCTCCTGCGAGAACGAGCGGACCTGACCCGAGGTCGCCGTCGATCCGGGGCCGGTGGCGCTGGATGAGTTCACGTGCTGCGCGCAGGGGACCGGGACCCTCGATCCCTGCGCCGACGACGTGGTCCGCCAGGCGCAGCAGCGACCCCCGCATCGGCTCCGAACCCCTCGGCTTGCCGGGGACCAGCGACCGCGGATGGACGCTGCCGGTTCGCTTGAGATCGATGGTTCCGGCGGCCACGTCGATGGCGAGGATCGTGCCGGCACCCTGCTCCGTAACAGGATCGAGGGGGGTATCGCCGGGCTTGAGTTTGAACTCCTGCGCCGGGTCGAACCGGTATCGGTGGATGCGCGACCTGGCGATCGAACCGAGGTCCGCGACGAACTCGATATCACCAAGGGCGGACCCGTCGGCCATCAGGTCCTCCGTCGACGCCTCGACCAGCCGGTAGAAGTCCCACCACTGCGGCTTCGCCTCGCGGTCGTGCCAGTCCAGGAGGGCAGCCAGCAGCCAGCGCCCCTGCTCTTCGTCCGTCCGATCCGCGCGGTCTGCCGGAATGCCGGCGCGGAGCGCGTCCTCGCGCGCCTTTGTCTCGGCGCGCTTCGCCGTGACCGTGTCCGGTGCAGCGGGCTCGCCCGGTCCGGGCCGCGGGACGATCCCACCGGGGTAGAGCGGTCCGGCCTCGACGCGGAGTCCTTCGAGCCAGTCGCGAAGTCCAAGGGTCGAGAGGCAGTCGTCCCGGTTGTAGTCGGCGATGTCCTGGAGGATCGATCCGTCCCGCGATTCCATCCAGCGTTCGTACTCGACGACGCTGAACCCGGCGCTCGTGACCGGACCCTCGCGCTCGGACAGGTAGAACTTCTCGATCTGCTTGATCGAGTAGGACTTGACCGATGCCCGGATCCCGCTGCGCACGACATGGTCATAGAGGTTGACGAGGACCTTGCCGCGGAGGATGGAATCGACCTCGTCCTCGCGGGTCGCATGGCGCTGCATCAGGCGCTTCATGGCGCCTGATTCGTAGCCGCCGTAGTGATAGACGTGCATCGCGGGATCACGGGCGAGCCGCTCGATCACGAGGTCGATGAAGGCCTCGAAGGCGGCCTTCTCACCCGCGCGATCGTGGCCCCAGAGCGCATGGAATGCCGGTTCCGCGCCGTCGTTGACGACGTACCCGAGGAGGTACTCGAGGCCGTCTTCAAGCGCCCAGGGATCCGATTCGATGTCCCAGAAGACGTCGAGTGGCGAGGGCTCCGGGAGCGCCGCCAGGCCGTGCCCGGGCTGATCCGGCTCCGGTGGGATGAGTTCGTACGCGAGTTGGTGGGTCTCTCGATACTCGAGCTGGAGGGCCGCCTGGCGACGGACACGGGTCAGGACGTGGGGCGTCATCTTCGCGACGGCCCGGTCCTCGGGCAATTGCGCCAGAGCGGTGAGCGTCGGCACGCCGGCATCGACGAGCTTTCGACGGGTGGTCCGCGTTGCCCCGGCGACGATCGACAGGTGGTCATCGGCACGTCGCCGATCGACGCACACCGACCACCAGGGGCAGACCCGACAGTGATCGACGGGTTCCGGGTAGGTCGGTTCGGTGGACTCTCTGGTTGCGGCGTCGGCTGCCAGCCGTTCCTCGAACCGGGCCTTCGCGGCCCTGTAGTAGGCAGCGTAGTCCTCGAGACGATGGGGATGGGCGATCCCGTCGCCGGTCACCACGGACACGAGCTCGGGCGGGGTGCCCTGGAGTCGCTCGAGCAGGTCCGCGTAGACGCACATTTGCAGGAGCGCGGCCGCCTTGACCCGCCGGGCGAGCTTGGTGTCGGCGACGTCGTAGCTCCAGGGGCCAAGATTCGAAGGTCGGTCGTCACGTCGGACGAGAAAGTCAGCGTGTCCTCGCCAGTGGCCATCGAAGAACGTGGCCTGAAAGATGACATCGGCGCCGGCCCGCATCGCGGCCAGCGTCTGTGCCTCGGCGTCCCGGAGCTGGGCCGGTGTCTTCAGGTCCCCGGTCGCGATCTCCAGGACGTCCCTGCCCTCGGCCCGAAGTCGACTGATGTAGGCCTGCTCGTGCGCATACCCACGCTTCTGGATCAACTCGAGCTGGGGATCGTCCCGGAACGGCTTCTCACGCAGCCCATGGGTTCGTTCGAGCTCCAGCGTGACCAGGTGGTCGCACTCGAGGAACCCGACGAGATCGGTGGCCGAGACGACGAGCGTCCCGTCTTCATGTCGTTGCACTGCTGCCCACTCTAGCCGCGCGGCGTGTCAGCTAGGCTGGCACGAGCATCCGGCTGCGGGGAACGCGCGGACCCATCGGCGCGGGCCAGGCAACCACCGCGGGTCAATCGAACAAGGCCGCGACCGCCTGTTCGAAGACCTCGCTGTGGCGGTCGATGTCCGCCTCGACCGTGGCCGGCGACATGAGGGCCATGTTGTGGAACGGCGTCATGAGGATGCCGCGGTTCATGGCCCATAGGTGGAGGAAGCGCTCGAGCTCGAAATCGCCGTGATCCCACTGCTCGCGGCCGTTCCGCGGCAGGGTGGCCATGAAGTGGTACTCGGCCCGTGCCCCGAGTTGCGTCACGTGCCACGGGACGCCATGGCGGACGATGACGTCGTTGACACCGGCGGCCCATCGTGTCGCGAGCGGGATCATCCGTTCGAACGCCTCGGCGGTCAGCACCTCGCCGAGTGTCGCCCGGATCGCTGCGAGTGACAGGGCGTACCCGGCAAGCGTGCCGCCGATACCTCCGGCGTCGGAATCCTCGTACGGAACCATGGCGCTTGCCTTGGCCGCTATATCGGCGGACATGCCGTAGGTGGCGGCCGGGATCCCGCCGCCGATGGTCTTGCCGATGACCAGCATGTCCGGGTCGTATCCGCCGAGCGCGGTCATGCCGCCTGGGCCGGCGCAGATCGTGTGGGTTTCGTCGTGGATCAGGATTGTCCCGTGGCGCCGGGTGATCTCTCGGACGCCTTCGAGGTATCCGGGCTCCGGCAGCACGATCCCGACGTTGGTCAGGGCCGGTTCGATGAGGAACGCCGCGACCTTCCGGTCGGCGAGGGCCTGATCGAGTGCCTCGAGGTCGTTGAAGGGCACGACGCGGGTCGTCAACGCCGGATCGACCTGCGGTCCGATGCTCCCGCGTCGCGGGATCACGGTCCCGTCGTCTGCCAGCGAGGCAAACGTCTCGTCAACCGTCCCGTGGTAGTTCCGATCGTGAACGGCGACGAGCGGGCGCCCTGTGATGAGCCGGGCCAGGCGCAGCGAAAACCGGTTCGCGTCGGTCGCGGTCAGGGTGAACTGCCAGTAGGGGAGGCCGAATCGCCGTGTCAGCTCCTCGCCGGCCCAGATGGCATCCTCGGTCGGGAGCATGTGGGTGATCCCGCGGCGCATCTGTCGCTCGACCGCCGCGATCGTGGGCGCGGGACCGTGACCGGCCATCGCTCCGGTATCGCCGAGACAGAAGTCGATGTAGTCATGTCCGTCCACATCGGTGAAATGGGCACCCGCGGCGACCTCGACATAGAGCGGGAAGGCGCCGGCCCACTTGATCATCCAGTTCATCGGGACTCCGTCGAGGAGCGAGGCGCGGGCGCGGGCATGGAGAGCCGCGGCCTTCGGGTGCCGGTCGACGAAGTCGGCCTGCTCCCGCTCCATCAGGACGGAAAGGCGGGTCCGATCAAGGGTATGCACGATGGATCACCGATGCGGTCGTTGGCTCACCGATGATCGGGCATCGCGACGAACCGCGAACAGGCGTTGCGCTGGGTGTGCCAACACGTTGTTGACAACGCCCTGGCCGCGCGTCGCGCTCGTGCGGATGGTGCGTCCGCCGCGTTGATCGATCTGGGTAATCAGTAGCGCTTTTAGTCGAGCGTGGCGGTACCCGATATCCGTTGATTCGGCTGTGTGGCCGAGCGTGGACGACTCGGGTTTGATGAATCAGGTCGATCAGTCGCGCGGCAGGTCCGTGTCAACAACGTCATTGGAAACGACACCCGGGTGATGGTCACGAATTTGGCGGCGCCGCGGAGATCGGATCGGCGCGCACCGCGGATGCCGCTCAGTCGACCTGGCGACGGAACCCGCAGACCGGGCAGACAGCGTTGTGGCCGTCGAGATCGATCACGAGGAAGCTCGCACACCCGTTGGTGCTGCAGAACAGGCGATTGGAGTGGGTTGGGCGCCGGCGAAGGCGGCGCATTGAGGCGGCCCGACCAATGGTCGAGGTGTGAAGTGAGCGCGAAAGCATGGTGCGTTGATGTTCCTTTTGACCGGTCTGGCGAGCGTGATGGGCTCGCGGCATCGGTCACGATGTGTGCAGGGAACCGCGTGATATTGCGATTCGGTGCTGGTTTCGAGGGTCCGAACGGTCTCGCGGGAGTTCGCCTGTTCCACTCGGGAACTCGATCGATGCTCTACCTGCGTCCGTTCAATTGGATCCAGTTGTCTGCACCAGCATGCGGCCAGGAGGCAGGACTGTCAACCGTCCGAACGTCCTGGCGGCCTGGTACGGGTCATCGCGCCGGCCTGGGCGACCAATCCCAGGACGAACCGGCCAAGTGTTGCGGTCTCGCAATCGAGCCTTAGTTCGACTGCAGTTGCAGATCTGCCACACTCTTGGCAGATTCTGTGACGCGTGTCCCGCCCGGGGCCGTGAATTGGCCGGTGACGCGTCCGCCCGCGGCAGGCAATCCCGCCCGGAGGCGGCTGATGTGTGACATTCGAAGGACCGAGGCAAGAGGAGATCGTGGCGAGCATGACGACTGATCAAGATTCCGGCGTCCGGATCGAGGCTTCCTCGCGGACCCGTCCGCGCATCCGTTCCGGTATCAGGCGAACCCTCGCGGCGTTTGCCGCCGGCACCCTCGCCATCGCTTCCCTGGCTCCCGCCGCGCTGGCCGTAGACAGGGTGACGATCACGACGCCATACCCCGCGATCGTCGTGGCTCCCGGCGCCACGGTCAGCTTCAACGTCGCGATCTCGACACCTACGCCCGACCGGGTGGCCCTCACGCTGACCGGGGCGCCTGCTACCTGGAAGGCCGCGCTCCACGGCGGCGGATTCGTGATCGACGCGGTAGAGACGTCGGGCAACAGCGCCGCCGGCGACACGCAGGCGACCAGCATCCGCGTGGACATGGTCGTGCCGGCCGACGCCTCGGGAACGACGGCGATGACCCTTACCGGCCGGGCGGGGGGAGGGCCCGCCGAGCTCCTGCTCGAAGTCCGGGTTGACCCGAACGCTACGGGCGCTCTCACGATCAAGAACGACATCCCGGCGCTCCGCGGCCCGAGCACCCAGTCGTTCAACTTCAGCCTCACCCTGACGAACGGCACGACCGAGGATCAGACGTACTCGGCCACCGGCGCCGGCCCGACGGGCTGGACCGTGAACACCACGCTGACCGGCCAGAGCCAGGCCGCCTCAGCCACCGTCAAGGCCGGTTCGACGGCCGGGGTCACCGTGGCCGTGACGCCGCCCGCCGACGTCGCCGCCGGGACCTACAAGATGCAGGTCGCGACCAGCGTCGGCGGTCAGACCCTCGTGAACGACCTGCAGGTCGAGATCACCGGGACCTATACCTTGACCATGGATACGTCGGACAGCCGCCTCAACGGCCACGGCCCGGCGGGCAGCATCAGCCCCCTGGCCATCGTCGTGACCAACACGGGCACCGCCGACATCACGAACGTGACGCTGACCGGCTCCGGGCCCGGCAAATGGGACATTACCTTCAGCGAGCCGACGATCGCGACGATCGCGGCCAAGCAGTCCGTCACCGTCAATGCCCAGATCAAGCCCTCCGGCGACGCAATCGCCGGTGACTACACCGTGACCCTGTCGGCAAGCGGCGATTCGTCGGCGCACGACTCCGTCGACATCCGCTACACGGTCGAGACGTCGGTCATCTGGGGCGTGGTGGGCGTGGCGCTCATCATCGCGGTCGGTGCCGGTGTCTGGTGGGTGTTCCAGCGCTACGGCCGGCGGTAATCCGTGACTGACATCGCACCGGCAAGGCCTTCGCGGCGCCGCAGGTCATCACCTCCGACCGATCCCGCGGTAGCCGGCGCGCCGATCCGGACCCGCGCGCTCACCAAGCGCTACGGGGACTTCGTTGCCGTCGATGTCCTCGATCTCGAGGTTCGAGCAGGCGAGATCTTCGGGCTGCTCGGCCAGAACGGCGCCGGCAAGACGACCACGATCCTGATGCTTCTCGGCCTCACCGAGCCGTCTGGTGGCACCGCGCGCGTCGTCGGCCTCGATCCGGCCCGCCGGCCGCTCGAAGTCAAGCGTCGGGTCGGCTACCTGCCCGACGCGGTCGGGTTCTATGGCAACCTCACCGGGCGAGAGAACCTTCGCTACACGGCGGCCCTGAACGGTCTCGGCGCCGACGAGACGGAGGAGCGAATCAGCCATGTCCTGGAGCAGGTGGGCCTCGTCGGTCGCGCCGACACCGCAACGGACACCTATTCGCGCGGCATGCTCCAGCGCCTCGGGATCGCCGACGCGCTGCTCAAGGATCCCGACGTCCTGATCCTCGACGAGCCGACGACATCGATCGACCCGATCGGCGTCGTCGAGATCCTGGATCTGCTTCGGTCACTGGTCCGTAACCGAGGCATGACGATCCTCCTGTCGAGCCACCTGCTCGGGCAGGTCCAATCCGTCTGCGATCGAGTCGGGATCTTCGCCGCCGGCCGGCTCATCGGCCTCGGGACCGTGCCGGAACTCGCGGCCCGGTTCGGCGACGGGGCCGCGCACCTGGAGATCGCCATCGCGCGTGACGATCCAGACGCGGCCGATCCCGATACCCGGGCACTCCTGACCTCCATCGATGGTGTCTCGGCCGTGGACTTTGACATGCCGAGTGGGTCCTGGCGCGTCACGATTCGACCCGCGGAGGCTTCCGGAAGAGTCCGCGAGGCACTCCTGCGGGCAGTGGTGGAACGCGGGCTGCGCCTGACCTCGCTTCGGGTGGTCGAACCGTCGCTCGACGACATCTATCGAACAGCCGTCGCCGGCATGGCCGTTACCGGCACCACCACGGAGGTTGGGCAATGACGACGGACGCGCGTCCGGTGGTCGCGGGCCTCGAGGGCCGGGCGGCGGGCTGGCGAATCGTCGCTCGCAAGGAATTCAGCGACCACATCTCGAGTGCCCGGTTCATCGTCCTGTTGCTGGTGCTTGGGGCCGCCGCGATCGTTCCGTTGTACTTCGCTTCGGATGCGATTCGCTCGGTGGCTTCGCAGGTCACGGACACGCGAAACGCGTTCCTTGCCCTGTTCCTGTTCAGCCCGAGCGCCGTGCCCATCCCGAATGTCTTCAACTTCGTCGGGATCGTGGCGCCCCTGCTCGGCGTCGCCTTCGCCTTCGATGCCATCAACAGCGAGCGGACCGACGGTACGCTCCCGCGCCTGCTGTCCCAGCCGATCTATCGCGACGACGTGGTGAACGGCAAGTTCACGGCCGGTCTGGCCGCCATCAGCGTGGTGCTCCTCGCCGTTGTCGGGGTGATCTCTGGCTTCGGAATCGTGAGGCTCGGGATCATCCCTAGTCCGGACGAGGTCATTCGGCTCCTGGCGTGGGTCCTGCTCACGATCCTGTGGGTCAGCCTCTGGCTCGCATTCGGGCTGCTGCTCTCGGTCGTCATCCGGCGGGCAGCGACCGCAGCCCTCGTCGGGTTCGGCGTCTGGCTGCTGGTCGCGATCTTCGGGCAGCTGATCATCAGCCTGGTCGCCGGTGTCCTTGCGCCGGTGGCAAATGCGGCGACGGCAGAAGAGTTCGTCTCCCTCTCCGCGCTGTCGGCGACGATCGCGCGGCTCCTCCCGTTGACGCTCTATCAGGAGGCCTCGGCGGTCCTGCTCAACCCGACGGTGACCACGGTGTCGACGCCCACGACCGTCGGGCAGTGGCAGCAGTGGCAGCAGCAGGCGCAGGGCCAGCTTCTGTCCTTCGATCAGAGTGCCTTGCTCGTCTGGCCGCACCTCGTGTCGCTCGTCGCCCTGACCGCGATCTGCTTCGCGGCCGCCTACATCATGTTCATGCGCCAGGAAGTCCGGGCTTAGATGTGATTCCCTGGGACGTTGTTGACAGGGACGTCCCGGGAGCTGATCGAGGTGGCTCATCAAACCGAGCCCAGCCACGCTCGGCCGACCATCCGAATCGACGGATCGCACGCATGGCTACGCTCGTACGCCGCGATTCTGATCAACCAGCCCGATCGCGCCGCCAACACCCGATCGCGCCGCCAACACCCGATCGCGCCGCCAACACGCGGCAGCGCCGCCAACACCCGGCAGCGGTGCTCGGCAACAGCCTCGCGGAAGTCCGGGCTTAGCCGATCGGTCCGTCGGGTTCTGCGATCAGCAACGCCCGCATCACCCAGATCATCGCGAGGGGCAACGCGAGCAGGAAGCCCGGGAGCCACCCAAGCAGGCGCACTGTCGACGATTGATCGTGCACGATTCTCACCTTCGACTGTCCAGCGATGGGTCTGCGCCCACCCGGCTGATGGGATCAACGGTGCATCGGGTCCTTGCCCCGTTGGTTGCCGGCGCGTCGTCACTTGGATAACGATCTGGGCCGACCGGCGGCCGACGCGGTTTTTCGACCCCACCGCGTCGAATTGGCGGCTTGGACCCGGCATACTCATGGGCATGCCACCGCCCCGCTGTTCCTGCTGCTACGACGAGGCCTTCGACGCGGACTTCGCCGCGTCGGAGTTGCGCCACTACCGGCGTCGGGGCCCGGGGCGTGCCTCGAAGGCCCTGGCCGATGCCCTGTCCCGGCCGAGTGTCACCGGCCTCACGGTCCTCGACATCGGTGGTGGTGTCGGGGCGGTCCATCACCTGCTGCTCGAACGGGGCGCAGCGTCGGCGACCGATGTTGACGCATCGTCGGGCTATCTGGCGGCCGCTCGCGAGGAAGCAGCCTCCCGCGGCCTGACCGAACGGATCACGTTCCACCACGGGGACTTCGTGGTCCTCGCGCCGGACATCGAGCCGGCCGATATCGTCGCCCTCGATCGGGTCGGGTGCTGTTACCCGGACATCGATGCCCTCATCGGGCGGGCCGCCGAGCACACGCGCCGCCGACTGGCGATGACGCTCCCGCCGGATCTCCCGATCGCACGCGCAGTGATCCGTATCGTCAATCTCTGGGAATGGATCACCCGATCCGACCTTCGGATCTACGGCCACTCCCACGAGCGCGTACGGGCGGCCGCTCGCGCCGCCGGCCTCGTCCCGATCAGCAGCACGGCCGTGGGCTCGTGGCGCCTCCTCGTGTTCGAGCGCCCGATCCTTACTTCGGATAGCCGGTGATGCGCCGGATCTCGCGGTAGAGCGGCCGCAGCCGGTCGTACATCGCCAGGTACACGGATCGGTACAGATCGTCGTAGATCCGGGACGCGTCGCGAGCCGGTTCGAATCGCTCGCCGATGCGAACCATGTCCCCGACCGCCGCGAGTGCATCCGGGTGCATGCCGACGCCGACAGCGGCATCGATTGCGGCCCCAAGACCCGCGGCCTCGTGCGTGTGCGGGCGGCTCGCCGGGATCCCGAAGACATCCGCGAACAGTTGGACGGCAGCTCGCGACTGCGATCCGCCACCCGACACGCGAAGTTCGCGGATCGCGACCCCGCTCTTCTTGACCGTCCGCTCGGCGCCTTCACGCAGCCCGTAGGCGAGCCCCTCGAGGATTGCCCGGTACACGTGCGCCCGACCGTGAACATCGCCGAATCCCACGATCGCGCCTTTCGCTTCCGGGCCCGGAAAACGGACCCCGGGCATCCAGTAGGGCTGGAGGACGAGGCCCATCGCGCCCGGCGGGGAGGCCGCCAGGAGATCCTCGAACAGCGCCTCCGGAGGTACGTCGAGGGCGGCGCCCCGCACGATCTCGTCGGCCCCGAACTCCCGCTTGAACCACTCCACCATCCAGAAGCCGCGCAGGACCTGGAGCTCCACGAGCCACGCGCCCGGAAACGCGGCGGGGTAGGGGGGAACCAGCGGGATCGCCTCGAGGTACTTCCGGTGCGTGGTCCCGATCGTGGCGGTCGTCCCGAACGACAACGCGGCCACGTCCGGCGTCACGGCACCCGCGCCGAGGGCCTCCGCCTGCTTGTCCCCGGCCGATGCGATCATCGGGATCCCCGGGGCAACGCCGAGGTGGGCCGCGCCCTCGCCCGTCAGTTCGCCGAGTGGCTCGGTCGGGTCGACGAGCTCCGGGAGCCACGCCCGATCGAACGACGCGACCTGCCACTTCCAATCGAGGCGGCCGGCCCATCGCGAACGCTTGAAATCGAACGGTAGGTAGCCGACCTGGGCCGCCGACGAGTCCACCCAGCGGCCCACGAACCTGGCAGTCAGCCAGGACGACAGCACCCCGTAGCGGCGGATCCGTCGCCATACCCCGGGCTCGTTTCGCTCGATCCAGTTCGCCTCACAGTCCGCCTGGAACCGAGCCACGGTCTCGCGGACCCGAGCCGCCCGGAAGGCGAGACCCCAGGCCCCGCCAATCGGGGCGAGATCGTCGGTCTGGCGCTGGTCGAGCCAGACGATGGCGGGCCGAAGCGGCTTGCCGTCCTCGTCGGCTACCACGATCGTGACGCGCTGCGTGGTCAGGGCGACACCGGCTACGGCGTCGGGCCGTGCGGCGGGATCGGCCCACAGGCGCCGACACGCCTCGCCAATCGCGTTCCACCAGACCTCGGGATCCTGCTCGGCCCAGCCCGGGTTCGGCGAAACGTACGGCTCGACGGCGACGCGGCCCATGGCGACGAGGGTTCCGCGCGGATCGAACAGGATGGCGCGGACGCTCTGGGTTCCGACGTCGATTGCCAGCAGATGATCGGCCGAACTCACGAGACCTCCTCGCGCCTATCGTGACCGATCCGGAGGATCGCGATCCGGCCCTCAGAACAGCGGATAGGGGACCGGCGGCCAGTTCCGGCCGGGGGTGGGGAACCGTCCGCGCCTGAGCAAGGCGACACAACGGCGACGGGTCGCGCTGACCTCCGGCCGTGCCAGCAGCGTCCGAAGGTCGGCACCGAGCGAGTCGGCGAGTCCATCCCGGACCCGTTCGATCCCCGTGAGTAGATCCGGGTCCAGGTTGTCGCCGGCCCAGCCCCACAGGACGGTGCGCAATTTCGGCACGGTCGAGAAGGTCACCCCGTGATCGACGCCGAAGATATGGCCGCCCGGCACGGGCAGCAGGTGCCCGCCCTTGCGATCCGTGTTGTTGACGATGGCATCGAACACGGCCATGCGGCGAAGGCGTTCATCGGGTGCGTCTTTACCCACGATCATCGCGACCACGTCGGCTTCGGGGTCAGCGTGGATCCACTGCTGGACCATGCCCTCACCGAACGGCCCCTCGCGCAGGACGGTCGGCGGCACGATCTGCCATCCGAGCGCCTCCGACACGAGGAACGCGGCGACCTCACGGCGGGCAAGCGTCCCGGGCGGAAAGTCGAACAGCGGGCGCTCGGCCATCGTTGCCTTGTACACCGCGTGGAACGGCTCGCTCAGGTTCGGGTGATGAACGAGGACCACGAGGGCCTGATTCGATGAGCCGGGCAGCCTGCCCAGGACCTCGAGCTCTCCGTCGCGGAGGCCCCGGATCGTGGCAGCGTCCGCGGTCAGCCCCTCAGTTGACGTACTGGCCGTTCCGGCGTGGGCAGATGTGGCCCTGCGGATCGAGTGGATTGCCGCACAGCGGGCACGGCAGGCGGCCCGAACGGACGACCCGATTCGCCCGCTCAACGAACGATCGCGCCTGGGTCGCGCTGAGGTGAACCCGAAGGATGTCCGGCCCATCGACGTCATCGGCGGTCAGCATCTGTTCGATGGCCGCGGCCATGGTCGCGTCGTCGTCGATTTCGTCGTCGTCGTCAACTTCGTCGTCGTCGGTCTCGAGCTCGTCCGCGTCGGTCATGGCCTGGGCTTCGATGATGACGCGCCCGAGGTCACCATCCCAGCCGAGGGTCAGCGTTCCAGCCCGGAAAGCCTCGGAAAGTGGCTCGTCCAGCGGGCCGACGTCCTCGACCGGCACCGTTGGCTCGAGCTCGACGATCCCGCGCTCATCGAGTTCGACCAGGAGTCGCCCGAGTCGATCGGCCATCGCCGCCACCTGGACCTTTTCGAGGGACACGCTGACGACCCGTGCGCCATCCCGGCCCTGGAGGAAGAACGTTCGATGTCCGGGCTCGCCCACGGTCCCGGCGATGAACCGGTCGGGCGGGTTGAACAGGTAGACGCGACGTGCCATGGATCGACTCTACCGGATTTCGCGGTGGTGCCTGAGCGGGCGCGCCTCGATCACCCGACGGTGAACGGGATCCGGTGCCAGCCGCGCGCGCCGTTGGGATCCGGCCGGGTGACGACCTCGGTCTGCGTTTCGCCGGTCGCGTCCGTCGCACGGACCCGCGCCGTATGGCTGCCGGCCGCGGCGACCCATGGATATTCCCACTGGACCCAGGTCGCGTCGGAGATCGGCACCGACAGGGTCGCGTCGTGGAAGTCGCCGTCGTCGACCGACACCTCGACCCGCGAGATGCCTCGGTCCGGCGCCCAGGCAACGCCGGCAATCTTCATCGGTCCGGCCGGGATGTTGGTGTTCCGCGGTGGGACATCGATCCGCGACTGGGTCAGGATCGGCGCCTCCTTGGCCCAACCCAGTGGCACCCAGTAGGCATCGAAGGCTTCGAGCGTGGTGAGTTCGAGCTCGGTGACCCACTTGGTCGCCGAGACGTAGCCGTACAGCCCGGGAACGATCACCCGGGCCGGGTAGCCGTGGTCGCGGGTCAGGGCCTCGCCGTTCATCCCGATGGCGATCATCGGCTCCCGTTCCGGATCCATGATCCAGGTCGTGGGCGATCCGGCGGTCCAGCCGTCAACGGAGCGGCCGACCAACTGCGTCGCGCCGGGCTTCACCCCGGCCAGGTCGAGGACGTCTCGCAGCCGCACGCCCGTCCATTTCGTGTTGCCGACGAGGTCGCCGCCGACCCGGTTGCTGACGCAGGCGATCGTGACGTACTGCTCGATGAGTGGCAGCTCGATGAGCTGCGCATACGTCAGGGTGACCTCGCGGTCCACCATCCCGTGGATCCGGAGCTGCCAGGTGCTGCGGTCGATGTTCGGAGGGATCAGCGCCGTGTCGATGCGATAGAAATCCTGGGTCGGAACGATGATCGGCGTCAGGCCTGGAACGCCCAGCTCGGCGCCCGCCGGCAATGAGACCGGATCCGGCACGTTGGGAAGTTCGCCGGGCTTCGTGAGTCGCTGGCGCTCAAGCAACGTGCGGCCGACGGCCGAGGCGGTGATCGAGGCGACACCGAGGAGTCCCCCACGGATCAGCAGCGTCCGGCGGGACCAATCGGGCATCAGGGCTCCGCTGGAATCGGATCGGGTCCGTCGGGCCATTGCCAGGAACTTGTCGAGTGCCGTTGCGCCGACCGCGAACTCCGCGAGCCCGGCACCAATCGCGAGCGGGAGCACCGTGTCGGCGTCCCGAAGGGAGGCCCCAAACCCCGCCGCGACGAACGCGCCGATGATTCCCATGGCCAGTCTGGGTCGGCTGCGCGCGACCAGACCGACGATGGCCCCGACGCCGAGTGCGACCCCGAGGACGAGGATCTCGAGGGCTAGCTTGTCCGCCGTGCCGAACAGGGAGACAACGAATTCCTTGGCCCCGGGCGGCTGGAGATCGATGAGCTGGCGTCCGACGGACAGGATCGGCGAGGGCGCGCCGGCCAGGATGCCCGCGAGGAGTTCGCCGGTGCCGAGGGCGGCTCCGGTCGCCACGATGCCGACCGCCGCGGCCAGGGCGCGACCAAGGTCAGGTGATGCCATCGATTTCGCGGCCACAGGCGTTTCGTTCACTGAGTGACCTTACCCCGGTGGGCGTGACGCGTTGGTGACACATGGGAAGCCCATCGAACACTGGCTATGATGGCGGCCATGTTAACGACCGACCTCCGATGATCGACGTGACCCTTCAGCTCGACCTTGCCCTTCGGCTCGTCGTCGCAGCGGCCCTGGGCGCCGCTGTCGGGGCTGAGCGGGAGATCCACGGCCATCCGGCGGGCATCAGGACACACATGCTCGTCGCCCTCGGGTCTGCCCTGTTCACGGTCATGTCGATTCACGGCTTCACGACCGACGGGGCGGCGACCGGCTCGATCGATCCAACCCGGATCGCCGCCCAGATCGTGTCCGGAATCGGTTTTCTCGGGGCCGGTGCCATCCTCAAGGACGGCGTGGTGATCCGCGGTCTCACCACCGCGGCCAGCCTGTGGGCAACCTCGGCGGTCGGCATGGCCGCCGGAGCCGGTGAGCACATCATTGCCATCGTCGGTGGCGTCATCATCCTGACGAGCCTCTGGCCCATCAATGCCCTGGCCGAGCGTCTCCGCGGCACACACCTGCCGGAGCTGCAGCTGCGCCTGGGCCTCGAGCGGGTCGATTCGATCGGCGCCATTTCCACGGTCCTGGTCCAGCACAAACTCGACATCGCGTCGGTCCAGACTCAGCGACTCGGTAAGGACAGCTACCGGGCGGACTTCGCGGTCCGAGGCCGGTCGAACACCTCGATGGTCGCCGCGATCGAGGCCATCTCCAAGATCCCCGGGGTCGATGTGGTGTCAACCAGCCGTTCGGACTAGGCGCGGCCGGCATGCGCCGTCACTGCCTCGCGGCCGGCTCCCTCTGCTAGCCTCCAACTCGTGCGTCGCCCTGCCCTGATCCTCGTCGCGGTCGTTTTCCTGATCGGCCTCGGAATGCTGAGCCAGGGACTGCTGGGCGGCGCGGCCGCCGCCGGCGAAACCTACCGGGTCGTTAAGAACCTGGACGACTTCTTCGCCCCGAACGTCATCCGCGTCGAGGTCGGGACCGTCGTCGAGTGGCAGAACAGCGGTCGAAATCCGCACACCGTCACCGCCGACGATGGGGGTTTCGACTCCGGAACCCTCCAGAACGGGGATGAGTTCCAGCACACCTTCACCGAGGCCGGAGTCTTCCCGTTCACCTGCCTGCTCCACGGCAAGAAGGGCGGCATCGGGATGACGGGCATTGTGGTGGTCGGCGACGCGGAGCTGCCCTCGAAGGGCGGTTCCGGCGGCGTCGGTCCCGGCCGCGAGCCCGTGCCGACGAAGCCAGGTGGCACGATCCACGTTCCCGCCGATCAGCCAACGATCCAGGCCGGGGTCGACACCGCCGCTCCAGGGGATCTGGTGCTCGTGGCGCCTGGCGTGTATCACGAGGCCGTCCTCGTCACGACCCCGTACCTGACGATCCGTGGCGAGGACCGGAACACCGTCATCCTCGATGGCGATTTCACGAAGTCCAACGGTATCCACGTGGTCGAGGCCGATGG
>JANMPD010000284.1:0-26511 GCA_031369685.1 Chloroflexota bacterium | reverse complement strand
CCGATGGTCGAGTTGTCGATGACCTTCCACACCCAGGTCGTCGGCGCGAACGGCCAGCGCCAGGCGATGTACATCGAGCGGATGCCGGGCCTCGCCGAAGTCATCCTCGACAACTTCTCCTTCGGCCCGAGGGACGTGATGATGGTCTTTTCGGCCGGCGGGACGACGGCCGTCCCCGTCGAGATGGCACGTGGCGCCAGGCGGCGCGGCCTCCGAGTCATCGCGGTCACTTCGATCGAGCAGTCGATGACGGCGGACCTCGATCCGGTCGTCGGCAACCGGCTCCTCGACGAGGCCGACCTGGTCCTCGACCTGTGCACGCCGCACGCCGACGCGATGGTCCAGATCCCCGGCCTGGATACCCCGGTTGGCCCGGGTTCGACGCTCGCGGCCATCGCCATCGTCAACAGCATCAAGGTCCGGACAGCCCAGCTGCTCACCGAGCGCGGGGCAATGACGCCGGTCCTCACCCGGGCATCGGTCGTAGGCGCCGATCGCTCGCGGGACCTGTTCAGCGCGGCCTACCGCGAACATTCGCGACGAATCGCTCGCGCCATCGATCGGGAAACTGATACGGTGGCCCCGGATTCGCGACAGGAGGTGACGCCGACCGCATGATCCGAGTTGCCCCGGAATTCGGGGTTGGTCTCGATCACCTGGACGGCCACCTGGTCGGTCCATTCAAGTGGAGGAGTGCACATGATTCCGAGGGGATCCATCCGAGCAAAACTGCTCATCGGGCTGGGGACGATCGCGCTGATCGCCGCAGCCTGCGGCGGTGGCTCAAGCGCGGCGCCGTCGGCCGCGGCGAAGTACAAGATCGGCTACTCAAATGGTGGCGGCGTCGGTAACGGCTTCCGCGAAGAGCAGGTTTGTACGGCCAAGGCTGAGGCGCTCGCGTCCGGCAAGGTCTCTGAGCTTACGACCATTCACCGCGACACGGATGCGGCTGGGCAGCTTCAGGACCTTCGCGACCTGATCGCCAAGGGCGTGGACGCGATCGTCTTCAACCCGAATGATCCCGACGCCCTGAACCCGGCACTGGCCGAGGCCAAGACGGCCGGCATCAAGACCGTCTCGGTCGATGCGTATGTAACCGACCCAAACACCTTCAACCTCTACAACAACCAGATCAAGTACGCCGAGCTCGGCGCGACGTGGCTGTTCGAACAGCTCGGCGGCAAGGGCAAGGTCTACTACATGCGCGGCATCGCCGGTCATCCGGCCGACAGTGACCGTGACATCGGGTTCAAGAACGCGCTCAAGAAGTACCCGGGCATCGAAGTCGTGCCGAACGCGGATGGCGTCCACACCAAGTGGGACCCGGCCGAAGGCACGAAGCTCATCAACGAGTTCATCGCCAGCGGGCAGTACGACACCATCCAGGGCATCTGGACCTCGGGTATCGACTCCGTCGTCGTTGACGCCATCAAGGCAGCCAACAAGCCGTTCGTGCCGATCGTCGGCGCCGACCTTGGCGGTTTCGTCGCTCAGCTCCTCGACCCGACGGGTTACCCGAACCTCAAGGGCGTGGCCGTGACCAACACCGCTGCCGTGGGTGGCGCAGGCGTCAACCTGGCGCTCAAGCTCCTCAACGGTGACAAGATCGTCACCGCCGGCGAGCGGCCCAACACCGTTCTGTTGGACCCGGTTCCCGCCGACAACACGACCGACGCGGGCAAGGCCCTGCTGAAGTCGTGGCAGGTCGATGGACTCGATCCGAACTGGCCCCTGGGCCTGAACGTTCCGGGTTACACGACCGCAACGGGCGCGCAGGCCGTTGCCTGCAAGGGCCCGGGCGAGTAGCCCTCACATAGCGGAACGCACAGGAGGATGCCGGCCCCGCCGGCATCCTCCTTGCATACCCGTCCCAGACTGAACCGATGACCGTCACCGGCACGGACCTGCTCCTCGAGGCGACTGACGTCGCCAAGTCCTATGGGGCGGTCGTTGCCCTGCGCTCGGCATCGCTCGCGGTGCGCCCCGGCGAGGTCCATGCGCTCATGGGGGCCAACGGCGCGGGCAAGAGCACTCTCGTCAAGATCCTGACCGGCGCCGTGCGCCCCGATTCCGGACACATCGCCGTTCGGGGGCTCGAGCGCACGATTCACTCCCCGGCGGAGGCCCGTCGAGGCGGCGTCGTCTCCGTATACCAGGAACCGGCGCTTATCCCGGACCTCGACATCCGATCGAACCTCAGGCTGACCGAGACACCACTCGAGGCGTTCCGCCACTCCCTTGACGAGCTCGGGCTGGGGAGTGTCGATCTCTCGGTTCTCGCTCGACGGCTGCCGCTCGCGACACTCCGGATCATTGACCTCGCTCGCGCGCTCGCGATCGAGCCGGACGTTCTGATGCTCGATGAAATGACGGCCGCCCTGCCAGCGAACCTGACCGAACGAGTCCTCGAGGTGGTCGGCCGCGTGCGCGGCAGCACGCGCTCGGTGATCTTCATTTCGCACCGCATGATCGAGATCGCGGCGGTCTGTGACCGGGCGACGGTCCTGCGCGAAGGCGAAACCGTTGGCGTCGTCGACGTCACGGCGGGGTCCGAGGAGCGGATCGTGGAGCTCATGCTCGGTGAGATCGTCGGCGACCTGCCCACGCGGATGGCCGAGATGACCGACGCGACCGGACTCGGAGGCACGGCACGGAGCGCAACCCCACGGCTGTCCGCCCGCTCCTTGAGCCTTGGGACTCGCCTGCAGGATGTGTCATTTGCGTTGCGGGCCGGCGAGGTGCTCGGCGTCGTGGCGCTCGAGGGCCAGGGCCAGGATGAGCTGTTCGATGTCCTGGCCGGTTCCGAACGCCCGAGCGGGGGCGAACTGATGGTCGAAGGAACAGCCGTTTCGTTCCGCCACCCGGCCGATGCCATCCGAACGGGCCTCGTGTACATCGCGGCGGATCGGGCCGACGCGCTGCTGATGCAACGCTCCGTTCGGGAGAACATCGCCCTGGCGTTCACCACGCAGCTTCGCCAGTGGGGCTTGATCGATCTGGCGAAGGAGCGCGCGAAGGTCGACGCCGCAATCGAGACGCTCCAGATCGACACGCGAGCGACCGGCGAGGTACGGCGGCTTTCCGGTGGCAACCAGCAGAAAGTCACGATTGCGCGCTGGGTTGCCGGTGGCGTCCGGACCATGCTGTGCTTCGACCCGACGCGCGGGATCGACATTCGCACCAAGCACCAGATCTATGTGCTCCTGCGGGATCTGGCCGATGCCGGCGCCGCGGTCCTGTTCTATACCTCGGAGCTCAAGGAAGTCCAGCTGGTCTGCGATCGCGCGATCGTCATCTTCGGCGGACGGGTCGTGGCCGAGATCGCGGCAGCGGACGCGGACGAGCCGTCGCTCCTGCGCGCCGCATACAACCTCCGCGGCGAACGGAGCGCTGCCAGCGCCATGCCATCGGTGGACGCGTCGTGACCGCGATCCAAAGTGGCTTGGGCACCAGGGGCAGGCGACCGAGCCAGATCCTGCTCACGTGGGCGCGCCACCATGCCTGGGCCCTGGGTCTCCTCGCGTTTCTCGTCGTCCTCCTGTTGTTCACGAAGGGCATCCAGCCCCGCTACGGCGTGCCCGGGATCCAGGGTCTTGCGATCTCGGTTCTGCCGCTGGCCATGGCCGCGGTTGCGCAGTCGATCGTGGTGATCGGTGGCGGCATCGACCTGTCGATCGCCTCGATCATGGCGCTCACGAGTGTTGTTGCGGCCGTCCTGATGAAGGGCCAGACCGAGGAGTTCGGCCTCCTGGTGGTGCTCAGCATCCTCCTTCTGGGACTCTTGCTGGGGGCGATCAACGGCGCGCTGATCTTCGTCACGCGAGTGCCCGACATCATCGTCACGCTCGCAATGTCGTTCGTCTGGGCTGGTTGCGCCCTAATTGTCCTCAAGACACCCGGCGGAGGGGCCACGCTATGGCTCAAGGCCCTGATCGCCGGATCCCTGGGTAGCGAATGGATCCCGAAGGCGGCAGTCGCGCTCATCGTGGCCGTCGCGATCATCTGGGTCCCGGTGCAGCGAACGACGCTCGGGCTGTCGATCTATGCGATCGGGAGCGATCGTCTGGCGGCATTCCGGAGCGGCGTCTCCGTGGGCCGGACCAAGATCGCCGCCTATGCCCTCATGGGCCTGTTCTCGGCGCTCGGCGGGCTGAGCCTGACGGCGAGCACGGGCATCGGAACCCCCGTTCCCGGTCCCTACACGCTCCTCAGCGTTGCCGCGGTCGTCCTCGGCGGGGTGAGCCTTGCCGGCGGGCGCGGCGGCATTCTCGGGCCAATCCTGGCGGTCATCATCCTGTCGCTGATTCGGACGGACATGACGTTCCTCAACGTCGATACCAATCTCGCCGTCGTCGCCCAGGGGGTCATCCTGATCGGGGTGGTCATGTTCGGCAGCTTCGTCCAGCTGCGAAGGGCCAACCGATGATCGAGGCCATTGCAAGCCTGCGGCGACTCTTCCGAGACCGGCCCATCGTTCCCCTCACTGGTCTTCTCGGCGTGCTGGTGCTTCTCAGCCAGATCGCCCGGCCGGGTATCGTCAACCCAGACTGGGTGGCGGTCATCATTCGGGCCTCGATCCCGCTGGCCATCCTGGCCGGCTGTCAGACCCTGGCGATGTTGACGGGGGGGATTGACCTGTCAGTCGGCGCGGTGGCATCGATGTCCGGGTTCCTCGTGGCGACGATGGTCCATGGTCCCGGCGTGCCAGCCGGAATCGCCGTCGCCCTGGCTGCCGCGGCGTTTGCCGGGCTGATCACCGGGATCGGCGTCGGCGTGTTCCGGGTCCATCCGCTGATCATGACCCTCGCGATGAGCCTGGTCGTCCTCGGCCTCGCGAATATCTGGCAGATCCAGATGGTCCAGACGGGAGCTGGCGTTCCCGATGCGCTCCGATGGATCGGCTCCGACAGCTTCGTCTGGATCCTGCCGAACAGCCTGTTCGTGTTCGTGCCGCTGGCCGCGCTCACGCTCGTCGGGCTCCGGCGGACCGGTTATGGCCGGCTCCTGTTCGCGGTCGGTGACAACCCGGTTGCTGCCCGCCTCGCGGGTGCACGCTCGTGGCAGGTCCTGATCGTCCTGTACGTCATCTCGGCGGTGATGGCCGCGATTGCCGGGCTCCTGTACTCCGGGCTGATCAACGTCGCCAGCGTCACGCTCGTCGACTCGGCGGTCCTGCCATCGGTGGCCGCTGCGGTCATCGGCGGGACGTCGATCCTCGGAGGTCGCGGAGGCTACGGCGGAACCATCGTTGGCGCGCTCATCCTGACGGTCGTGAGCTCGCTGCTTTCGTCGCTCGGGTACCCGGAGGCGGTCCGACAGGTCCTGTTCGGGTCGATCATCATCGTCGTCGCGGCCGCCTACACGCGGGTGACCAGCGAAGGCTGACCGGTCGGCCGGCACATGGCGTGGCGGCCTCGCCGCCGAGACTCAGCGCGGCGGCATCGCTCCGAAGGTCCGCTCCACGTCGTCGAGCATCCGGATGGTCGCCTCCGTGACCACGTTCAGGTAGCGCTCCCCGTATTCCGCCGATGCCTCCCGAGCATCGCCCCACGTCCCGGAGTACGAGGCGCGATGCACGGAGCCGGGTGTCGAGAAGAAGAAGGCGGTGTGGACGGCGGGCGCGTTGGTGACCTCGGGGAACGGTGGCAATTCGGCGTTCGCGTGATCGATGTCCACGAAGTCGGGGTTGATCGCCATCACGGCCGACGTCTCGCCGCGATTTGCGTGGAGGCCGGTGGTCGGCCCGAAGAATTCGCCCCCCTCCTCGGCGGTCATCCCGTCCCAGTAGTTGATGGGAAAGGCCCGGACGCCCGCTGGCAGGCGATCGGCCGCGTTGGCGCAGGCGTAGGCGATCGCGTAGGTGTTGTCGTAGTGTCCGTTGAGGAACACGATCCGGGTGAAGCCCGCGGTGGCAAGCGAGGCGCACACGTCCTCGATGACCGCCATGAACGTCGGGATGCGCAGGCTGACGACGCCGGTGAAGCCGATGTGCGGGTACGACAGCCCGTAGTTGATCGATGGCGCGACGAGTGCGCCGACCCGGGGGGCGACGCGGCGGGCGACTTCCATCGGGACGAAGACGTCCGTCAGGAGCGGCCCATGTGGCCCGTGCTGCTCCGTGGATCCCGTCGGGACGATGACGGTCTGGTGCTCGACGAGGAATGCCTCGACCTCGCGATTGGTCATCTCGCCCATGAACACGGTCGGCGGCTTCATTTCACGTTCCTCCTGGTGCGGTCAGGCGATACGGGTGGTCAGTTCGCCGATCTGCTCGATCCAAACCGTGGCGATGTCCCCTGACTGCAGGTGGCGGTCGGGCCCAAGGGGTCCGGCGAGCCGAGCCGGGGTTCCGGTCGCGATCAGGTCACCGGGCCTGAGCACGACGTGGTGGCTGAGATAGGAGATCACCTCCGGGATCGAGAACCGCATCTGTGACGTGGAGCCATCCTGGATGGCGATACCGTTGATCATGCAGCCGAGCCGCAGGTCTGCAGTGTCGATCTCGTCGGCGGTCACGACGATCGGACCCACCGGGCAGAATCCGGGCATCGACTTGCCGAGCAGCCACTGATCGCCGTCGAGCCAGGGGTCGCGTGACGAGACGTCGTCGATGCACGTGTAGCCGAAGACACTACCCATGGCGTCCGCGGGCGTCACGGCGGCGGCCTCGCGGCCCATGACCACCCCGAGTTCGACTTCCGCATCGACGTTGGCGGTCAGCGTCCGGTCCCAGGTCAGCGTGGCCCGATGGCCCGCGACCGATCCAGGCAACTTGGCGTAGACCATGGGCCGTCCGGGGCGGTCCCCATCGAGTCCGTCGGCCGGGCCGTAGTTCAGCCCGATGGCGTAGATCGCACCGGGGTCCGGAACCCCGGGCCCAAGATCGAGCTCGTCGAGCCGTCTCAGCGGTCGGTCCTGGCCCTCGCCCAGCCACTCGCGGATGGCGGACATCCCGGCCGTGCCGGCGGCGGCGATCTCGCGCATCGAGCCGAGTCCCGCGGCCTCGAGGTCGAGGCGCACGGCGTGCTCCCCGAGCACGACCGCGACGCGGTGCCGGCCATCGTCCAGGAATGTCGCGAATCGCACGATCAGGCCGTCGCAAGGGGGTCGGCGAGGAGTGGTGCGACCGCCGCGCGCATCACCTCGTCCATGCCAGAGACCCCGGTCCAGCGCTCGAATGCGATCGCAGCCTGCGCAATGAGCATCTCGGACCCGTTCGCGCTGCCGAGGCCACGCGCCCGCGCCGCACGCACGAGCAAGGTCTCGGCCGGGACGTACACGAGGTCGAAGACGGTCGCGGTCGCGGGCAGGGCGCCGACGTCGAGCGTCGATCCCGGATCGATCATTCCGACCGTGGTGGCGTTGACCGCGAGGTCCGCGATCGAAAGCGCGCCGGCGATTAACGACGAGTCCGCGGGCAGCGCCGTTAGCCGGCCCCGCGAGATCCCGGCGAAGCGGCCCACGATGGCGTCCGCGGAGGCAGGCGTCCGGTTGACGATGGTCACGCGGCGAGCGCCCGCCGCCAGGCATGCGAACACGACGGCGTGCGCCGCGCCGCCGGCTCCCGCGACGACGACCGATGTGTCCGCGAGTGATCGCCCCATCGCCCGTTCCACCCCGGCCCGGAACCCCGGCGCGTCCGAGTTGAACCCAATGAGTCGCCCGTCCGGGGTCCGCACGACGTTGTTCACGGCCCCGATCGCCTCGGCGTCCGGCTCGACCTCGTCGCACAGCCCGGCGATGACGCGCTTGTATGGGGCGGTCACCCCGAGCCCGAGGAAGTTCGCACCGCGGGCGTCGGCAACAGCCGCCGCTACGTCATAAGGCTCGATCTCGAGAAGCTCGTAGCGAGCATCGATCCCCGCCGCGGCGAACGCCGCGTTGTGCATCGCCGCCGAGTGCCGGCGCTTGAGCGGGCGGCCTATCAGGGCGACACGTCGGGTCAAGGCCGCGCGGCCGTCGTCGACGCAGGCGCCGGGCCGGGCGCCGGGACGAGGCGCCTCACCGGTCCAGCGGTTGCCGGGAAGGTGACGTTCGGGATGATCTCGTCCACCCATACCTGGAGCTGGGCCGGGTCCGGGGTCATCGTGTGGAGGATGAACTGCTCGACGCCGGCGTCAACGCGGGCCTGGAGCGACGTGATGATCTCGTCGGGCGTGCCGAACAGGTACACGGACTCGAGGTACTTCTCGCCTCGCTCGGCACTCATGACCTTCAGGAACGCCCGGTGCTGCTCCTCCCGGGCCTTCACCGGATCGTTTGTCATGACGAGGTGCAGGAAGTTCTCGTGGGCGACCGTGCAATCGCGCGGATCCCGGCCATGGTCTCGATAGAAGGCCTGGAGCTCACCCCAGTCGCGGGCGATGTCGGCCGGCGGGCAGGTGGGCCGCGGGATCCAGCCGTCGGCGCGCAGGGTCCGCGCCTTGACCGACTCGACGAAGCGCGGCAGGTCGGGCGACTTGGGGTCGGCGAGCTGCGAGCCGCCGCCCACCCAGATGTCGGGCCGCCGCGACGCGCGCGGCTCGATGAAGACCTCGTCAACGCTGAAGTACTTCCCGTGATACGTCACCGTCTCGCCCTCGAGGAGCGGGATCATGATGTCCAGCATCTCGTCGGTCCGCTTCCCGCGCTCCGACTTGTGGACCCCGACCGCCTCGTACTCCGCTTCGTTCCAGCCGACCCCGGCGCCGAGGATCATCCGGTTCTCGGACAGGAACTGGAGCGTGGCGAGTTCCTTCGCCAGCAGCACCGGGTTGCGGAGCGGCAGGATGAGGATCGACGTCCCGAGACGAACCCGTTCGGTCGCGCCGGCAGCCACCGCCAACGTGCTGATCGGTTCGAGCCATGAGACGGAGTAGAACCGCTTCGCGGCCAGGAGGTGATCGGTGATGAACAACGAGTCGAACCCGAGATCCTCGACCGCCCGGGCGAACGCCTTGATCCCGTGAGCCCGCTCGGGCCCGTCGCCTTCCCAGATGTAGGACGGGAGAAAGACCCCGAATCGGCCGACTTCACTCATGCGCGGGCGCCCTCCTTGGCATGTGTCCGTCGATGTCACCGACCCCGATAGTCGGGGTCGCGCTTGGCAAGGAAGGCGGTCGCCCCCTCGAGCATGTCGTCGCTGGCGAAGACGCGGACGGACGCCTCCAGCTCGGCCGCGAGGCCGTCGTCAATCGCGGCATGCTCGGCGATCCCTATGAGGCGCTTCGCCTCACGAACGGCAACCGGACCGCGGAGCGCGATCTCCTCGCCGATGGCCGTCGCCCGGGCCACGGCCTGCCCGACCGGGACCACCTCGTGTACCAGGCCGATCCGCTCTGCCTCGGCGGCGGTCAGGACCCGCCCGATCAAGATCATCTCGCGCGCTCGTGCCGACCCGACGACGCGGGGCAGGCGCTGCGTGCCGCCGGCGCCGGGCGTGACGGCCAGCCGGACCTCCGGAAGCCCGAGCTTTGC
Organism: Chloroflexota bacterium; assembly: GCA_031369685.1. Lineage (GTDB taxonomy): Bacteria > Chloroflexota > Limnocylindria > Limnocylindrales > CSP1-4 > UBA5189. Next base: position 17,055 of record JANMPD010000284.1, on the reverse strand, counting down.
CCGTTCCGACGCGACACGGATGTCGCAGCACAAGGCGAGTTCGAGGCCTCCGCCCAGCGCGTTGCCTTCGATCGCGGCGATCGTCGGCATCGGGAGTTCGGCCAGCCGGCGCGCCACGCCACTCTCCAGTTCGTGCCGTCGACGACCGCTCGGGCCGCGCTGGCGCTCGAACTCGCCGACATGGGAGCCGGCCGAGAATGCGCGGTCTCCGGATCCGCTCACGACGACGGCCCGGACCGCGTCGGCGGACGCCGCCTCGAGCGTCGCGAGGGCCGCGTCCAGTTCCCGCAGGAGGTCCTCCGTGACCAGGTTCAGCGGCGGGTTGACGAGTCGGAGGTGAGCGACGCGACCCAGAACCAGCGCGATGAGCCCGCTCATCCGGCGTCCGCGAAGTCGGCGGCGAGGCCCATCGGGCCCTTCGCGTACAGCCGGCGATCCATCGTCCTGAGGTCGTCGGCGATGCGCGGCCGGAAGCCCATCTGGCCGAGCACATCGCGCTCGACGTCGATCCCCGGGGCAACCTCGATCAGCACGAGGCCGTCGTCCTCAAGCGCGAAGACCGCCCGATCCGTTACATATCGAACCTTCTGACCGCGCTCGCGGGCCAGCTGCCCATTGAACGAGATCTGGCGGACCTGGGGCACGAACTTCTGCAGGCTCCCCTCGTGGACCACGCGGACGCCGTCGTCGATCTCGAGTTCGAGGCCGTCCGCGGTCAGGGTGCCGACGAAGTTGATCCGGGGCGTCCGGGCACTGATGTTCGGGAAGCCGCCGGGCCCACGAACGCGGCCCGCAAAGGCGTGAACGTTGACGTTGCCCTGTGCATCCACCTCCGCGAAGGACAGGCTCGCGATGTCGAGGCCGCCGCCGTCGTAGAAGTCGAACATGTTCGGCTGGTCGATCATCGCCTGGTAGTTGAACCCGGCCCCGCCCTCGTTGCCGGCCACCGGCACCCCGCCGAAGATGCCCTGCTCGACGGTCAGGACGAGTTGATCCGTGATCCCCTCCTCCCAGGCGACGCGACCGATCAGCTGGCTGATCCCAAATCCGAGGTTGCAGATCGCGCCCCGTGGGAACTCAAGGAGCGAGCGGCGGGCGATGATCTTGCGGACGTCGAGCGGCAGCGGTGCCTCCGACGTGACCGGCTTCCGGGCCGTGCCGGCGTAGTACGGCGAGTCGCGGGTGATGTAGGTCTGCCACTGGTCCGGGTCGACGTAGACGTAGTCGACGAGCGCGCCAGGGACCTTCACGCTTCGCATCGGCAGGCTGCCGCGCCGAGCCAGCTGCCGCACCTGGGCGATGACGATACCGCCACTGTTGCGGGCCGCCATCGCCATGGAGAGCATTTCGCCCTGGACCGCCTCACCTTCCATCGTCAGGTTGCCGTCCTCGTCGGCCGTGGTGCCTCGAATGACAGCGACATCGATCGGGAACGCGTGGAACAGCAGCCACTCGCGGCCCCGGAGGGTCACGACCTCGACGAGGTCCTCGGTCGTTCGCGCGTTCTGCTTGCCCCCGGTCTGGCGCGGGTCGACGTACGTCCCCAGGCCGACCTGGGTCACGACGCCCGGCCGCCCGGCAGCGATCTCGCGGGTCAGCTGCGAGAGCACGCCCTGCGGGAACGAGTACGACTCGATCTCGTTGGCCTCGACGAGGGCGCCAAGCCGTGGCTCGTTGCCGATGTTGCTGCCGATCGTCCGGCGCATGAGACCGGGCAGCCCGAGCTGCGAGAAGCCACGATCGGCGAAGTCGCCGATCCCGACCACGCGGACCGTGGTCAGGTCCTTGGGTCGTCCCTCAGCCGTGAAGACCGCCGCAAGTTCGTCGATGAACCGCTGTGGCAGGGCGTGGCCGGCGCCGGACCCGCCGATGAGCACGGTCGCGCCGTCCCGGACGAGTCCCACCGCCTCGCGAACCTCGACGACCTTGGTCACGGCATGTACCCCCCGGCGTTCGGATTGAGCGTCTGGCCGAGGAACAGGGACGAGGCGTCGGAGAGGAGGAAGATCACGCTGTCGGCCACCTCCTCGGCCCGGCCGAACCGCCCGAGGGGCATGCCGCGGAGGCGCCGCCGGCCCTCCTCGCTGTCGGCAAGGTCGGTCGTCATCTCGGTGATCGTCATGCCCGGGGCGACCGCGTTGACGCGGATCCCGACCGGCCCGAACTCCTGCGCGAGCGACCGGGTCAGGCCGATCAGGCCCGCCTTCGCGGCGCTGTACGCCGCCGTCTCCGCGACCCCCGCCTGGCCGAGGCGGGAGGCGATGTTCACGATGGCCCCGCTGCCGCGTTCGACCATGGAAGGCAGGACGGCCCGGGAGGTGTGGAACGCGGCCGTGAGATCGGTCCGGATCACGGCGTCCCACTCAGTCGGCTCGATCCCGAGGAACGGTCCGACCTGGGTCAGCCCGGCGTTGTTGACGAGGCCATCGATGCGTCCGAACCGTGCGATGACCGCCCGGATGAGGGCCTCCGCTTCCTCGCCGACCCCAACGTCCGCGGCGAACGCCTCCCCATCCGCGCCCGCGTCGCGGACACGCTTGAGGGTCCTCGCCGCGCCATCCGCGGACCGGTGGTAGTGCACCGCGACCGTGGCGCCTTCGGCCGCGGCCTTGGCGGAGATCTCAGCGCCGATGCCGCGACTGCCGCCGGTCACGAGTACGACCCGCCTCGCGAGCGCTCCGGGCATCAGGCGAGCCCAGCCCGCAGGGCCGGCGCACCGACTGCCGATGGGGCCACCGTCGTGCCAGCGAGGCCAGGCGCGGGCGGGGCCGTCGAGTCCCGCATCACGACCTGGGTCGGGAGCACCTCGGTCTGTGGCGCCTCGCCGGCGAGCAGCCGGTCGGCGTGCCAGAACCCCCGGCGACCCATCTCGCGGAGTGGGAGGCGAACCGTCGACAGGCTCGGGGCCGTCAGCGCCGCGGTAGTGATGTCATCGAATCCGGCCACCGACACGGCACCCGGGACCGCGATCCCGAGGACCGCGAGCCGCTGGAGGGCGCCCAGGGCGAGCAGGTCGTTGGCACAGCACACGGCGCTGAACACGACGCCGGCCGCGAGGAGCGTATCCACGCCGAGCGCTCCGCCATCAACGTCGAAGGACGTCTGGACGACCATCGCCTCATCGAAGTCGATAGCGGCCACGTCGAGACCGCGCCGGAACCCGGCCAGCCGCTCGCGCGCGACGAACAGGGACCGTGGGCCGGCCAGGAACGCGATCCGCCGATGCCCAAGGGCGACGAGCGCGGCGACCATCGCCGCGATCCCGGCCGCGTTGTCGACGCTGACCTCCGGGCTCCCTCCGGCGTACGGGGACAGGTGGACGACGGCGGCGCCATCGGCCTGCATCGCGGCGAGGTGGCGGTCCATCTCCTCGTTCAGCGCCGGATCATCCAGGCCGCTGCCCGCGAACACCACCGCGGCGGCACGTATCGAGCGGAGGAGGCGGACATACGAGCGTTCGCGCTCGGCGTTCCGCTCGGAGCTGCAGGTGATCACGAGGTAGCCGGATGCGGAGGCGGCGTCCTCGACCCCGCGAACGACCTCGGCGAAGTACGGGTCCGTGATGTCGTGGACGATGACGGCGACCACCGGCACCCGGCTCTTGAGGAGCCCGCGGGCGAGGGCGTTCGGAACGTAGTCGAGGACGCGCGCCGCCTCGAGCACCCGCGCTCGGGTCGTCGGACTGACGGGGTAGTCCGAGGCCGAAACGACCCGTGACGCCGTCGCGGCGGACACGCCGGCGAGTCGGGCGACCTGGGTGATCGATGCCATCACGTTGCGCTCAGTACGGATGCGGGAAAGACCTGGGAACGTCGCGGACCGTCACCCATTGCCATTGGGTGAACTCGTCCCAGTTCGCCGCGCCGCCGAACCGGCTGCCGTTGCCCGAGGCGCCCATGCCACCGAACGGGATGATCGCCTCGTCGTTGACCGTCTGGTCGTTGACGTGGACCATTCCCGACCGGATCCGCTGGGCAAACGCGAGTCCGCGGGAGGTCGAACGCGAGTAGACCGCTCCGGCGAGGCCGTATTCGGAGTCGTTCGCGAGCCGCAGCGCCTCGTCGTCCGTGTCGAAGACGACCACCGGCGCCACGGGCCCGAAGATCTCGTCGGTCCATGCCGGCAGGCCGGTCGTCACGTCGGCAAGGACCGTCGGGCGGTAGAACAGGCCCTCGTGCGTCCCGCCGACGGCGAGGCGCGCGCCGCCCTCGATAGAGCGCCGGACGATGCCGTCCACCCGCGCCAGCTGCCTCTCGTTCACGATCGGCCCGAGGTCGACCTCCTCGCGGTACGGGTCACCAAGGCGGAGCCGGGACGCCTTCTCTACGAGGGCGTCGATGTAATCGCCTGCGACACTCCGATGGACGATGTGCCGGCCGGCGGCGAAGCACACCTGGCCCTGGAACTGGAAGGCGGAGTAGGCGCCGGCCGATGCCGCGGCGTCCACGTCGGCATCGTCGAGGACGACGAACGCATTGTTGCCGCCGAGCTCGAGCGACACCTTCTTGAGCAGGCCCCCGGCGAGGGTCCCGACTCGCCGGCCCGCCGCCGTCGAGCCCGTGAACGAGACCGCGTGGACGTTCGGGTCGGTGACGATCGCCTCGCCGACCTCGGCGCCGCCGATGACCACCTGGAGCAGGCCTTCGGGCAGGCCGGCCTCCCGGAACACCGCCTCGAACATCGCCCCGCCACAGGCCGGCGTCTGTGGATCCGGCTTCAGGATGACGGCGTTGCCGAGCGCGAGGGCCGGTGCGACCACGCGCATCCCGAGGACGCTGGGCGAGATCCAGGGCGTGAACGCCCCGATGACACCGCTCGGCACGCGGCGGACGATCGACATCCGCTCCGGCTGCGCGGACGGCATGAGCGAGCCGAGCGGCTGGGACGGCAGCGTCGCCGCGTTCAGGATTTCCTGGAGGGCAAAGTTCGACTCGTGGTGCATCTTGTTGTGGACCGCGCCGGTCTCGCGCTGGGTCCAGGTCCCGAACTCCGTGCGGTGCGCCTCGTAGATGTCGGCGGCGCGACGAAGGATCCGGACCCGCTCGAGGTAATTCGTCGCGGCCCACGCCGGCTGGGCGGCGGCCGCCGCGGCCGCGGCGCGGGCAACGTCCTCCATCGTCGACAGCCGCGTGGTCAGCAGGGGCCGCCCGGTGGCCGGCTCGCGGACCTCTCGCGGCTCGCCGGTCCCCGGGTTCCAGCCGGCGAGGAAGCGGTCGAACCAGCCCGCCTCGGCCTTGTCGGCCGTGGATTCAGGAGCCGTCGCGACCATCGTGTCCTCCTTCCGGCCGGCGCTCAGCCGGCCAGTACCGTTCTACGTAGGTCTTCGTGGCCCCATCGACAATCGCTCGCTCGCCGGTTGCGGGGTCGCGCCAGACCGGTCCGCGGGCGAGGACCGCGTCGATCAGCCCCTCGTCCAGATACGGCGGTATCTCCCAGGACCGGAGCTCGATCGCCTCCTGGCCGGGATAGCCGATCAGCTCCTTGACGGCCCTGTCGGTGTAGTAGCCGCCGACGAGGACGAGCTGCAATGCCGCCAGGTTGACGGGCTCGTCCCGGGCGAGGGTGGCGAGGCGCGCCTCCGGGTCGTCGCCGAGCTCCGGTCGAAGCCCGTCGAGGAACGGGTCGACGAGATCCGGGCGGGCCCGCAGCACGAACCTGAGCCGCGCGTCATCGACCACGTCGGCCGCCGAGGGCATGCCGTGGGCCGCCGGGATGAGCCGGTCGGCGATCGCGGCGAAGGTCGTGCGGGCGCCGACGTCAAGGGCCGCCATCGGGTCGGCCGACCCGCTCGCATCGCGCTCGGTCATGCCGGCACCTGCTGTTCGAAGCGCGTCTCGATCATGTGCTCGGCCGCCCGCAGGGCGATCGCCACGATCGTGGAGGTCGGGTTCACGCCGCTCGACGTGACGAAGCTGCTCCCGTCGACGACGTAGAGGTTCGGGACATCGTGACTCCGATTCCAGCGAACGAGCACCGACGTTGCCGGGGCGTCCCCCATCCGGGCCGTCCCCAGGAGGTGCCAGCCCGAGTAGCGCATCAGCCGGTCGACCTCGATCGTGTGGGCGCCCGCCTCGAGCAGGGATTCGGTCGCCCGCTCGATGTGGAAGTCGAGCATCTTCCGTGCGTTGTCGCCCATGCTGTAGTGGACCTCCGGGGCCGCGACGCCGCTCGAATCGGCGACCGAGTCGGACAGCGTGATGCGGTTCGCCTCGTCCGGCAGATCCTCCGCGAAGAGGCCCCAGTTCGCCCCGTGGCCGAGGTGCGACCGGACGTGGAGGTGGTGATCCGGGCCCCAGATCTGCGTCCCCGCGCGGCTCGGAAGGGCAGTATTGATCGGGCCTCCGGTCGGTGCGAGCCCCCAGCGAGCCCCGCGGACGAAGCCCCGACGCTCGTCGGTCTCGTAGAACTCGAGCGACTCGACGAGGTCGCCAAACTGCCCTTGCCAGCTCAGGAGCGGCTCATCGAAGAGGCCAGCCACGTTCGCGAACGGATGCATCATCAGCCGCCTGCCAACCAGGCCCGAGGAATTGGCGAGCCCATCGGGATGACGCGAGTCGGCTGACAGGAGGAGGAGCCGGGCGGTGCCGATCGCATTGGCTGCCAGGACGACCACCTTTGCCGGTTCGAAATGCTCCCCGCCGTCGCGATCGATCCAGGTCGCTCCCGTTGCGAGGCCCGGCGCGGCGGTCTCTATCCGACGGACGCGGGCGCCGGTCACGAGTCGAGCGCCCTTTGCAATCGCCTTCGGCCAGTGCGTGAGATCGGTCGACGCCTTGGCGCCCTCGTTGCAGCCCGACTGGCAGGTGCTCCGCTGGACGCACGGACGGCGACCGTCGTACGGTGCGGACAGGATCGAGTTGAACTCCGGCCACCAGTGCCAGCCCAGGCGCGTATGGGCGCGGGCGACTTTCAGGCCGGCAGCCCCGATCGGCAGCGGCGGAAGCGGCGGATCCTCTGGGTCGGGCGGGTATGCGGGGTCGCCGGCGAGGCCCGAGACCCCGAAGTCGCGATCGGTCTGGCGGAAGTACGGGAGCAGCTCGTCGTAGGTGATCGGCCAGTCGTCGGCGATCCCATCGAGCGAACGAACGCGGAAATCCGAGGGCAACATCCTGGGCCAGGCGCCCGCGAAGATCAGCATCGAGCCGCCGACGCCGCTGTACATCAGCGGCGAGACCGGTGAGTCCTCGACGATCGGGTAATCCTCGGGCAGGCCCCGGATGTTCGGGCTCGTCGCCCAGTCCTTGCGTGCTTTCAACTCCCAGTCGAGCTTGTCGCCCGGGTAGTCCGCGCGATCGTGCCACTCCCCCTGCTCGAGACAGACGACCGAGAACCCGGCTTCGGCGAGGCGCCTCGCGACGACGCCGCCGGACGCGCCGGCTCCGATGATGAGGACGTCGGCGGGCTCCGCGGTCATCGGCTGCCTCCCCTCCCTGGGCCGGCCGCTCCTGCGCGGGCATCGACCATCGCGTGGATCGTCCGGGTCGGATAGCAAAGGTTCTCTATTGCCCCGAAGTCTACCAGCGATGGCCTGGTGATTGCCGGACACCGGCGCCCCTCGACGCGCTGGCGACGCGCTTCCGCACCGACCTACACGAGCAGCTCGACCTCGCGCAGCACGTCGACGAGATGCGCTCGCTCAGTGTCGCCAATGGGATGGAGCGGCCGCCGCACGTGGGCCGCCGGGATGACGCCGAGGATCCGGAGGCACTCCTTCAGCCGGACCCGGTAGTCACCAACGGGCCGGGCGAAGACCACGTCGGCGAGGCGCTGGACGCGGCGGCCCAGCGCGAGGGCCTCGTCGATCCGGCCGGCCTGCCAGGCCTCGATCATGGCCACCTGCTCGCGGGTCATGACGGCGCCGAACCCGATGAGCGCGCCGGTCGCGCCGAGCATGAGTGACTCGAGGATGAAGTTGTCGTTGCCGGTCAGGTACGTGATCGGGCGAGGGAGGTCCGCGAGCAGCCGCGCGACATCCACGAATCGGCGGGCATCGAACGAGGCCTCCTTGATTGCCACTACGCCGTTGATCGAAGCCATGGCTCGGAGCGTGTCCGGCTCGAAATTCAGCCCGCCGAGGGCCGGTTGGAGCTGGAACAGGATCAGCGGCAGGCCGATCTCGGCGATGGCCTCGTGATAGGCGACCGGGACGCGCGGGTCGAGCGGCTCGCTGAGGTAGGCGGGGATCGGGAAGACCAGCAGCGCGTCGGCGCCGGCGGCCTGGAAGTCGCGCGCCTGCCGGACGGCCGCATCGGTGGATGGCCCGGCGAGGCCGGCGACGATCGGGGTGTCGGTCACGTCCCGGACGATCGACAGGATCCGCACCTTCTCGTCGTGGGTGAGGTGCGGCCCTTCGCCCGTATCGACGTTGATGGCCAGCGCGACCGGGCCCTGGGCAACGACCCAGGCGATGTATGAGCGAAGGGAGGGCTCGTCGATCGAGCCATCCTCGTGCATCGGCAGCACGGTCGCGGGGATGAGTCCGTTCAGGTTCAGGGTCATCACGCTCTCCAGATCAATGGTCTTGGCGGCGACTCGTCAGGCCCGCCCGGCGGCGACTTCCTCGGCCCGCGTCCGGCCCGAGAGTTGGATCAGGTCCTCGTGGAGTTCGAACCAGACGCCGTGATAGCTGTCCACGCGCGGCGACGCGAGATAGCGCCCGTCGCCCGCCGCGGCACGCTCCGCGGCGCGGCCCAGCCGGCCCCGGTAGATACGGTAGCGGTCGAGAGCGTCGGCCACCGGCGCGAGCCAGGCAGACGCGTCCGCATGGAGCGCATCCAGGCTGGCGAGGACCGCGGCGTCGTACGCGGCATCCTGGTGGTCGTTGGGCACGGACTCGCCATCCACCTCGCGGAGCTGCCACGCGGTCACGGTCTCCTTCATCCGGCGATCGAGGTCGACGAACTCGTCGAGCATCGCGGCGGCCCGATCCCCGCCCCACTGCGTGCGCTCTGCCGCGAAGTGGTCGGCGGCGATGGTGAGCCCGGCGCCAGTGAGGCGGAAGGCCCCAGCGCCGGGTTCGACGAGGCCATCCGCGACCAGGGCGTCGACGAGATCCGCGACCTCGTCAGGCGGTGCGTCGAAGGTGTCCGCGAGCGCCGCCGACGTGGCGTAGCCCCGGATGGCGAGCGCCGTGAGTACGGCCAGGCGATCGATCGGGGACCGCTCTGCTCCGGGGGCCGGGGGCGCGGGGGCAGTTGCACGCTCGGGCTCGGGCGTCGGCGCGGGCTCGGGCGTCGCCGTAGCACCAGCCGAGCCGGCGCCGAACTCGATCTCAAGCTCCGTGGCCCAGCCGAGGAGGATCGCCGCCTCTGGCACCGGGCTCGATCGGCGTTGAACGAGACCCTCGTAGACATCGCCAGTCGCGCCGTCGATGGTGATCGTCGCGCCCGGCGGAAAGGATCGTTCGCCGATCGACACCCCCTCGTCGCGGATGCGGACCGCCGATGCTCCGACGACCGCGGGAATGCCCCAGCCTCGGGCGACCACCGCGGCATGACTGGCCACCCCGCCGACCGTGGTCAGGATCCCGGCCGCACGGGCCATCCCATGGACGTCGTCGGGTGAGGTCTCCGACCGGACCAGGATCACCCGGTGGCCGGCTTCGGCCAGGGCGATGCAGGCGTCGGCGGTCGTCGCGATCTCCCCCGACACCAGGCCCGGCGAGGCCGCCAGGCCCGTCGTCAGCACGGGTGCGCCCACGGCCGCGCGGGCCGAGATACGCGGCGGATCGGCGAGCAGCGGTGCGACCCGCGCGACCGCGGCCTCCTTCGTGAGCGGGAAGTCCGGCTCGTTTGCCATCTGGACCGCCATCCGCAGTGCCGCCTGCGGACTCCGCTTGCCAATCCGACACTGGAGCAGCCAGAGCCGGCCCTGTTCGATCGTGAACTCGATGTCGCAGAGGTCGGCGTGATGACGCTCGAGGGCGATGGCATAACGCTCCAACTCAGCCCCAACGGCCGGCAGGCGAACCGCGAGATCGCCGAGCGACTGAGTACGATGGGTGCCGGCGACGACGTCCTCCCCCTGGGCATCGAACATGACGTCGCCGTAAATCCCCGGCTCGCCGGTGACCGGGTTCCGAGTAAACAGCACGCCGCTGCCGGAATCGGTGCCCCGGTTCCCGAAGACCATGGCCTGGATCACCACGCCGGTGCCCAGGTTCTCCGGGATGCCCTCCCGCTGCCGGTACGCCTTGGCCCGGTCGCTGTTCCAGGACCGGAACACGGACTCGATCGCGGCGCGCAGCTGTGCCCACGGGTCGTCGGGTACGGCGGCCGCTCCGACGACATCGCGATACATCGCGTCAAACCGGCGCCGGCAGTCCGCCGCGAAGTCGGCGCTCCCGGATGTCTCGGCCAGGCCCGCCTGCGTAGCGTCGTTGAGCCCCAGGTTCAAGATCGTGTCCATCATCCCCGGCATCGACACGGGCGCCCCCGAGCGCACCGACACGAGCAACGGGTCGGCTGGATCGCCGAATCGGCGCCCGACCCGTCGTTCCATCGTGCTGAGGTGCTCCCGGATCTCGGCATCGACTGAGGCCGGCCAGCCGGCGCCGAGGAATTCGTTGCAGGCTTCCGTCGAGATCGCGAACGCCGGCGGAACGGGCAGGCCGAGATCGACGGCCATCACGGCGAGGTTGGCGGCCTTGCCGCCCAGCAGCGCGGTGACCTTGTCCGCCGGCATGCCGAGCGGCGCATCGAGGTCGAAGACGAAGGTCACGGGCCGGCGCCACCGGTCGCGGGGGCCGTCGCGTCGATTTCCTGGAGGGCACGCCAGACCCGCTCCGGGCTGAGCGGCAGGTCCCGGATCACCGCGCCGGTCGCCTCGCGGACCGCACCGGCCACCGCAGCCGCGACGCACAGCAATGCGCCCTCGCTCATGCCCTTGGCGCCGTAGGGTCCCGGCCCGTCCGCGTTCTCGATGACATCGCTTTCCAATGACAGCGGCATGTCCATGCTCGTCGGGATGCGGTAGTCGATCGCCCCGAGGTTCCGGATCCGGCCGGTCTCGTCGTGGATGAGGTGCTCCATGAACGTGTGGCCGAGGCCCATGATCGCCGCGCCCTCGTCCTGCATCCTGACCTGGAGCGGGTTCAGTGCCTTGCCGACGTCGGAAACGGTTACGTGCTTGACCACCGTGACATCGCCGGTCTCGCGGTCCACCTCGGCCTCGATGGCGGTGCAGTTGAACTCGAAGAACGCCGCACTCCCGCCGAGCGGATGCGCTGGATCGGCCTCCTTGCGCGCCTCACCAAGTCCGATGACCTCGCCCCCGAGTGGGCCGAGCCCGGCCCGCAGGACCTCGAACATCGGGAGTTCCCGGCCGTCCGGCAGGCAGATGGAGCCGCGGCCGACCTCGATCCCGGCCTCGTCGACCGCGTGGAGGCGCGCCGCCATCCCAGCCAGTTTCGATGCGATGTCCCGGCAGGCACCGAGGATCGCGTTGCCCATGAGGACGGTCGACCGACTGGCCGACGTCTGCTGGTCATAGGGGACCGTGGCGGTGTCGCCCATGTGGACGCTCACCCAATCCATCGGAACGCCGAGTTCCTCGGTCACGATCTGGGCAAAGATCGTCCGGGCGCCCTGGCCCATGTCCGACGTGCCCGCCGAGACCACCGCGCTGCCGTCCGCGAGCAGGCGGACGGTTGCGTGGGACAACCCGGTCGTCGGGCCCGACTTGATCCCGACCGCGATCCCACGCCCACGCCCCTCGGGCAGCGGGGTCCCCCACCCGATCATCTCCGCCGCGCGGCGAACCGCCTGCTCCCACTCGCCGTCGGCGGGCGTGTCGAACGGGATGAACGCCTCGCCTCGCCGCGCCAGGTTCCGGAGCCGCAGGTCGAGGCGATCGATTCCCAGCTGGAGTGCTCCCTCATCGAGATTCGATTCGACGGCCCAGTTGATCTGCGGAGCGCCGAAGCCGCGGAAGGCGGTGGACGGCGTGGTGTGGGAAAGAACACTCCTGGCGATGATTCGCGCCGCCGGAACACGATACGGGCCGCAGCCCGGGTAGGTGCCCTTGCCCACGACCCGGTCGGCGATGTCCGCGTACGCCCCGATGAGGTAATCCGCCGCGATGTCCTGGAACGCGATCGTCCCGTCGTGTCGGAAGCCCGTCCGGACGCGAATGCTCGAGGACGCGCGTCGGACCGCCTGAAACGTCTCCTCGAGGCTGAGGACCAGGCGAACCGGACGGCCCGTGGCGAGGGCGAGGAACGCCACGAGCGGCTCGTACTTGGCGTGCTGCTTGCCGCCGAAGGCGCCGCCGGGATCCGGGGCGTATACACGCACCTTCGCGAGCGGCAGCCCGAGCACGTTCGCCACGACTCGCTGGAGCCAGTACGGATGCTGAATAGCGCTCCAGATCGCGATCCCGTCGCCGTCGGGCGCGGCCATGAACGCATGGGGCTCGATGGCGAACTGGGTGACCATCGGGAAGTCGTAGGTGTGCTCAACGACGAGGTCGGCGCTTGAGGCATCCACGTCGCCCCAGCCGATCCGGTGCTCGCGCAGGACGTTGGTACCGGCGAGCGGATCGCCCGGCCGGAGCTCCGGGTCCTGGACGAGCGGCGCCGCCCGGTCCAGGGCGCCGGCGAGCGTATGGATCGCCGGCAGCTCTTCGTACTCGACGCGGACCATGCGCGCCGCCGCCTCCGCCCGGTCCCGGGTCTCGGCCGCGACGATCGCCACCGGTTCGCCGTGGTACTTGACTTCGCCGACCGCGATCACCGGCCGGTCCTGGAACTGGGGGCCGAAGCGGGGCATCGGGACCGGGAGATCCGTGGCGGTGAGGATCACATGGACGCCGGGCTGGCGAGCGGCCTCGGTCGTGTCGATCGAGCGGATGCGTGCCCGGGCACAGTCGATCGTGACGAGGCTCGCGTGCAGCAGATCCGGGACGTGCAGATCGGCGACGTAGTCCTGGGCGCCGGTCACCCGGTCGCGGCCGCCGGAGCGGTTCGGCGACCCGCCGATTCCGTCGCTGCGGTTCATCGCTCACCTGCCTCGGCCGTCGCGGCGATCGCCTCGACGATCTGCCGGTAGCACCCGCAGCGGCACAGGTTCCCGGCGATCCCCTCCTCGATCTCCACGATCGATGGGTGGGGATTGCCCTCGAGCAGCACGTGGGCGGATAGGACCTGGCCCGGAATGCAGTACCCACACTGAACGCCGCCGTGATCGAGGAACGCCGCCTGGAGCGGCGTGAGACGACCGTCCGTCGCGAGGCCCTCGATGGTCGTGACCTCGGCGCCGTCGGCCTCCACAGCCAGCACGAGGCACGAATCGACAATCCGTCCGTCCACGATGAGCGTGCAGGCACCGCACTCGCCGACGAGGCAGCACTCCTTCGCGCCAGTCAGGTCGAGGTCGTCACGGACGACCTCGAGGAGGGTGTGGTGGGCGGCGACCTCCAGCGAGCGGGCGCGGCCGTTGACTGTCAGGCTGATGGACAGCCTCGAGGTCGAGGCGTTCGTGCGCGACGCACCGCCGCTCATGCGCGGCCCGCTCGCTCGCGCGCAAGGCCGACCGCGCGCCGGCCGAGCAGACTCAGCATGGCGAAGCGATAGTCCGGCGCCGCGCGCATCGACGTGGGCGACGGGCTTGCCGCGGCAAACATCCGGGCGAAGATTGCGGATCGAGCCTCGTCCAGCACCTTCGGATCGGCCAGCGCGCCGGAGTCGTCGACAAAGACGACTGGCCGCGGTCCGACGCTTCCGTACGCCAGCCGGACCGCGCCGTCCGCGTCGATCACGCAGGACAGCGTCACCGCCGCGAGATCGTGGCCACGCCGCCGCGTCCGCCGGAGGTGCACGGAACCGGTGCCCGGCCTCGGCAACGGGATCTCGATCGAGGTCATGAGCTCGCCGGGGCGCATCGTCGTGCTCCCGGACCGGACGAAGAAGTCGTCCAGCGGCACCCGCCGAGTGCCGTCTGCTCCGGCGAGGATGACAATCGCGCCGAAGGCCAGCAGCGAGGTCGCCGTGTCGGCGGCGGGCGACGCGTTACAGAGGTTGCCGGCCAGGGTGGCGCGGTTCCGGATCTGGACCGAACCTACGACGAGGGCCGCCTCCGCAAGTGCGAGGAAGCGGCGACGGACCACGTCACTCGCCGCGATGTCGGTCATCGTCGTGGTCGCCCCGATGGTCAGGCGTTCGCCGTCGACCTCAATGCGCGACCGAAGGTCGGGCACGCCCTTGACGTCGACCACCACGCCGGCGCGGATCGTCCCATCGCGGAGCCGGATGATCAGGTCCGTGCCACCCGCCAGTGGACGCGCGCCGTCATCGGGCGCCGAGAGCAGCCCGATGGCCTCGGTCAACGTTGATGGGCGCTCGTAGCTGAAACTCCGCACGCTCAGTTGCTCCAGTAGCGGCTGGGGGGTCTGTGCTCCACCGGCAGCGTGACTGATCCTCAGGCGCGCCGCTTGTCCGGGTCCGGCAGGACCACGTCCCGGATCGTGGCGAGCAGGTCGTGGGAGGACCCGATGAACCGGCGGGTCGCACGAACCACGGCGTGGAGCGCGCTCTCGGTGGTCTTCGCCTCGTGTGGAGCGGTCACCGCGGGTCCCTCCTGGGCGTGCCGGGGTTGGCAGCGTCGAACGCTTCGAGCATAATCGATTATCGATGACTCAGGCAATCGGCATGAGGCGCTCGCGAGCGATCGGGAGGCGGCTCGCGGATCGACTGGAGCAGCACATGGCGTACGTGGTCTGCGCGACCTGGAAGGCGAAACCCGGCGAGGAGGCAGCCGTGACCAACCTGCTCCAGCAGGTCAGTCGCGCGTCCGGGCAGGAGCCCGGGTGCCTCCTGTTCTGGGCCCATCGCTCGGTCGACGATCCGGGCACGTTCTTCCTGTACGAGCAATACGCGTCGGAGGCCGCCTTCCACGCGCACGCTGCGTCGGACCACGTCCGCCGGTTGGTCCTCGAGGACGCCGTCCATCGACTCGACGTCCGGCGGCGCGAGATCTTCGAGCTCGTCGCGCATGACGACATCCCGACGATGCCGAGGGTCTCGCATGCCTGAATCCGACGAGGTCCTCGGCACGTTTCTCGGTGACAGCACGTTCCCGGTCGCATGGGATTCCGAATCCGAGAAGGACTTCTTCTGGGTCTACGACGATCTCCACATCCCGCACCCGGTCAGCCCCATGTTCTTCGACATCGGCGGCTGGTGGCTGAGCTGCGACCACATGTTCCGGCGATTCGGGACGCCGTTCGCGGTGGACTGGCTGGCCAAGAACGTCAACGGCTACGTCTACACGACCGCGATCCCGGCCGACCCGGCGATTCGGATCGAGGGTACGGAATACAGTTCCCGTTACGGGGCGCGAGTCCCACGCGACGACGCGTTCGCCGAGAAGATGGGTGCGTACCTGGACACCGTCCTGCCGGTCTACGGCGCCCACTTCGCCGACTGGTGGCGGGACCGCCTGGTCCCCGAGATGGAGCGGAACTTCGACTATCTCGAAACCCAGCTCGACCGGGTCGGGGAGATGAGCCTGGCCGAGGTCGCCTGCCTCCTCGAGGACGGGATCGACATCCATGACCGGCATTGGAAGATCCACTGGATGCTCAACTTCGCCCAGCTGTCCGCGACGCTCGACCTGCGGGCCGTGATGGAGCGGGTGCGAGGCGGCATCGACGAGGAGCTCCTGGGCCGGCTCCAGAACTCGGCGTCCGACCGGAACTGGGATTCGATCGAAGCACTGTGGCGAATCAAGAACGAGGTTCGCGACGATGCCGAGCTGAACACGATCTTCCGGAGCGGCGACGCCGACACCATCGCCGCCGCCCTGCGCGGTTCGGCGCGCGGGCAGCGCCTCATGGACGAGCGGATCACGCCGTACCAGCGCGAGTTCGGCTGGCACGCGGTCTGGAGCCACGAGTTCATCTTCCCGACCGTCCGCGAGGAGCTTGAGCCCGTCCTCGACCTGATCCGCGGCTACCTCGAGACCGACTACGACTTCCCGACGGCGATCGAGGCGATGCGCGCCGACATCGCCGCGGCCTCGGATCAGATCCTCACGGGCCTGGACGGGGACGCGCTCGCGGAGATGCGGGCGGCCAACGCCACGAACCTCCGGATGGCGCCGCTCACGCCCGATCACCACTTTTACATCGACCAGGGTGCGAATGCCCACGTCAGGCTCGTCCTGATCGCGATCGGGCGCAAGCTGGTCGAGGCCGGCCGCCTCGCCCGGCCCGACGACGTGATGTTCCTGCGCTACAACGAGCTGCGGATGCTCATCGGCAACGGCGGCGCGATCGACGCCGCGGCGATCGTGGCCGAGCGGCGGGCCCAGCGGGCTGCGGCCGCGGAGATCCACCCACGCAACTGGATCGGGACGGCGACGGCGTCGCAACTGGCCTTCCCGTACCTCGTGAACTGGGGCTATCCGGAGCGGTTCTACCAGGAACAGTCGGCGGACCAACGGCTTGTCAGCGGGATCGCGGCGTCGCCCGGGGTCGTCGAGGGAATCGCCCGGGTCGTCATGACGGTCGACGAGTTCGACGAGGTGGCCGAGGGCGACATCCTCGTCTGCCAGATGACGAACCCGGCCTGGGTCGTCCTGTTCACGAAGATCGCCGGGCTCGTGACCGATACCGGCGGCACGACCTCGCATCCGGCGGTCCTCGCCCGCGAGTTCGGGATCCCCGCGGTCATCGGGACGTCGGTCGCCACCCATCGGATCGCCACCGGGGACCGGATCCGCGTCGACGGCTCGGCCGGCCTGGTCGAGATCCTGTCTTGAGCGCCGCCGTGACCACTGCCCGGCCGGTCGGACGGAGCCTGCTCGCCGACCAGGTGATGGACCAGCTCCTCGAGCGGATCCTGAGCGGCGAGTACCTCCCGGATTCGCGGATCGTCGAGACGCAGATCGCCCGCGAACTCAACACGAGCCAGGCGCCCGTGCGCGAGGCGCTCCGGGCGCTTGCCGCACTGGGCATGGTCGAGATCACACCGTTCAAGGGCGCCCGGGTCCGGCGGCCCGCGAGACGGGAGATCCTCGAGGCATACGCGGTTCGATCGGCACTCGAGACACTCGCGGC
>JANMPD010000282.1:0-1607 GCA_031369685.1 Chloroflexota bacterium | reverse complement strand
CTGAGCCGGTTCTAGGGCACGCATCTTGGTACGAGAGAAGGCTGCGTCAGCACCACCTCCACCAAGGCGAGATGCCGGCTCACTTACTTGGACGAGCACGGCCATGGACCCGGAGGCGCTCCAGCGGGCCGGATGGAAGGTCTTCTCATTCCGCGACTTGCGCGAGCGCTTCATAGTCCCGGCTCGCGCTCGCGGAACCGCTCGGACATCCCTCGACAATCCGGCCAAGCCGCTTCTTGACCTGCTGAGAGCCAGCTCCCCACTCGCCGTGGTCGGTGCGCCGTTGAAAACCGCGGCCGACTTGCGAAATCTGTACGGGTTCATCGTTGAGCCGTGTTACCGCGAGGGATTGACGCTTCTCGTGTCGACGGATCGCGAACTCGAGGATCTCGATCCCGTCGATTTCGTTGACCCAATTGGATATGCGTGGACGCTCGAGCGCCTGCAGTATGTCGCCTCTCGATATCGGCTGGGACCGGGGCCGGACGCGATGCCGCCGCTCACGCCCATTGAAGCGCTCCTGTACGCAGCGATGCGCAACCGGGGCCTCACCCCGATTGCCCAGTTCGGCATCGGGAAGTACCGGGCCGACTTTGCATTTACGGATGCGCGCCTCGTCGTCGAATGCGACGGAAAGCCATGGCATGACCCGGAACGGGACCGAGCCCGTGATGCCGTACTCCGAAGCAAAGGCTGGGAGCCCATCCACTTTACGGGATCGGAGATCACGCGCGACGCGGCCGAGTGTGCGTTGCGCGTGGCCCGAGAACTGACGCGCCGTTTAACGACCGCGGAGAGTGACGCGCCCGACATTGGTATCAGGGTGCGCCGGTCTCCGTGGGTCCGCCTTCTAGAGTGGATACGGGGCCTGTTTGGGAGACCGTCGGTCGCGACTGGTAGCTCGAGAGACGAGGGCGGGCAGGGACTCGGAGTCAGGAGAGTCGCGCCCTGGACGGCCAATCTTGATCCAGAGCAGGGCAAGGCGGTTGTGAGCCACGACGGCATCGTCCAGGTCATCGCTCCGGCCGGCAGCGGGAAAACAACAGTCCTCGTCGCGCGCGTGCGTGAACTCGTGGCCCGTGGCGTTCCGCCGAACCGAATTCTCTGCTGCACATTCAATGCGGCTGCGGCGGCTGAGCTTCAAACCCGGCTCGATCAGGAGGGCGTCGAGGGCGTCGAGGCCCGGACGTTCCATGCGATGGGCCGGCGCATCTTGAAACACGCCGAGCAGCTTCCCGGTGACGTCCTGACGATGTCATTCGGGCAGTGGCGGCGACTCGCAAAGCTCGCAATGGATGCCACTGACGGCGGCGTCTGGATTGAGGCCCCTGATGCAAAGGAGCAGATCAGCGGTCTCAAGCTTGGCCAGATGCTGACCGTGGAGGAATTCGCAGAAGCCGCGGCGACACCGGGCGAGAGGACACTGGCGACGTTGTACAGGCTCTACGAGGACGAACTTGCGGCGCACGAGCGAACCGACTTTGATGACTTCATCTTCAAGGCTGTCCGACTGCTGAAGCGTGATCCGGGGACACGTAGGCATTGGCAGGGGGAGTTCTCAGCCGTGCTTGTCGATGAGTATCAAGACATTGAGCCCGCTCAGGAAT
>JANMPD010000247.1:0-4222 GCA_031369685.1 Chloroflexota bacterium | reverse complement strand
GAAGTAACTGCCAACAAGCAGTCGACTCTCGCCCTCGCCGCTTAGGCGGTAAGGTGAGCGTGGAAGCGACCTCAGTCCTGCGGGTCGTGGAAGCGTCATTCAGTGGGGCTGCAGCCCGGATGAGCGTCGCGTAGCCCGGGAGCAAGCTCGATCTAGAGACACGTGGCTGGACCAACCGGGAGAGTGCCGATCCCCGCCTGGATGGTTGACGAAAACGATCGGACACGCTCGTAGTGGTTGCTGCCGAAGGGCTCTGGACGGGGAGTTCGACTCTCCCCCATCTCCACCACATTCGTCCCGTTGACCTGATCATTGCCGATCGCGAACGATCATCCGCCGATATTCGGGCCGGCCGGGATCGCCCGCGAAATCCTTCCCCGTGCGCGCCGGCCCGGTTGTCCACGTCTCGTCGATCGCTGCCCTCGAAGGGGCCGGCTACCGGCTGACCGGCCCGCGGCGCGCGGTTGCGGATCTCATCACCCGGCGCGAGGGCCACTTCACGGCCGCCGATCTCCTCGACGACGCGGTGGGCCGCAGGCCGGCAATCGCGCGGGCCACGATCTTCAGGACGCTCGATCTACTCGAGGGCGTGGGTGCGATCGAGCGGATCGACCTGCCCTCAGGCGACCACGCCTACATCGCCTGCGAGCCGGCAGATCATCATCATCACGTCGTCTGCGCCACGTGCGGCGAGCGGCCGATGTCGACGACACGGGGCTGGCCGGAGTGGTCAGCAAGATTGCCGCCGAGAGCGGCTATCGGATCGACGTCCATCGCCTCGAGTTGTTCGGCCTATGCCCAACGTGCCAGCACGACCTCGAAGCGAGCGGGTCGGCGTAGGCGATCAACCAGGACGGCGTAGGCGAGCGCGCAGCGCTCGACCCGAGCGACGATCAGGGCGGGCTGGGAGTAGCCGCCGGCGCGGGCGTGGGCGCTGGGGCCGCGGCCCTGCCGATCCGAAGGACGCCCGTGACCCTGGCGTAGTGCGAGTAATACGTTTCCCGATGGATGACCACGCCGTTGGCATCGGTGACGGTCCTCGTCACCCAGACGTCCATGCCATCGACCGGGTATTCAAGGCGTTCCCGGACGCCCGGCTTCAGCTCCGTGGTGTAGACGGTGGTGTCGGAGGCGGGCCTGATGTTCTTCACGATCGGCTTCGAGAACGTCACGGTGCGACCCGTCGGCACCGACCAGATCACGAACTTGACATAGCCCTTCGAGCCGACGGACCAGCCGGTTCCTCGAATGAGGATCGGGTACTTCGTGTCGTTCGTGAATGACATCGTCTGGACGGATCCTGAGCCGCTTTGGAAGACGGTGGCGTCAAGTCCGAGCGGATAGCGGCTGATGTAGTAGTAGTGGTTTCGACGAGCGCCCATGTCCAGTCCGGCGCGTATGGCCGCATTGAAGAGCGTGGTCGAGCAGGAGCAGATGCCGCCGGCGAGGGCGCCCTGGGGCTCCGTCTTGCCATCGATGATCGCGCCGCCGTCCTTGTAGCCGGCCGCCCGGGTCACCGGACCGATGGCATCCCAGAAGTCGAACTTCTGGCCCGGCAGGACCACGTAGCCGTCAATTTCGCGGGCCGGGATCCAGATATTGGCGCCCTGGCCGTTCTTGATGCCAATCGGGAAATAGGTTGTCCACGCGGAGATCGGCTTCATCAGCGGAGCGGTCTTGGTCGCCTCGGCAGTGGTCAGCTCGGGCTCGATCGTGGTTACGCTGAGCGCCACGCGGGAAATGGTCAGCCCGTCCACGCGATCATTGACGAGGTTGATCAGGGACTCGACCGTCCCGGGCACATCAAGCGCCCGGCCATTCTTCGCATTCGTGACCCCGACCACCTGCTTGTTGCCGCCGAGCAGGTACGTCGCGTCAACGGGGGCGATCGCCACCTTGGTGGCAATCGGAGCGAGCCCGGCCTCGATGGCCTCGCGGGCCACGATCGGCCGATAGCCGCCACTGCCGGTCCGCTCGAATGAAATCCATGAGCGGATCTGGGTGGCAGTGAGCATCCACGCTTCGCCGGCATCGAGCAGCGTCGTGTCAGCTGCAATCCGGATCGCCGCCTCGCGGGCCGCTGTCGCTGCGGCGGTGGTGATGTCGGGTTCGATGATGGACACGGGGAGTTCGACCCGAACCGGATTCGGTGTTGTTGAGATGACCAGGAGGTCAGCGGTCGCCGCGAGCGTCGTGTCAATCTCGGCGATTCGGCCGTCGGTTCCCGGGGCGAGCGTGAACCCGGTCTCACCGAGCGTGACGGTGGCGTCCGTCGGCGCCACCGCGACCTGGGCGGCAAGGACGGCGAGTTCGTGCCGGAGAGCGGCTCGCTCGAAGAGCGCGAAGGGGGTGATATCGGAGCCCCGAACGAACATGCGGATATTGGAGGCGATCCGTTCGATGACCGGGCCCTCACGACCGACGCTCATGGCCAACGCCACGATCCCGTCGGCGTCGACGCGACGGCCCAGATCGGAGAACGTCACGGTCCGTTCGACGCCCGCGGCGCTCAGGACCACGGTTCCATCACCGAACGAGGCGTAGGCCTCTCGCAGTCGGGCGGCGGCGGTGGCTGGCGTGAGCCCGGACAGGTCGACGGATCCCGCGTGAACACCGGGCAGGATTCGGCCGACGTTGGAGGATTCGTAGGCCGCCAACGCACCGGCCGACACGGTCAACACGGCGAGCAGGCCGAACATGAATGCGATCAGGAAGCGTGTGACGGACCGTCGTCGCCCGCGATGCACGGGCGCAGCCGGCTGATCGGGTTCCGCGACGAGATCCGCTGCGGACTCCTCGGCCACCTCGGTCGGCACCTCCGGCGGCACGTCGGGCGCCGAGGCGCCGTTGATTTCCTGGTCGTCCATGCGTCTGTTCATCCCCGAGAAGTGCTCGTGGTCGGGCGAGCGTTGTGAGCCACTTGTGCAGCCCACGTGATGACGCGCGCCGCCGATCGTGCGTGACGAGCAGCCATCGTACCGGCACCCGTCAACTGATGGCCGGCAGGCAGCTCCGGGCTCAGCCCATCCGCGGCAGGACGATGATCCGACGGTTCGGCTCCTCGCCGATCGACTGGGTCACGACATCGGGATGATTTCGCAGGGCCAGGTGGACCCAGCGTCGCTCCAGGGCGGGCATGGCCTCGAGCTGGAGCATCTTGCCAGTCTCGTTGACGCGCTGCGCGGCTCGCTCGGCGATTTCACGAAGCTGGCGTTCCCTGCGACCCCGGTAGTCTTCGACGTCCACGAGGATTCGGGTCCATGCGCCCATCTCACGGGACAGCATCAGATTGACCACATGCTGGAGTGCGCTCAGGCGCTCACCCTTGCGCCCGATCAGGGCTCCGAGCGCCTCGCGCTCGTCGTCGTCACCGGTGACGTTGAGGCGGCTGGTCTCGGACGACTCGACGGTCACGGCAACCTTGAAGCCCATGAGGTCAAGCAACTTCTCCAGGATCACCTTGCCCGCGGCAAGCGCCTCGGGGGAGGCCTCGGCGGCTTCAAGCTCTGCTCGTTCCACGGCGACCGAGCCACGAAGGGCATTGACCTCAGCGGCCTCGGCCGCACTCAGGGCGCCGTCTCCCCTGGGCTCACGGGGGCCTCGGTCGTCCCGCCGGGGTCGGTCGTCACGGCGCGGGGGCCGATCCTCGCGACGCGGTGGCCGGCCCTCGCGCTCGGGTCCGGCCGCGACGGCCGGGGCGTGGTCACGGCGGGGGGGAGGACTATCCCCTGCGTCACGGCGGAGGGGACGGTCATCGCGACGCGGTTCGCTATCTTCACGCCGCGGGGGTCGATCAGCCCCACGATCAAACGCGGGTCGGTCGCCACGGTCCTCGCGCGGCGGTGGGGGTGGAAGGGGACGGGCAGATGCGGCGTCTCGCTTCGGGGCGGCACCACCGAGTTCGGAGCGCGGGGCGGCAAGGATTCGAGCGGGTTCGGCGCCCATGCCCAGCACGCCCCGGCTCCCAGGGGTCAGGATCTCGAAGTCGAGGTCGTCAAGGCCGGCACCGAATGCCTCACGAGCCAGTCGGAGGGCCTCCTCGACGCTCTTGCCGGTGAATTCGCGGTACGCGCTCATGACCTTCGTGTGCTCCGTGTCATCGTCGTCTCCCTCGTCGCCCCTGTCGACCGCGCTGGCGGACGGTTGCCGCCGCAGACGCAGATCGGTCGAGTTGCGATCGTTCAGTGGTGGATCGCGCCGGCGATCCGGCCGTGCGCGAGAT
>JANMPD010000265.1:0-1664 GCA_031369685.1 Chloroflexota bacterium | reverse complement strand
CTGGCTGAGCGCCTGCTCACGACGCAGTCCCCCCAGCGCCCGCAGTCCACGACCGCGATCCGGATCGAGGTGGATGGGCGGATCGTCGAGGGGCTCGAGGGCCAGACGATCCTGGAGATCTGTCGCGACAACGGGATCGAGATCCCGACGCTGTGCTACGAGCCGAAGCTCCCGGGCTTCGGGGCCTGTCGCATGTGCGTTGTCGAGGTCGAGGGCGAGGAGTATCCGCCGATCAGCTGCTCGCGGACCTGCGATGACGGGATGAAGGTCCAGACCCAGACCGAGGAGCTCCGACGGCTTCGCCGGACGAACCTCGAGCTGATCTTTTCGGACCACAACGCCTATTGCCTGCCGCCGTGCCAGAACAAGTGCCCGAGTCACATCGACATCCCGGGCTTCCTGAAGCAGAACGCCGAAGGCGACTGGCGAGAATCCACGCGTGTCTTCAAGCGGACGATTCCCTTTCCCTCCGTGCTCGGGCGCGTCTGCCCTGCGCCGTGCGAGGACCATTGTCGGCGCGACGAGGTGGACGAGGCGATCGCGATTCGGGACAGCCATCGGTACGCCGGTGACCAGGTCATCAAGCAGATGCTCGATGACGGCATCGATCCGCCCGTCCCGTTCGACATCCAGCCGGCGACCGGCCGCAGGGCCGCGGTCATCGGATCGGGCCCGGCCGGCATGGCCGCCGCCTATTACCTGCTCCTGAGCGGCCACGACGTCACGATCTTCGAGCGCGACCCGGCGCCGGGCGGCATGCTTCGCTACGGTATCCCCCAGTACCGCCTGCCCAAGGTCGAGGTCCTCGAGGCCGAATACGAGTCGGTGACCCGCCTCGGCGGCAAGATGGTCTGCAATCAGGGGCTCGGGCGAGACTTCACCCTGGACGACCTCCAGCTCCAGGGTTTCGACGCGGTCATCGTGGCCATCGGCTGCTACGACACGAACACGCTCGGCGTCCCTGGCGAGGACGCCGCCGAGGTGCTCGACGGCCTCGAATACCTGCGCACCGCCACGCTCGGCCTGCCCTACCCGGATCACGCCGGCAAGCGCGTCATCGTGATCGGCGGCGGCTTCACCTCGATGGACTGCTCACGGACCTCGGTCCGCCAGGGCGCCAGGGAGGTGACGCTCGTCTATCGCCGGGACATGAAGGACATGCCGGCCGCCGGTGAGGTCCACGAGGCCATCGAGGAGGGCGTGACCGCCATCTTCCAGGCCGGCCCCACGCGGGTCATCACGGATGCCAAGGGCAATGTCACGGGTGTCGAGTTCATCCGGATGGCGCTCGGCGCCCCGGATGCCTCCGGCCGCCGCCGCCCGGAACCCGCTCCAGGCACCGAATTCGTGATCCCCTGCGATCGCGTGCTGCTGGCCATCGGCCAGGGTCCCGACCTGACCTGGATCGGCCCCGGATCAACGGGACCGACCGCTACCCGCAACAAACGCCTGCAGGCCGACGCTGTCACGTTCGAGACGGCGCGTCGCGGCGTCTTTGCCACCGGCGACGTCCGCATCGGCGCGGCGACCGTCGTCCAGGCCGTTGCCGAGGGCCGGCGCTCCGCATACGCCGCGGACGCGTTTCTGCGCGGCCACGACCTCTCGGAGATCAAGACCCGCCAGACCCTGGCCGAGCCGCAGCCGGAGTTCCTCTCGATCGTGCC
>JANMPD010000226.1:0-10018 GCA_031369685.1 Chloroflexota bacterium | reverse complement strand
CGTGCGCGAGGCGCTCCGGGCGCTTGCCGCACTGGGCATGGTCGAGATCACACCGTTCAAGGGCGCCCGGGTCCGGCGGCCCGCGAGACGGGAGATCCTCGAGGCATACGCGGTTCGATCGGCACTCGAGACACTCGCGGCGCAGCTCGCTGTCCCTCGCCTCGGCCCGAGGGACGTGGCGGAACTTGCCGGCTACTGCGACGCGATGCAGACCGCGGCCGGTGCCGGCGATGCCCACGCGGTCGCGGCCTGGGACGCGCGGTTCCACGGCCGGATCATGGAGATCGCCGACAATCACACCCTCGAGACGGTCTGGCGATCGCTCGAACCATTCCTGCGGACCTACATCACGCTCGTGGTCCCGGGGGCCGACCCGCGGTGGTCCGCCGACCTCCATCTGCCAATCCTCGCGGCGCTTCGTGCTGCGGATGCCGACGCGGCCGTCAGCGCCCTCCAGGAACACTTCCGCGAGGCCGGCGCGAACCTCGCCGAGCGCTGGCCGGACGAGCCCGGCGCGTCGTTGACCGGGTCCGAGGGCCCGACCTACCATCGATGATGTCTCCCCAATCGATCGTGAGGACGCCATGACCCCGTCAACCCTGTTCGGCCTCGACGATCAGGTCGCCCTCGTGGTGGGTGGAGGTGGTGCCATCGGTTCGGCGCTCGCGGTGGGCCTTGCCGGGGCCGGCGCGAAGATCGTCGTCGCGGGCCGGACGGCCGCGGCGCTGGATCATGCCGCCGAGCGCGTCCGGGCGACCGGCTCGCAGGCCGTCCCGATGGTTGCCGACGCCAGCGATCCCGAAACGTGCGAACGCCTGGTCGCCGAGGTCGTCGGACGGTTCGGGCGGCTCGACATCATCGTCAACGCGGTCGGTGGCGGCGCCGGCAAGGTCCTCTTCGACGCCGAGGCCTACCCGGTCGATGCGTGGGAGTGGATCTACGACCTCAACGTTCGAAGCACGCTCTACCCCACCCAGGCGGCGGTCCGGGCAATGATCCGTGGCGGTCGCGGCGGCCGCGTCCTCAACATCACTTCGGTCCGTTACGCGCTCGGAATCAACGCGGGTTACTCGGCCTACGTTGCGGCGAAGGGCGCGATCGCGTCCCTGACGCGGCAGTGGGCCACCGAGTGGGCGAAGCATGGCATCACGGTCAACGCGATCTCGCCGACGTTCGTGGACACGCCGCAGGTCGCGACCCTCCTGGGCGACCCCGCCTTCAAGGCTGGGATCGTCAACCGCATTCCGCTCCGGCGCGTCGGGGATACCGACGATCTCATCGGCCCGTGCCTGCTGTTCTGCTCGGCGGCAGGAGCGTTCGTGACCGGCCAGATCCTGATGATCGATGGCGGGCTGACGGCGACGCAGTAAGCGGGGCGACCCAGCGGACAGGAGGAACCAGTGTCGATGGAACAGGTGACGCCGACGATCTTCACGAACACGAACCTGCGCGGCTGCAACCCGAGCTTCGTGGTGACCTCGGACGGTGTCGTGGTCATCGACACGCCCCAGCTGCCGACACGGGCCGTGGCGATGCGGGCCGAGGCCGAGTCCCATGGCCCGATCCGGTATCTGATCAACACCGAGCACCACGTGGACCATATCTTCGGAAACTACTTCTTCAAGGGCGCCGGGGCGGTTGTCGAGCACCGTGGCCTGTACGAGAACTTCATGGTCGTGACGCCGGACCTCGATCCGTTCGCCTACGCCCTCGAGGCCATCCCGACCGACGACCCCGAGGGCGCGTCGATCGTTCCGGATCGCGACACGTACTACGCCGACCCGAACAAGGGCACGATCGTGTTCACCGGGGATCTCACGCTGACGGTTGGCAACCGGACCTTCCGGATCCTGCATACGCCTGGGCATACCCCCGGCCAGGTTGCCGTGTACGTTCCCGAGGAGCGGGTCGTCTTCACTGGCGACACCGTCTTCTGCGAATGCCAGACGTGGCTCATGACTTCGAACGTGGACCAATGGATCCGCGCCCTTGATCGCATCCAGGCGCTCGATATCGACCACGTCGTGCCGGGCCACGGACCGATCACCACCGCGAAATACCTCGACACGCAACGGTCGAACCTGCTGGACTGGAAGGCCGCAGTCGCGGCGGCCGTTGCGGCCGGCTGGACCCGCGAAGAGACCATGGCTCGGGTCAACTTTGCCGACCGTTACCCGGTCGACATCGGTCAGGGCTACATGATGAATCACATCCAGACGCTCAACGCGGCATCACTGTGGGACAAGTTCACGGGCGCGGTCCCGTCCGAACACGCAACCGTCAGCGCGACGACATAGGCTCGAAAGGTCGGACGTGATGCCCGAACCCATCCGGAGACCGCACGGCACTGCCGCGTGACTGAAACCAATTTGGCCGTGACCCGGCACCTCGGGTTGGACCTCGGTGGCACCAACGTGAAGTGGGCCGTCGTCGAATTGGCAGACGGCACGTGGCGAACCCTCGGCACCGGCCAGGTCCGGACGCCGGCAGCCGCCGGGCCAGACGCCGTAATCGAGGCGATCAGTTCCGTCGGACGAGCTGCGATCGACGAGTGGCCGGGTGTCGTCTCGGCGGGCATCGGGGTTCCGGGGCTGTACGACCCGAGGTCGGGCACCACCCGGTTCCTGGTGAACATCCCCGGCCGATGGGCCGGTCGACCGGTTGCCGCGCCCGTCGCAACCACCCTCGGAGTCCCGGTGGCCATGATCAACGACGCTCGAGCCTTCGGCCTGGCAGAACTCCGGCTGGGCGCCGGCCGGGGTGCCGCCTCCATGGTCGGCCTGGTGCTCGGAACCGGAGTCGGCGGGGTGATCGCCATCGATGGCCGCGTCCAGCTCGGCCACGATGGCACGGCGGGTGAGATCGGCCACCAGACGATCGATCCCGACGGCCCGACCTGCAACTGCGGCAATAACGGCTGCCTCGAATCCTTCGCGCGCGCCGATCGAATCGCCGAGGCCTGCGGCACCGATACCGTCGAAGCGGCCGTCGAGAGGGCGCACGCAGGCGACCTCATCGCGAGGAGCGGCCTGAAATCTGTCGGGCGCTACCTCGGGATCGGGATCGGCAACATGATCACCCTGATCTCGCCGGATCGAGTCGTCATCGGCGGGGGGATCGCGGCTGCCGGGGACTTCATCCTCGAACCGATCCGGGCCGAGATCCGTCGTCGTGTCCACACGACCTCGCTCGATGACGTCGAAATCGTGATGGCCGAATTGGGGGTATGGGCCGGTGCCATCGGGGCGGCGGTCCACGGTGCCGAGACGATGGACGGCGAGGGCGCGATCGCGCCCGGAACGCCGGCAACCTGGACCTCATGGCCAGCGGCAACCTCGAGGGGCACAGGAGCCGCGTCATGAGGGAGAACGCCTACGTCCCCCACCACCGACGCATCGAGCAGGTCCTGCGCGAGCGGATCACCGCCCTCCGGCCCGGTGACCGCCTGCCATCGGATGCGGAGCTCGTCGCCGAATTCAAGGTCAGCCGGATGACCGCGCGCAACGCGATGCAACGACTCGCCGATGAGGGACTCGTCACGCGGCAGCCCGGCCGCGGCAGCTTCGTCGCGGAGCGGGCAACGCATCGGCGCACGGACCGACTGATGACCTTCAGCCGGGAGATGGAGCGCCAGGGTCGCGTGCCATCGTCCCGCCTCCTTGCACGGGCGATCCGCCCGTCGACGCGAGCGGAAGCGACCGAACTCGGGCTCACCACGGGGACACCGGTGATCGAGGTGCGGCGGATCCGCAACGCCGACGGGGAACCGATTGCGGTGGAAACGGCCATCCTGGTCAGGAGCTGTGCGGCGGCCGTGATGTCCGCCGACCTCGAGCACGGGTCGCTCCATGAAGCGGTCGCGCGTGGCGGACTGACGCTCGTGTCCGGGACGGGCACGATCGGCGCGGCCGTGGCCACGGCTGCCGATGCGCGCCTCCTCGACCTGCGGCGGGGGGATCCGCTCCTGGTCGAGCACCGCGTGATCGTCGATCGGCAGGGTCGCCCGGTCGAGGCGACGGAATCCCGGTACGCCGGCTCGCGATATGCGCTCGAGGTCTCGTTCGAGGTCGAGGACGAGCTCAGACGTGAGGGCGCGCCGCTCGCATGAGCACGCTCGAAGTCCGCGGGCGCCTGGTCCTGGACACCTCGGTCGTGATGGGCTGCATCCGCATCGACGACGACTGGATCTCGGCCGTCGATCTCGATGAGGATCCAGATCAGGCCGGGACCGTCGGCTCCGCCGACCCGACGCTGCCGATCATTGCGCCGGGCCTGGTCGACGTCCACGTCCACGGCTGGGGCGGCCACGATGCGATGGGCTCGACCGACGACCTCGATGGAATGGCGCGGGCCCTCCTGCGCCGTGGCGTGACGTCGTTCCTGCCGACCGCGGTCACGGCGCCATTCGGGGATCTGCGTGCCTTTGCCGATCGGGTTCGGGCCTGGATCCCGCGGGCACCGGGCGATGGCGCCACGCCGATGGGCTTCAACCTCGAGGGCCCGTTTCTCGCCCCGGCTCGCCGGGGGGCGCACCACCCCGATCATCTCGCCGTCCCGGGAGCAACGGACTGGGCGGAGATCGAGCCGCTGGTCGACGGCCTTCGGTTGATCACGATCGCGCCGGAGCTCGATGGCGGGCTCGGGCTCATCCGTCGCCTCAGCGGGCTGGGCGTTCGGGTCTCGCTCGGTCACTCGGCGGCGGAGCTGGCGACGGCGCATGCCGGGTACGACGCCGGCGCCACGGCCACGACCCACCTGTTCAACGCGATGAGCGGTGTCGCCCATCGAAGTCCCGGACTCGCGGTGGCGGCGCTGACGCGCGACGACGCCTACGTCGAGCTGATCGCCGACGGCGTGCATGTCGATCCGGCGCTGTGGCCCATCGTTCGCCGGACCAAGCCGCACGAGCGCCTGATCCTGGTCAGTGACGCCCTGGCCCTGGCCGGGGCCGGCGACGGCCGGATGGCGCTCGGGGGCCTTCAGGTCGAGGTTCGCGGTGCTCGGTGCACGCTCCCGGACGGCACGCTCGCCGGATCGGTGATCGCGCTCGACACGGCCGTTCGGAACATGGTGGCCGACGGAATGGACATCGTCGATGCGATCAGCGCCGCGAGCCGGAACCCGCTCGCCATGCTCGGTATCGAGGACCGCGGCCGGCTCGCCGTCGGGCAGCGGGCCGATCTCGTCGAGTTCGATGCCGACCTGGTCGTCCGGCGCGTGATGCGGGCGGGCGTGTGGCATCACGAGTGACGGGGTGAGCGATCCGCGGGATCGATCCGACGGCGAGGCGGCTCGGCCGGCGGGTAACGAGGCTTCGCGGGACGAGGTCCGGGCGATGTTCGACCGGATCGCTGGGCGCTACGAGCCGCTCAACGCGGTGATATCCGGCTTCCAGGAACCACGCTGGCGGCGGCGACTTGTGGCCGCCACGAGGCTGCGGACCGGCATGCGGGCCCTCGACGTCGCCGCGGGAACGGGCGTCGTGGCTCGGGACCTGGCCACGGTCGTCGGTCCCATCGGGCGGGTCCTCGGCGTGGATATCTCATCAGGCATGCTCGGTCGGGCGCGGACCCACGCGACCGTGTTTCCCAACCTCGACTACGTGGTCGGCGACGCGATGGCTCTGCCGGTAGAAGACGCGACGTTCGATGCCGCCACCGTCGCCTTTGGCATGCGGAACCTGCCCGACTACCGGCGAGGATTTGCCGAGATGCGGCGGGCGGTCCGCCCCGGCGGCATCGTTGCGTGCCTCGAGATCGCCCGGCCGACGGGCGTCATCGGGCGTATCGGCAGGACCTGGTTCGAGGCGGTGGTGCCACGAATCGGGCAGCTTGCGGGCCACGGAGACGCGTATCGCTATCTGGTGAGGAGCGTTCGCGCGTACCCGCCGCCCGAGCAGATCGCGGAGATGATGCACAAGGCCGGACTCATCGACGTCGCATGGACGCCGCTGACCTTCGGGATGGTCACCCTGCACACGGGCCGACGACCCTGACCCACGGCGAGCGCGGAAGGGCGGGCGGGCCCGGCGGGGACCGGCGGGGACCGGCGGGGACCGGCGCGGGTCTAGCGGACCCGAACCGAGGATCAGTTTTTGGCCGCCTCGAGGGCCTTGCGCGCCTTGTCCCAGTCCGAGCGGAACTGGGCGATGCCCTTGTCCGTGAGCGGGTGGTGAACCATCTGCTGGAAGATCTTGAACGGCAGCGTCGCGATGTGGGCGCCGGCGAGGGCCGAGTCGGTCACATGCCGCGGGTGGCGGATCGAAGCCGACAGGACTTCCGATTCGATCTCGTGGAAGCGGATGATGTCCGACAGCTCGCGGATGACGACCATCCCCTCCTCGTTGATGTCATCGAGGCGCCCGACGAACGGGGACAGGAGCGATGCGCCGGCCTTGGCCGCGAGCAGGCCCTGGTTCGCCGTGAAGATCAGGGTGCAGTTGGTGCTGATGCCCTCGGCCGCGAACCGGCTGATGGCCTCGAGGCCAGTCTCGGACATCGGGACCTTGACCACGATGTTGTCCGCGATCTTGGCGAAGTGCCGCCCTTCCTTGAGCATGCCCTCGGCATCCTCGGCCACAACCTCCGCGGAGACCGGGCCGTCGGTGATCGTGCAGATCTCGGCGAGGACCTCGTCGTAGGTCATGCCCGATGTCCGGGCAAAGAGACTCGGGTTCGTGGTCACGCCATCGAGCACGCCCCAGCGGGCGACCGTGCGGATCTCTTCGATGTCGGCGGTGTCGAGGAAAAGCTTCATGGTGGGTTCGGACTCCAAGGGCCACTTCGGGATCAGTGGCCTACATCCTACGGGCCATGCGGCCCGGACTGCAGGCGCCGGCAATTCCGTAGCCTCGCAACATGTCCCGGTCCAACCGACCGGCGAGTTGCCGGCTTCCAACTCCGGCCAGGAGGATACGCGTGTCTCAGATGATCAAGCCGTTCAAGCATCGCCTCGCGGCCGTTGCGGGTCTCGCGGTCGTCGCCGTGGCGATCTCTGCCTGCGGCGCGGCCGCTACCCCGAAGCCGGCGGGGCCGACCGCGCCGGCGGGCCCGACCGCGGTGGATGTCACGTTTCAGGAATGGGAAATCGTGCCGTCAATTGCTGAAGTCAAGGCCGGCCAGGTCACCTTCAACGCCAAGAACATCAGCACCAAGGAAGAGCACGAGATGGTCGTCGTCAAGACCGACCTGGGACTGTTCGACCTCCCGAAGGGGTCCGATGGCAAGGTTGACGAAGAAGGCGCTGGCATGACAGCCGTCGGTGAGATCCCGGAAACGGCGGCCGGTGCATCCGGGACCGTCACGCTCGACCTGACGCCTGGAAAATACCTGCTGATCTGCAATATCGTCGATGCGGACGGCACGGCTCATTACGGGTCGGGCATGTCGACCGCTTTCACGGTCAAGTAGGTTCTCGGGAGGACCGGAGTCCCCGACTTCGGTCCTCCCATTTATGGTCGTTCTCGCGCGGCAGCCCGAGCGGTCAAATCGCGGGGTCCGCGAGGCGAGCGATCGCCGCCGGGACCCCGCGCCGCCCGGTCAGTACCCGAGCGATTCGCGAGCGAGGATCACGGTCATTCGACCCGGTCGCTCGCCCTGGACGATCAGGAACTTGTTGACCTTGCTCCGCATTCCGTACGTCTCCTGCATTCGGACGTCCTCGAGCGGCTGGGCGTAGCGGTCGATCCGCTCGAATGCGGTCGCGAGGTCGGGAACGACCTTCTGCGCGCCGATGATCAGGATCACCCGGCCGGCGCCGTTCGTGATCGGTGCGAGCTGGCTGCCGCTACCGGATGCCCAGACGATCGTGCCATCCTCGGTGACGGCCGCGGCGCTGTTCACGAACACGTCCGGCGAAGCCCCGAGCTTGCGGATTTCGCGGGCCTGCGTCGCCCGGTCCATCGACCGGAGCTTCGGCTTGATGGCATCGAATCGGCCGGATTCTTCGA
Organism: Chloroflexota bacterium; assembly: GCA_031369685.1. Taxonomy (GTDB): domain Bacteria; phylum Chloroflexota; class Limnocylindria; order Limnocylindrales; family CSP1-4; genus UBA5189. The sequence goes on along the minus strand of JANMPD010000226.1, from coordinate 2,070 downwards.
TCGCCTCGTTCAGCCCGAGAGCGCTCAGGGTCTCAGAAGCGCCGCTATGGACTTCCGCGCCTTCAGGGATGAGGGACAGGGCCATATCGGCTGCCTCGGCGCCGGTGTCGGCGATGCGGACATCGAAGCCGTTGGCTCGAAGGGCGACGGCCGTGCGGTCGAGCTGATCGCCCGTCGCGCGTTCCGCGAACCGCTGATCAACGGGAAGCCGCTCGATGGCGGGAGTGGTGGCAATGGTCATGGGGAAGGAATTCCTCGAGAGCAGCTCGGCGGCGGCCGGCATCGGTAGTTGATGTTGCAACTATATCAGATAGTTGCACGATCAACTGATCCCGGGTTCGCTCGGTTCGAGTCCCTCAGGAAGTTCGCGTCGCCGCCTCGCGTGGCGCCATGACCGGGCGCGCCTCGGGGGCGGCCGCTGTCCGCGCAGTGAGCACGGGTTCGACGCCTTCCCGAACAGCCAGTGACGCGGCCACGAAGCCATCGAACAGCGGGTGGGGCCGCTCCGGTCGACTCTTGAACTCTGGGTGGAACTGGCTGGCGAGGAAGTACGGGTGATCCCGCAGCTCCACGATCTCCACCAGCCGGCCGTCGGGCGATTGGCCTGACAGAATCATGCCGGCGGCCTCAAGCGACTGGCGGTAGCGGTTGTTGACCTCGAAGCGGTGGCGATGGCGCTCATAGATCACTTCCTGGCCATAAACCGCCGCGGCCTTGGTGCCAGGGGTCAGCCGAGCCGGGTAGAGCCCGAGACGCATCGTGCCGCCCTTGTCCTCCATGTCCCGCTGGTCCGGCATGAAGTCGATGACCGGGTTGTCGGTGAACATGTCGAATTCGGTGGAGTTGACGTCCGACTTGCCGATCACCTCACGCGCGAATTCGATGACGGCGCACTGGAGTCCGAGGCACAGACCGAGGTACGGGATCTTGTGGTCGCGGGCGAAGTGGGCGGCGAGGACCTTGCCCTCGATCCCGCGATGGCCGAACCCGCCGGGCACGAGGATGCCGGCCGCGCCCTCGAGTTGCTCGTGGAGGTTCTCCCGGGTCAGTGCCTCGGAGTCCACCCAGCGAACCTTGGCGTCGACACCGTGAGCCCAGCAAGCATGCCGAAGGGCCTCGGTGACGGAGAGGTAGGCGTCCGGGAGCTCGATGTACTTGCCGACCAGCGCGATCTCGAGGATCGGCTTGGGTCGCTTGATGCGCTCCACCAGCGCGCGCCAGCCGTCCAGGTCCGGCACGGCATTCGGATCACCGAGGCCAAGTTCGCGGACGACGAGCCGACCCAGCCCGAATGCCTCGAATTGGAGTGGTACTTCGTAGATCGTTTCGGCGGTCGGGGCGGGAATGACCGCGTCGACATCCACATCGGTGAAGAGGGCGATCTTCTCGCGGATCTCATCGGGCACCTCGTGGTCAGAGCGAAGGACGATGACGTCGGGCTGGATGCCGATCCCCCGAAGTTCCTTGACCGAGTGCTGGGTGGGCTTGGTCTTGAGTTCGCCGGTCGCGGCGAGGGCCGGGAGGAGGGTCACGTGGACGTACAGGACGTTGGCCCGGCCGACGTCCTTGCGCATCTGGCGAATGGCCTCGAGGAAGGGCAGCGATTCGATGTCGCCGACCGTGCCCCCGACCTCGACGATGACGCAGTCCGGGTCCCCGTCCTTGGCTACCCGCCCGATCCGCTCCTTGATCTCATTGGTGATGTGCGGGATGACCTGGACGGTGCCACCGAGGTAATCGCCGCGGCGCTCCTTGGCGATGACGGCCTGGTAGATGCGGCCGGTTGTCACGTTGGACAGTTGGGACAGATTCTCGTCGATGAACCGCTCGTAGTGGCCGAGGTCCAGGTCCGTCTCGGCGCCGTCGTCGGTCACGAAGACCTCGCCGTGCTGATACGGCGACATCGTGCCGGGATCCACGTTGATGTACGGATCCAGCTTGAGGATGGAGACCTTGAGACCCCGCGCCTTCAGCAATCGACCGATGCTGGCGGCGGTGATGCCCTTGCCGAGTGAGGAGGTGACGCCTCCGGTCACAAAGACATACTTCGCCATGGATCGAGTCCTCCGG
>JANMPD010000205.1:0-13105 GCA_031369685.1 Chloroflexota bacterium | reverse complement strand
ATCAAGTTCGCGTTCGGCGAGGACTGGTGGAAGCTGCTGGCCGTGGCCCTGATCCTCGCCCTGGTCAACAGCTATCTCAAGCCGATCCTCAAGGTGCTGTCCTTCCCGATCACCCTGATGACCCTCGGGTTGTTCGCGTTCCTCCTGAACGCGGTGATGCTCCTCCTCGTGAGCTTCGTATCCAACGCTCTCGGCCTGGGCTTCACGATCGGCGGCTTCCCGCCGAACTTCACGTCTGATTCGTTCGTCGGGGCGCTCCTGGGTTCGATCGTGATCAGCGTCGTGGCCACGCTCCTCGGGATGGTCAACTCGGGTCGCAAAGTCGCCTTCTAGCCCGATCGCCGGCACGGGTCGGCAGGAACGCGGCCCGCGCGTCCGATGACCAGCGCACCAGATCGACTGCCGGACATCGCGGCGTCGTTGAGAGCGGCCGCCCGCCGGTATGGGACACCCGTCGCGGTGACGGATGTCTCGGAGCTGCGGCGCGCTGCCAGCGTCCTGGCGGCGGCCTTTCCCAATCCCTGGCTTCGGACCTTCTCGGTCAAGGCCAACGATGTCCGGGCAATCGTCGAGCGGATCAGCGGTCTCGGGTTCGGAGCGAATGTCGTCTCGCGCGGGGAATGGTCGATCGCGAGGCGGGCCGGGATTCCCAACAGCCGAGTGACCTTCGAGGGGGTGGGCAAGACCGATGAAGACCTGCGGGCGGCGATCCGGGCATCACGGATCGGGGACCCTCTCGTATGGCTGGCCATCGAATCCGTCGACGAGGCACAGGCGCTGGTCGGCCTCGCCCGGAGCGGCATCGGCGACGGGTCACTCGACGTGTTGTTCCGGCTGAATCCATCCGTCCAGCCCGATACGCACGCGGGCCTCGCGGTCGGCGCCGCCGGGTCGAAATTCGGGATGACTGCCGATGAACTGACGACAGCAGTGGCGATCGTGGCCGAGGGTCGCGGCCTTCAACCCCGGGGCGTGCACCTCCACGTCGGGTCACAGCTCCGCTCCGTCGACGCGTGGCGCGATGGAATCCGCCGGGCCCTGTCCGTGGTGGATCTGATGCGCGGAGCCTGGCCGACCTTCGACACCCTGGACGTCGGGGGCGGGTTCCCGGTCCTGTCTCGCGATGAACCGGCTCCCGACCCTGCCCGGTTCGCGCGTGAACTCCCTGCCCTGCTCGCTCGACATGACGCCGGTCGGCAGCCGTCCCGCCTCGCGATCGAGCCCGGTCGAGCGCTCGTCGGGAGCGCCGGGTACCTCGTTGGACGGGTGCTCCATGTTCGGGATCGCGAGGGGCGCCAGATCGTCCTCGATGTCGGCATGACCGACGTGATCCGGCCGGCGCTGTACGGCGCGCGCCATGAGATCCGTGCCCTGACCTCGCTCGGCCGGCCGGTCGGCGGTGAAGACTCGTTCGATGCCGGCGACGTGAGTCGTGTCGAGGGCCCGATCTGCGAATCGACCGACCACCTCGGGGAACATCGCTTGCCGGCACTCCGGCGCGGCGACCTCGTCGTGATCCGCGATACGGGCGCCTATGCCGCATCGCTCGGATCGACGTACAACGGCCGGCCGCGCGCTCCCCAGGTCCTGCTCGAGCCGGATGGGCGCCTCGTCCTTGGGCGCCGCCGCGGGTCAACCGCGGGCCTCGGTTGAGCGGTACGCTCCACGCATGCTGATTCGGCGCTTGGCCGCACTCGCCGGCGTCATGGTAGCGCTTGTCCTGCCCCTCGCTGCGGCGTTCGCTTCGTCGCCGCTGCCGCCCGGGCCGCCGTTCCCGTCGCCCGAGATCAATCGAGCGGTCTATGACCAGGCCGGCGTGTTCAGCTCCGACACCATCGCGACGCTCGAATCCGAGATCGATGCCATCGAAACGCGGACTGGGGCCGAGGTCGTGGTCTACACGCAGGTCTGGCCGTACAAGATCGACCAGGCGACGTCGGAGGCCAACGCGGCCGCGCTGATCGATCAGTGGGGCATCGGCCGGCGAGGCTTCGACGACAGCCTCGTGGTCCTCTTCGATCTCGACCCATCGCTCGTCCACGGGCAGGTCAGCCTGTATGCGGGATCCGGTTTCCGGGCCGCGTTCCTCAGCGACAGCGAGCGACAGCAGATCTTCGAGGACGACATGGTCCCGCTGCTCGCTGCCGGCGACCTCAACGGGGCGGCCTTGATCGCCCTGGACCGGGTGGGCGCGGCGGCCACGCCAGAGCACGCGAACCAGCTCCAGATCGCGCGGCAGGTCAACGCCCTCGTGGGGATCATCGGTGGGGCGCTGGTGCTCCTGATCCTGCCCGGCTGGGCGATCTTCCACTGGCTTCGATTCGGCCGCGATCCCCTGTACATCGACTCCGAATCGGTTCTGGTTCCCGCGCCGCCGGCCGGGATGACCGCGGCTGCCGGAACGCTGGTGCTCGACGGGCACACCTCCCGGCGCTCGCTCACGACGGCACTTCTCGACCTCGCGAGTCGCGGTCAAGTTGCCTTTCGACAAGACAAGGGGTTCCTCGGCCTGGGCGGGGCCAAGCTCGCCATCGATGTCGGGGGCCGCGCGGCAACGGCAGCCCAGGACGAACTGGCCGGCACGTCTCGTGGCTCGATCGATGCGGCGCCGCCCACGTCAGTCGATCATTCGATCTTGCCGGGCCTCCCCGGGGTGCAGTCGGCCGTGACGGCCAGCGATATGGGGCCCGCGGTTGCTCGTTCCCGTCTTGCCCTGGCGAATCGGAAACCCACGTCGGCCGCCGAGGCGTATCTGCTCACGCGCCTCAACTCGCTGGCTTCGGACGACGCGATCGAGGCTGGAGATGTCGCAAAACTCGCCACGGATGTCCCGACCTTCGAACGAAAGCTGGAAGATGCGGTGGTGGGCCTCGGCTGGTTCGGTCGCCGGCCGTCGAGCGTCGTCGCCCGGTGGCGCGGCATCGGTGTCGGCGAGCTGGTCCTCGGTGGAGTCCTGGCCTTCGCGGGTATGTCCATTCCAGCCAGTGGCGTCACGGTCGTCGGCATTAGCGCGATCATCGCCGGCATCGTGACCTTCATCATCGCGTCGGCGATGCCGGCGAGGACGATGGCCGGGGCGATGCAGCGCGCCTGGCTCCACGCGTACCGGCGGACGCTGTCCAAGACGATGGAGCAGGCCCGGTCCATGGACCAGGTCGTTCAGGAGGCGGGGCTTGACTGGCTCGAGACTCCGGACCAGGCCGTCGTCTGGTCGGTGGCCCTGGGCCTTTCCGGTCAGGTCGAGGACGTCCTCGGACGAACGATGGCTGACTCGGAGGCCGGCGGCTCACAGGCGGGGTATATGCCGCTCTGGTACCGCGGCAATGATGGCTCGGCATTCGTGGGCGGCGGGGGCTCAGGTTCCGGCGGCGGTCTGTTCTCCTCGTCGGGCGTTCCGGACCTCGGCGGCATGTTCTCGGCACTCGGCACCGTTGGCAGTGCCCCGTCGTCGTCAGGCAGCAGTGGCGGTGGCGGATTCAGCGGTGGTGGCTCGGGCGGCGGCGGTGGCGCCGGCGGCGGGTTCTAGGTCCTCGGTCGCGCCGCTCGGCGCACGATCGTCGGCGCCCCTACACTGCGCCGCATGGGTGCAGTCGACACGATGGAAGTGTTCTTCGAGAAGCTCAACGATGGCGATCGTCCGGGTGCGGTCGCGTTGATGGATGAGCGCGTCGAGATGCGGATCCACGTCGGCGACAACGCGCGAACGCTCCGTGGCGTCGAGCAGGTTGGTGGCTGGTTCCTGCGGGCCGAACCCGGCCTCAAGATGATCCCGGGTGAGGTGCGTGACCTGGGAATCACCTACCAGGCCGATGTCCTGAGCGTTCGCCCCGGGGCGCTTTCGCAACACCTCGATGCTTCATTCCGCGTCGAGGCGGGCAAGATCACGTCGATCAATCTCACGCCGAGGTAGCCCGCCCAGGTCGGCCGATGGCATTGGCCGGTCAATGGACCAGCGTCCCGAGCCGCGGCTCCCTGCCTGCGCGCTCACGGGGCCGGAGCGGATCAGCCGACCGTTACGGGCTCGCCGCCGGCGCTGGGCTCGTTGAGGCACCGGGGACCGTGGTCGGAGCGACAGCCGGGATGATCACGTTGGCACCCACCACGACCTTGTCGCAGTTCGGGATGTTGGCCTTGTTCACATCGCACAGGACGGCCAGCGGCACGCCGAAGCGATTCGCGATCCGGGACATGGTGTCGCCCGACTGGACCACGTAGATCTGCAAGGTGGGCTCCGGTACGGCCGTCGGGACAAGCGGCGTCGCGCTGGCAGATCCCCCGGTCGGGGTGATCGACTGGCTCGGGCCGGGCGTGGCGGGAGGGTTCCCGACCCCGAGAATCGCCGGCAGAACGAACAGGGCCGCGGCAGCAATCACGACCGCGGCTACCGCAACCATGATCGGGGGCATCGATACCCCGGACAGCCCCATCCGGGTCTTGAGCGTCGGATAGGCCTCGCGGCGCGGGAGGCGTTCCCACGACGGCGCTGTCCGGCCGACCGCGGCCCGAGTTGGACGCCCCTGGCGAGCACGTTGGGGTCGATCCTCGACTTCGTCATCCCGTCCGGAGTCCTCGGGCTCCCCAGAGCTCTCGTGGTCTTCCCCAGGTCGTCCGCGAGGTGCGGGCTCACCGTGGGAGGGTTCACGCCAGGCCGGTGCCACGACCGGCGCCGGCGACATGGCGTCAGCCGGGGGGCTCGGGTCGCGGTCGCCGCGATCCGATGGCTGACCGGACGAAGGCTGATTGGCAATTCGGTCCGCGAACGAACCAGCGAGTCCGCCACCTCGCGGGGGGATCGGCACGACATCTGGCTCGTCGTCCGACGTGGTGTCATCGATTCCCGTGCGTCCCGACGAACCTCCGCCCATCCACGGTGGCGGGGACGCCCAGTCGCGAGGCGGGTTGCGCTCCGAACCCGACGTATTCGCGGGTCGATCGTCATCGCTGGCCGCCGGGTTTGCCGCCCTGGTGGATGCCGAGGCTGAATCGGACGCGGCGGATGCCGCGAGGCTGTCCGATCGTGCCTGCGCCGCTTCGCGACGAGCCCAGTCCTGGAATGTCGGGCAGACCGCGAATGCCGACGACAGGCAGTAGGCCTGCTGGTGGGCCAGGGCCCGCGGCGCGGGACGGACCTCCGCGTAGCAGCGGTGGAGAGGGTCCGGACTCGTCGCGCGCGAATCCCGATCGCCCTCGAACGCCACGAACGGGCAGGCGATTGCCTCATCGACACTCGGAAGCCCGTGCTCGGTCATCGACGCCATCATACCGGCGGACCCAAATGCACTGACGGCCACGTTGCGGGTCCTGCGCGCTTGCCAGCGGGCTCATTGCTGTCCGTGCTTGCGCCGGGCCCGATCGGACGAAGCTTCGAGGTTTCGCTCGGTCGGTTGGCCGAGATCGCGGAATCCTGACCAGGGCGCGGCCGGGACCATCGACCTATCGAGCACGAACCAGTGGCCGGGGGCCAACCTGGCCGGAATGCCGTAGGGTCGGCGTTACGTTCTGATCCCGTACCGAGTGTTCGTTTCATGACTGCCGATTGGCCAGCCCCGCGCCCAAGCCGGCTCCCTCCCCGACGACACCCTCTCGGCGTCGCGATCCTCCTGGTCCTGACGATCCTGCGATCGGGAGGTCCAGCGCCCGTTCAAGCGTCGACCGTCATGCCACCGACCTCGGCCGTCTCCGATGCGCCTGCCGGCCCGCTCAGCGCGAGCGAATTCGGGGGGAAGCTGTCCGCCGATGTCTACGGTTACCTGCCGTACTGGGAGATCGACAGCGGCACGGACGCCTACCTTCGCTATGACCTGCTGACCGACATCGCCCTGTTTTCGGTTGGGTTCACGTCGACCGGTGCCATCTCCACTTCGGGCACGGGGTACCCTGCCGTCACCGGCTCGACCGCGGCGACGATCGTGGCCCAGGCCCACGCCGCGGGCGTCCGCGTCGATCTCACGATCACCTCCTTCGGCTATGCGAAGAACGCAGCGTTCTTCACCAGTGCCGCGGCCATGAGCGCTGCTGCAACCGCGATATCCGATCTCGTCCAGTCCGAGGGACTCGACGGGGTCAATCTGGATGTCGAGTCGCTCTACAACGAGAACTTCGCTGCCTACGGCCTGTTCGTGGGCCAACTCCGAACGGCGCTGCGTTCGTGGAACCCCGCGGCGCAGGTATCGGTCGCCACCAACGGCAATGTCTCCGGCGCCAACATGGCGGTCCAGGCCGTCGCGAATGGGGCCGATCGCGTGTTCATCATGGGGTACAGCTACCGGACCGAGGGGTCGAGTCCCGCGGGCAGCATCGCCCCGACCATTCGATCTGATGCGCAGACCAGCCTGACCTGGACCCTGGACACCTATGCTGCGAAGGGCATCCCGGCCGCCCGGATCCTGCTCGGCCTCCCCTACTACGGCCGCTCCTGGACGACCGCGACGGGTCTGCTCAATGCGTCGACGACCGGATCCGCCGGCGTGTTCATCCCGAGTAGCCGAATGGCCGGCATTCCGGACGGGACCGCGATCAACCACGACCCGATCGAGGGTGCCAGGTGGTTCGCCGTGCTGGATCCAGCGACCGGGATCTGGACCCAGACCTATTTCGACGACCCGATCACCCTGCGCGCCAAGTACGACCTGGCGAACCAGCGTCAACTCGGCGGAGTCGGGATCTGGACACTCGGCTATGACCGCGGCATTGCCGGCTACTGGGATGCGCTGGCCGCATCCTTCGCGACCGTCCGGATCGCCGGAGCTGATCGGTATGCAACGGCGGCGGCCATCGCGAACAATGCGTTCCAGCCCGGCATCGATGTCGCCTACGTCGCGACGGGCACGGCCTTTGCCGACGCTCTCGCAGCCGCCGCGGTTGCCGGTGCGCAGCACGCCCCGGTGCTGCTGGTGACCGCGACCGCGATTCCCACGTCGACGTCGACCGCGATCGCCCGGCTCCAGCCGAATCGGATCGTGGTGGTCGGCGGCCAGGCAGCCGTTTCGGATTCGGTCGTCAACAGCCTCCTGGCGCTCGCACCGGGCGGGGTGGAGCGCCTCGCGGGACTCGATCGGTATCAGACCGCGGCGACCCTGTCAGCGGCAACGTTCCCCGATGGCGCACCGGTCGCGTACGTGGCGTCCGGCACCGGATTCGCCGACGCGGTCTCTGCAGCGCCGGCCGCAGCTCGCGACGGGGGGCCGGTCCTGCTGACACGTGCGCTGGCACTGCCCGACGCAACCTTGCAGGAGCTGACGCGCCTCGCACCGGCGCGCGTTGTGGTCGTGGGCGGGGCATCGGTCATCAGCGACGCGGTACTGGCCTCGATCGCCGCTCTCCTGCCCGGGGCGACGGTCACCCGCCTGGCTGGACCCGACCGCTATGCCACCTCGGCCGCGGTCGCCGGCACGTTTGCAACGGGGGTGCCGGTCGTGTACGTGGCCTCCGGTCTGGGATTCGCCGATGCCCTCGCGGCCGCCGCGGCTGCCGGGTCGATGGGCTCCCCGATGGTCCTGACCATGCCGGAGACACTGCCTGCTTTGGTTGGTGCTCAGATCATCCGACTCAACCCGTGGCATGCGATCGTGGCCGGTGGAGTGGGAGCGGTCGGCGACGCCGTCGTACGCTCGATTCGGGACGCCGTCGCTGCGTCCTGACCTCCCGATCGCGGCAGGTTGACAGTCTCGCGTCGCCTCCGGACACTCACCTGATCCGGAACTGCCGTCCCTAGCGTCGAAGGAGTCCCATGCCGACCTTCCGATCTGTCATCGCATCGATCGCCCCGAAGGCCACCGTCCGCGCCCACTGCGACCTCCCGTGCGGGGTCTATGACCCCGAACAGGCCCGAATCGAGGCCGAGTCGTGCTACCGAATCGTCGAGAAGTACGCCGCCAACGAGGATGTCGCCTATCGGACCCGCGCGATCGCCATCAAGGAGCAGCGTGCGGACCTGGTGAAGCATCACCTCGACGTCCTGTGGCACGACTACTTCAAGCCCGAGCATCTCGAGGCGGTCCCGAACCTGCACGACCTGTTCTGGCAGGCGACCAAGCAGGTATCGAAGGTCAAGGCCTCGACCGACCTGGCCGACGCGAAGCGGCTCCTCGATCTCGTGGACCAGGTGGACGCGGCCTGGAAGGCGACCGGTGGCCCGTCCAAGACACGCGTGGCCGGCCGGCCGGGCTGACCTCCACTGATGCCGCGGGCTCGACCGGGGCTCGCAGCAGGGCCTCGATGACCGGCGAAACCGACGATCCCATTCGCGTCCCGGAGCGACGACGGTCACTCCGTGATCGGTTGCGCGGGCCGTGGCGCGTCGTGGTACAGGAGGGCTCGATGCTGCCGGGGATCGCTCCGGGCGACTGGCTCCTGGTCGACCCCATGACCCGCGGCTGGCCACGAAACGGCAGCGTGGTGGTCTTCAACGAGCCGGTCTCGGCTGAACTGGCCATCAAGCGGGTCCGTGCCAGAGCCGGCGAACGGGTCCCGTTCAACGGCGGCTACATCGTTCTGAGCGCGGGTGAGGCATGGCTCGAGGCCGACGCGTCACCGAGCATCGCCGCGGACGCCGGGTTCGGCGCACCCATCGACTCCGATCGGTTCGGGCCGGTTCCGGTGGACCTCCTTGTGGGTCGCGCCTGGTTCCGCTACGGGCCATGGGGACGAATCGGAAGGATCCGGCGACCGTCGAGCGGGTGACGGAGCGGCGTCCAATGTCGCACGCCCTGGGCCGGACCGGCAGGCCTGCCGCTGCCCTCGTATCCTCGGGTCATGCATGACCGACGGTTCGACCCCAACCTGCCGCTTCCACCCGCGCCCGAGCCCTGGGTCGGGTCCGAAATGCCGACTCCCCGACCTGGAGTCCCCTACCACCTGACGGAGATGATCGAGGCCGAGCCGGCCCTCGCCGAGCGCGTTCTGAATCGACTCTCGGGTCCCGGTCCGGCGCGTGACCTTGCGATCGTGATTCGGACCGCGGCGAGTGCGGGGCGCCCGATCATCGTGGTCGGCTGCGGTACGAGTGAGCACGGTGCCGTGGCCGTTGCCGAGATCCTGCGCGATGCGCACCGCGTCCTCCGCCTGCCCTCGGAGCTCGGTGTCGGCGGCTCCCCGATTGCCGTCCAGGCGTTCGAGGGTGGCCTGGAACCCGCACTGGGCGGGTCGGGCGCGGTCGTGATCGGCGTGAGCCATGAAGGCGGCACCCAGGCCACCTACCGGGCCATGAGCGCGGCGCGCGATTCCGGGTCGACGGTCGCGATGATCACGGCGGCCGCCGGTTCCCCCGGCGGCTTGTTCGCCGATATTACCGTCGCGACCGATGAGATGGACCAGAGCTGGTGCCACACCATCGGATACCTGTCGCCGATCCTGGCCGGTATCGCCGTTGCCGGCCACTTGACCGGCACGTTCGTCGCGCCGGTCGAAGCGCGCAACCTGATGGGCGCCGGCCTCGCAGCGGGCACAACTGCCGCGCTGGCCGGCATGGCCGAGCGGCTGTCCGGGCGCCCGCATCTCGTGATGATCGGAAGCGGGATTGACCGCGTCGCCGCGCGCGAACTGACCCTCAAGGTGGAAGAGGGGGCCCAGATCCCGTCAGCGATGCGGGACCTCGAGACCATGCTCCACGGCCACCTCGCGGGGACCGGATCGGATACGGGCCTTGTCATGATCCTTGCCGACGCATCGGCGCGCGGACCGCGAACTGCGCGAGCGCTCGGCCTCCTGCGCGCCTGCCGCGAGCTCGGCATTACGGTCGGATTGATCGCATCCACCGTGGTCGCCGGCGAGATCGATGTCGATCTCACGCCTGCCGGGCGCGCCCTGATTCCCGATGGGGCGGGATTCGACGGGGCCGCGGCCGCTCTCATCGGTACGGCGATTCCGCTGCAGCGACTCGCGGAGCAGCTCGCGGTACAGCGCGGCGTCAACCCCGACGCGATCCGACGGGACGATCCGCGCTACCTCGCGGCCATGGACGCCGCGGGTTGATCCGGGCCTCACATCGGCACCCGAAGCAATTTGTGCTTGTGCTGCACAAACATGTGATACCCTCGCCCTCTGGCGAGCCAAGACCGACGAAACCTATCGGCGCGGAGGGCTGACGGATGGCGCAGGAATTCTTCCCCCAGGTCCAGGGTCGTATTCCGTTCGGAGGGATCGGATCGGACGATCCGCTGGCGTACAAGGTCTATCAACCCGACCGAATCGTGCTCGGTAAGCGGATTGAGGATCACCTCCGCGTCGCCGTCTGTTACTGGCACTCCTTCAACTGGCCGGGCTCCGACGTCTTCGGGGTCGGGACGTTCGACCGCCCGTGGCTGGCTGCGTCGATGCAGCCGATGGCGGCGGCTCGCCTGAAGCTTGCCGCCGCATTCGAGTTCTTCGAGAAGCTCGGTACGCCCTTTTACACGTTCCACGATCGGGATATGGCGCCCGATGGAGCGACGTTCGCCGAGGCCACCGCCAACCTGCACGCGATCGTCGACGAGGCCGAGGTGCACATGGCGCGCACGGGCGTCCGGCTCCTGTGGGGCACGGCCAACCTGTTCAGCCATCCGCGATACGCGGCGGGCGCGGCCACCAACCCCGATCCCGAGGTTTTCGCCTACGCGGCCGCGCAGGTCAAGGTCATGCTTGAGGTCACCCAGCGCCTCGGCGGCACCAACTACGTCCTGTGGGGCGGCCGCGAAGGCTACGAGACGCTCCTCAACACGGACCTCAAGCGCGAGGAGCAGCAGCTCGGGCGATTCCTGGGCCTGGTCGCCGAGCACAAGGCTCGGATCGGGTTCACCGGCAAGCTGCTCCTGGAGCCCAAGCCGCAGGAGCCCACGAAGCACCAGTACGACTACGACTCGGCGACCGTCCACGGTTTCCTCGCCCGGCACGGGCTCGAGACCGAGTTCGGGACGAACCTCGAGGCGAACCACGCGACCCTCGCCGGCCACAGCTTCCAGCACGAGATTGCGACTTCGATCGCGCTCGGCCTGTTCGGCAGCATCGACGCCAATCGCGGCGATTACCAGAACGGCTGGGACACGGACCAGTTCCCCAACTCCGTGGATGAGCTCGCGCTGGCGCTCTACGAGATCCTTCGCGGGGGTGGGTTCACGACCGGCGGGTTCAACTTCGATACCAAGCTCCGACGCCAGAGCATGGATCGGCTTGACCTGTTCCATGCGCACATCGGCGGAATCGACACGCTGGCGCGGTCGCTGCTCGTGGCCGCGACGATGATCGAGCAAGGCACGCTCGACGCGAACCGCGAGAGCCGTTATGCCGGCTGGCAGGGCGACCTCGGCCACTCCATCACGGACGGGTCCGCCTCACTGGAATCCCTTGCAACCGCGGTGCTCAAGGGCGGCATCGATCCCATCCCGGTGTCCGGCCGGCAGGAATACCTCGAGAACGTCGTCAACGGGGCGGTCTGGGCAACGGACGCGCGGCCTCCAGCCTCGAACGGCGACTGACCCGTGGGGTTTGTTGTCGGGATCGACGTCTCGACGACCGCCACCAAGGCCGTCCTGATCGATCCGCTCGGCCGCGTCGTGGGGATCGGCACGGCCGAGTACGGCGTCCAGAGCCCGCACCCGCTCTGGAGCGAGCAGGATCCTGCGTCCTGGTGGGAGGGCCTCCAGACGGCCATGCAATCGCTCCTCGGCTCGACAGGAGCCACGGGTGACGATGTCGATGCCATCGGCCTGACCGGCCAGATGCATGGTGCCGTGCTGCTCGACGCGGACGGCAGCGTCCTGCGCCCGGTGATCCTGTGGAACGACCAGCGGACCGCCGCAGAGTGCGACGAGATCAGGGCGAGCGTCGGCGCTGATCGCCTCATCAGGATCACCGGAAACGACGCGATCACCGGTCTGACCGCGCCGAAGCTGCTCTGGGTCCGTCGCCACGAACCCGCCATCTGGGCACAGGTCCGGCACGTGCTGTTGCCGAAGGACTACATCCGCCTGCGATTGACCGGCGGCTACGCCATGGACAAGGCGGACGGCGCGGGAACCCTGCTCTTCGATCTTGCAGCACGCGACTGGTCGTCGGAGGTGCTGGCCGCCCTGGACCTGGACCCGGCGCTCTTCCCCCCGACCCACGAGGGGCCAGCGATCACCGGGGCGGTGACCGAATCCGCCGCCGCGGCCACGGGCCTCAGGGCCGGGACGCCGGTCGTCGCGGGTGGCGGTGACCAGGCGGCCAATGCGGTCGGCGTCGGCGTCGTGGACGAGGGCACGGTCGCCCTGTCGCTCGGGACATCCGGCGTCGTGTTCGCCGCCACGAGGTCCCCGATCCACGACCCGGCGGGCCGCGTCCATGCCTTCTGCCATGCGGTCCCGGAGCGATGGCACCTCATGTCGGTGATGCTGTCAGCGGCCGGGAGCCTCCGCTGGTTCCGCGACGCCGTCGCGCCCGAGATCGGATTCGGCGACCTCGCTGCGGCGGCAGCCGACGTCCGGGCTGCTCAGGACGGGCTGTTCTTCCTGCCGTACCTGACCGGCGAGCGAAGTCCGCATCCGGACCCACTGGCCCGTGGCGCGTTCGTTGGCCTGACCCTCCACCACGACCGCCGCCACCTGACCCGGGCGGTCCTCGAAGGTGTCGCGTTCGGGCTACGTGACGGGCTCGACCTCATGATCGCCGCAGGCATGCCGGCGCCGACGCAGATCCGCGCTTCGGGCGGTGGTCTGGCGAGCCCCACGTGGCGACAGATCCTCGCCGATGTCCTGGACGCCGAGCTCGCTACCCCATCCACCACTGAAGGGGCAGCTTTCGGAGCAGCGGTTCTGGCCGCGGCCGGGGTCGGCTGGTTCCGGGACGTGCCGTCAGCGACAGCGGCGCTGGTGCGAACGACGCCGGGCGCGATGCCCGGCCCGGGGCGCGCGATGTATGCCGAGGCGCACGGCGCGTATCGAGACCTCTACCCCGCCCTGGCGCCGATCTTCCACCAGGCGTGAGGACCGATCGCGTCTAGCCGCGCAGCTCGATGGCGGCCTTGTCGGCTTCGGTCACGTCCCCGGGCTGCTTGCCCATGATGATCATCCCGAGGACTTCGTCCGGCGTGACCGAACCCTTTTCGACGGTGCCCACGATCTGGCCGTGATACATCACGCTGATTCGATCA
>JANMPD010000185.1:0-5342 GCA_031369685.1 Chloroflexota bacterium | reverse complement strand
TGCGGGCTGCCGGTTGGCGGCCGGCTCCGGCCATCCAGCCCGCTTCCACGCGCCTGATCGATCTCGCGGCGGACGAGGCGTCCCTGTGGGGTGGGCTTCGGAAGAAGTGGCGCCAGTATGTCAATCGCGCTCGATCCGCCGGCGTCACGATCGAGGACGCCGACGGTGACGGCCTGGGCACCTTCTACGAGATCTATCGGGAGACGGCACGGCGGGCCGGTTTCCTGATCCGGACCGAGACGGCCTATCGTGATGTCTGGAACGCCTATCGAGCGTCCGGGCTGGCCCGCCTGATGATTGCTCGCCTGGAGGACGGAACGCCGGCGGCCGCACTCATCCTCGTTCGGAGCGGGACTCGCGTGGTCGAGCCGTACGGGGGGATGACCGAGGCGGGCGGTGACTCACGCGCCAACTACCTCCTGAAGTGGGAGGCCATCCGGTCATCCCGGGACGCCGGCGCCAGGACCTACGACCTGTGGGGCCTGGCCCATCCCGGGATCGCCCACTTCAAGGCCGGCTTCGGGGGTCGCGAGGTCAGGTACATCGGTGCCTGGGACCTCGTCCTCGATCCCGTCGGGCGGACCGTCTTCAGCATGGCCCAGCGCGGCCGTGTCTGGGTCGCGCGACGGAGATCAGGGCTCGGGTCTGGGGCGGCCGCGGCGCCCGGGACGGGCGGTGACGCTGGCGCCGACGCCTGATGGACGTCTACGTCGCGGGGCCGCGCGAGCTCGAGGCCTGGGACGACCTGACCGTCCATCCCGGTGGCGGCCACGTGCTCCAGTCGATGGCGTGGGCCAGGCACCGCGCCGCGTCCGGCTGGCGCCCTCACCACCTGGTCCTCGGCGACGGTTCGGCCGTGCTCGCGCTCGAACGGCGCTGGCCGTTGATCCGTGGAGGGAGCGCCTACCTGCCGCGCGGGCCGGTTCCAGCCGGCAGTGTCGAGGCCATGGTCGCCCGCCTGGATGCCGTCACCGGCTGGTTGCGAACGGCGGGCCTCGATGTCGTCGCGACCGACGCCGAAATCCCGGTCGCCTCGGGCTACGGGGAACTCGTGCGAGCGATCGGGTTTCGTCCGATCGAGGAGATCCAGCCGTCTCGCCATCGCTTCACCCTGCCCCTGGGGCATGGCGTGGATGAGGCCGGCATCTTCTCGGAGATCTCGAAGTCCACCCGGCAGCGGATCCGGGCGGCCGAGCGGGACCAGATGTCGGTCGTGCGTCATGACGTCGCCGGCAGTGCTGGAACCGGCGAGCCGGGCGACGGCTTCCGCGCCCCCGCCGAGGCCACGTCCGTCGCCCTGATCCGGTTCTACGACCTGCTGCTCGCGACCGGCGAGCGACGCAAATTCGGTTTCGGGCCGCGGGCCGGGTTCACCAGCTGGTGGAACGCAGCCCACGAGGCGGGTCACCTGATCCTGCTCGAGGCACGAACCGTCGAAGACGTGCCGATCGCCGGCCTGATCCTGTACCGGCACGGTGGGCGCTTGAGCACGGTTCACTCCGCCGATGACGCCACCACCCGGTCGGCCCATCCCGGTGCCCTGCACCTGCTTCGCTGGCGTGCGCTGCAACTGGCGATTCGGGAGGGCTGCGCCGAGCTCGATCTGGGGGGCGTGGATCTGCCCGGTGCCCGTCATGAGCCGGTGGCCGGGGACCGGATGTCCGGCCTTGCCGAGCACAAGCGTGCCTTCGGGGCGACCTGGCTCGAGCTGGTCGGAGCCCATGAGCGCGTGCTTGGAGCGCGCCGGTATGCCGTTGGGCGCATGGCAACCCGACTCGCCCGCCTGGTCCGTCGATGACCAACGAGGGACGCCCCAGCTCGATTGCCGAGATGCTCGACGCCGCGCGTCCGCGAGCTGACCGGCGCCTCCAGGGGCTGAGCGAACGCTTCACGGCGGGTGACCTCGGCGCACGGATCGTCGGGCAGGTATCGGGCATCGAGGTTCGGGGCGTGACCGCCGATTCTCGGGCGATCCGTGCGGGCTCCCTGTTCGTGGCGATTCCCGGGGAGCGTGCCGACGGACGCGCGTTCGTGCCGGCCGCGGTTGCCTCGGGCGCGGCCGCCGTGGTCGTGGAGCGGCAACTCCCTGACATCGCATTGCCGCAATTCGTGGTCACTTCGTCTCGCCGTGCGCTGGCTGAAGCCGCCGCCTGGTGGTTTGACGACCCGTCCCGCCAACTCGCCGTGATCGGGATTACCGGCACCGACGGCAAGACCACCACGAGCCTGCTGGCCGCTGCCGCCCTCGAAGCGGCGGGGACCCCGGCCGGACTGATCGGGACCGTCGCGACCCAGATCGGCGGCGTCCGCGAGATGAACGTCGACCACAGCACGACTCCGGAAGCCCCGCTGCTCCAGCGCTCCCTGCGGGCGATGGTCGACGCCGGCGACCGGGCCGCGATCCTCGAGACGACGTCCCACGGCCTGGCGATGGAACGCGTGGCCGCCATCGACTACGACGTGGCGATCCTGACCAACCTGAGCCATGAGCATCTCGAGCTGCATGGTTCATTCGAGGCATACCGCGCGGCCAAACTATCCCTGTTCGAGCGGCTCGCGCTGACCTCGGCCCACCCAGCCAAGACCATGCTCGCCTGGCCGAGAGCCGGGATCGTGAACGCGGACGATCCGACCGCGGCCGCATTTGTCGAGGCGACGCGTGCTGCCGGTGCCCGATTGGTCACCTACGGCGCGAATCCGCAGGCGGACGTCCGGCTGACGGACGTTGTCGACGCGTCGGACGGCCTCGACGTGGCCTACGAACTCGAGGGCCGCGGGAGCGTCGTCCGGGTGCGCCTGACCGGCCATTTCAACGCCCACAATGCGCTCGCCGTGGTGGCCCTCGGCCACGCCATGAACGTCGATGCCGAAGCCGTCCGAAAGGGTATCGAGGGCCTCGCCGGGGTGCCCGGACGGATGGAGCGCGTCGATCTCGGCCAGTTCTTCACCGTGATTGTGGATTACGCCCACAGTCCGGCGTCCCTCGGGCTGGTCCTCGACGAACTCGGGCCAATCGCCGCGGCGCGCGGCGGCACGCTCATTGCCGTCTTCGGTTCAGCCGGGGAGCGTGACCGCGACAAGCGCCCGATGATGGGGCGGATCGCAGCGGAGCGCTGCCGGATTGTCATTGCCACGGACGAGGACCCACGTGGCGAGGATCGCCACGGGATCCTCGCCGAGATCGCCAGCGGAGCCCGACATGCGACCATCCGGCCCGAGGCGTTCCTCCAGATCGCCGACCGGTCCGAGGCGATCCGGACGGCGTTCTCGCGGGCACGCCCCGGTGACATCGTCGTCCTGGCCGGCAAGGGCCATGAAACCACGATCGAGTACGCCGATCACCAGCTCGCCTGGGATGAGCGCTCCGAGGCCGAGCGCGCGCTCGAGGAGCTCGGCTTCCGTTCCTGAGCTCGGGGTAGACTTCGCGAACGATGGTCGCCCCAGGAAGCCCCACCGACGCGCCGGCCGAGGATCACGGGCCGGTCCGCACGCGCCGCCCATCGGCGCGGGCCTTGACGCGCTCGAAGGCCGGGTCCGCCACGTCCTCGATCGAGGCACAGACCGCGAGCCTCCTCGCGGCGACGCGAGCCCACAACCCGCAGGCTGACCTCTCGGGCATCGAGCGGGCCGTCGCGATGGCCATCGAGGCGCACGGCAGCCAGACACGAGCGTCCGGCGAGCCCTACGTGACCCACCCGATCGCGGCGGCGGAGATCCTCGCTGAACTCGGCGTGGATCCCAAGGCCATCGAGGCCGCCGTCCTGCACGACGTCCCCGAGGACACCGAATACGAGCTCGCGGATATCGAGGATCGGTTCGGGCAGGAGGTTGCGCATCTTGTCGACGGGGTGACGAAGCTCGGCAAGTTCAGCACCCTGAGCCACGAGCAGCAGCAGGCCGAGAACATCCGAAAGATGTTCCTGGCGATGGCCGACGACATCCGGGTCGTCCTCATCAAGCTCGCCGACCGGCTCCACAACATGCGGACGCTGGCTGCGCTCCCGCCGGACAAGCAGACCCGGATTGCAAAGCAGACGCTCGAGATCTACGCCCCGTTGGCCGAGCGCCTGGGAATCTGGCAGGTCAAGTGGGAACTCGAGGACCTGGCCTTCAAGGTCCTCGAACCGGAGCGCTTCCGGGAGTTGGCCAAGCTCCTCGACACGCGACGCAAGGGCCGCGAAGGCTACATCGAGCGGGCGATCGCCGAACTGGAGCCGCGACTCAAGGAGGCCGGGATCACAGTCGATCTCCAGGGCCGCCCGAAGCACATCTACAGCATCTGGAAGAAGATGCAGCGCAAGAGCGCCGAGTTCGGCGAGATCTACGATGTCTATGCGATCCGCATCCTGGTCGAGGATCTGCGGGACTGCTACGCCGCCCTCGGCATCGTCCATGCGCTGTGGCGCCCGATCCCGGGCCAGTTCGACGACTACATCGCGGTTCCCAAGAACAACCTCTACCAGTCGCTTCACACCGCCGTGATCGCGCTGGACGGAAAGCCGCTCGAGATCCAGATCCGGACCCAGGCGATGCACCAGGTTTCCGAAGTCGGGATCGCCGCGCACTGGCGGTACAAGGAGGGGTCGAAGTCCGACCGCGACTACGACGCCAAGCTCGCCTGGCTCCGCCAGCTCATGGACTGGCAGCGGGATGTCAGCGATGCCACGGAGTTCGTCGAGGGAATCAAGCTCGATATCTTCCAGGATCAGGTCTTCGTGTTCACGCCCAAGGGCGAGATCAAGGATCTTCCGGCGGGCGCCACGCCCCTTGACTTCGCCTATCGCATCCATACCGATGTCGGCCATCGGACGATTGGCTCGAAGGTCAACAACCGGCTTGTCCCGCTCGACTATCGCCTCAAGAACGGGGACATCGTCGAGATCGTCACCACGAGGGCCGAGCATGGCCCATCTCGCGACTGGCTCAACCTCGTCCGAACCGGCCACGCCCGGGAGAAGATCCGGCAGTGGTTCAAGCGCCAGGAGCGGGACGAGAACATCGTCCATGGGCGCGAATCCCTGGAACGCGAGCTGCGGCGCCTCGCCCGGACGTCGCTCGCGGCCGTTGGCCACGACCGCCTCGCTGAGGTCGCGCGACAGCTGAACCACGACCAGGTTGACGATTTCCTGGCCGCGATCGGCTACGGAGCCATCAGCGCCCAATCGGTCGTCACCCGCCTGGGGGTCGTTGACGACGCCCAGCTCCAGCTTCCGTCGGTCGCGCCGCCGGTGGCCCCGGCCAAGGCGGGTGGCGTCCGCGTCAAGGGGGTAGGGGACCTGCTCGTCCGGTTCGCCCGGTGCTGTCATCCCATCCCTGGTGATCCGATCCAGGGATTCATCACC
>JANMPD010000156.1:0-3741 GCA_031369685.1 Chloroflexota bacterium | reverse complement strand
CTTCTGGCTCCGGTACTGGCCACCGAACCGGCGAATGTCCATCTTCCAGAGGTCCAGGTCCGGTTCGCCGTCGACGATCCAGCGGGCCATCTGCTGGCCGATCCCGCCCGTGCCGGCGATCCCGTGGGCGCAGAACCCGGCCGCCACGAAGAACCCGCGGACCTCGCTCTCGCCGAGGATGAACTCGTTGTCCGGGGTGAATGCCTCGGGGCCGTTGATCATCCTGGTCACGCCGGCATCGGCGATGGCCGGAACGCGGCGAATGGCACCTTCCATGATCGATTCGAAGCGCGGCCAGTCCGGATCCAGGAGACGATGGTTGAAGTCCGCCGGAACCCCGTCGAGGGACCACGGCGCCGGATCGCGCTCGTAGCCGCCCATGCACAGGCCGCCGACCTCCTCGCGGAAGTAGCACAGGTTGTCCGGGTCACGCATCGTCGGCAGACCCGGAACCGCGCCATCGATCGAGTGCGTGAACAGGTACTGGTGCGCCATCGGGATGATCGGGATGGTGACCCCGGCCATCCGTCCGATCTCGGGCGCGTACATGCCGCCCGCATTGACCACGACGTCGGCGGCGATCGTCTCCCTGGTCCCGTCCCGCGCCTCGACCTCGACGCCGGTTACGCGTCCGCGTTCCACGCTGATCCCGACGACCCGGGTGTGCTGGCGGATCTGCGCCCCTCGGGCCCGTGCGCCGGCCGCCAGCGCCTGGGCAAGCCCCGACGGATCGAGCCAGCCGTCGGTCGGCAGCCAGACCGCCCCGAGGACCCCATCGAGGGTCATGAGCGGGAAGCGGTCCTGCGCCTCCTGGGCCGAGATCAGTTCGAGCGGCAGGCCGAAGGTCTTCGCCCAGCCGGCCTGCCGCTGGAGTTCCTCGTAGCGGGCCTTGGTCGAGGCCAGGCGGAGAGATCCCACCTCGTGCCAGGAAACATCGACGCCGGTCTCGGCCGAGAGGCGGCGGTACAGCTCGGCCCCGTACATCATCATCTTCGTCAGGGTCACGGAGCTGCGGAGCTGCCCGACGAGACCGGCCGAGTGGAACGTGGAGCCGGACGTGAGTTCGGCTCGGTCCATCAGGACGATGTCCTTCCACCCGAGCTCCGTCAGGTGGTAGGCGATCGACGTTCCACCGACGCCCCCGCCGATGATCACCGCCCGGGCCTGCTCCACCATGCGCGCTCGACTCCTCGCTGCCACGTCGCGCCACGGGCTGGTCCCGGCCGCGATCGGTTCGGCACAGCGTACCGAGCAGCGACGTGCCGCGTGGACTGCCGCCGCGCCCGCCGGCTCATGTACCCTCGGCGCCTGTCATTGCTGGGGGGCCCGCCATCGTGGAACCGTCGATCGAGGACGTCATCGCCGCGATTCCGTCGTGGGTCGGCGCGCAGATCGACGTCATGCCAATTTCGGGCGGGCTGACCAATCGCAATTTCCGGGTCTCGGTCGATGGGACATCGCATTTCGTCCGCATCCCCGGGGTGGCCACGGACCTGCTGGCCGTGGACCGAGGCAACGAGCTGGCGAACACGATCGCGGCCGCCGAGGCCGGGGTCGGGCCCAGGGTGCTCCATCACCTCCCGGCGTGGAATGTCGTAGTCCTCGAGTGGCTCAATGCGAAGACGATGTCGAACGCGGCGTTCCAGCACCCTGGGGCGCCGGCACGAATCGCCGAAGCCCTGCAGCGACTGCACGCCGGCCCCGGCTTCCGCGACGACTTCGACATGGTGGCGCTGTCGCGTCGCTACCTCGGGGTCATCGATGAGCGTCGAATTCCCGTTCCAAACGGATACCGCGAGCATCTGGCCGACGTGCCGCGCATCGACGCAGCCCTGCGCGCCCATCCGCCTGAGAGCGTGCCATGCAACAACGATCTGCTGGCGGAGAACTATCTGGACGACGGCAATCGCCTGTGGATCGTCGACTACGAGTACAGCGGCAACAATGATCCGACGTTCGAGATCGGCAACACGGCCCAGGAACTCGAGTTCGACGAGGGTCGCCTCCGGCAGCTGATCGCCGCGTACTTCGGCGAAGCAACGCCGGCGCTGATCGCTCGTTGCCGACTCCAGATGATCATGTCGGACGTGGGGTGGTGCCTGTGGGCAGCCATCCAGGCGCGGATCTCCCCGATCGACTTCGACTTCTGGGGCTGGGCGGTGGAACGCTGGGCGCGCGCCGAGGCCATGATCGACGGGCCGGACTTCGAGGACTGGCTCGGGGCGACCGCCGCCGGCTGAGAGCCGCCTGCGAGTCCCGCCGACCAACGCGCGCGGCCCGAGAGCCGCCGGAAACATGGCCTCGGAATCGAACGGCCCGGGCGTTGCCCGGGCCGTGTGTGACGTCAGATGAACCCGCGACTCATTCGGGCGGGATCTCCTTGAAGGCGTAGTCGACGTTGATTCCGGCGGACCGACGCACGAAGTACGTCACGAGGTACCAGCCCAGGGCGAACACCAGGACGCCGGCAACGACCTTGTAGGCAAGGTCGCTGGTGAGCCCGAGCGTCGAGTTGGTCAGGAACAGGTAGATGAAATAGCCGCCGGCGATCGCGCCGAGGGTCCCGACGATGGTCACGAGCGGGATGCCCATGAACTTGTAGGCCGCGCCGGGAGAAGCCTCGTAGAGGGCCTTGGCGCGGAACGGGAGCAGCGCGCCGGCGATGGCCGTCCCAACGAACACGTAGCCGCAGGCGAACGTGACACCCAGTGTCAACGAGGTCCAGGTGGTCTGTCCGCCGGCACCGTCATCGACCGAGTAGCTGCTGTACAGGTAGATGACCGGGAGGCTGGCCAGGAAGTAGATCACGTGCGCATTGACCGGCGTGTGGAGCCGATCCGACACGCGGCTGACCATCTCCGGGAGGAGGCGGTCCAGCGACATCGCGACCATGACCCGGGTCATGCCGATGTAGCAGTTATGGACGATCTGGTGAGCGTTCAGGATGAACCCGGTCGCGATGATGATCGTGATGATCGGGTTGTTCGCGATCGCGGTGGCGATGATGTTCGGCCACAGGTACGAGCCCGCCAGCGACACGTCCGCGACGCCCAAGTAGCCGGCCCCGGCCACGTACAGGAACTCCGTACCAATTGCGTTCTGCAGGAAGAACGCGAGGACCGCCAGCAGAACACCGGTCAGCACCAGAGACCCAACGATGATGAACAGCTGGTCTCTGAAGGACCCGGCGGACTTGATCTCACCGTTCTGCTGTGCCGAGTACGTCGCCCATTGGAGGGATGTCCAGGCAATGGGCGCGATCAGCAGGGTCGCCAGCAGGCTGAACGGTGGATTGAGGTCCACACCGGCGCCCTGCGCCGCGGCGATCGCATCGGCCGTGAAGGTGCCCGAGCCGCCGATCGCGGCCGAGAACGCATCAAGCTTGCCGGGAACCTCAGAGGCCACCGTCGTCGCGAGAACGACGAGCATCGTGCCGAAGGACAGCAGGATCGCAATCCACATCACTCGCTGGAGCCGAACGTAGTTCTTGAAGCCCGACGTGAGGATCAACATCGCCACGAGGGCATTGCCGACGCTGGTCACGATGATGCCGGTGCCGGTCGTGAACCACGACGAAAGCTCGATCAACGTCGAACTCCCGGTCGCGGCGCCCAGCCCCAGGAAGAGCGGTGCAAACCCGAGGGCAGACAGGAGCCACCCGGACAGGGCGACCCACTGGAGGATCCAGATCACGAACCCGGAGAAGACGAGCGTGAACCCGATCCCTCCGCCGAGGACGCG
>JANMPD010000121.1:0-14398 GCA_031369685.1 Chloroflexota bacterium | reverse complement strand
GGTACCAGGGCCACGCGCCGTTCGCCGGCCGCGGTTTCCCTGGCGACTCCGATCTTCATGAGCACCACCTGATGATTGGGCAATGGGTCCGGTGTCATGGCCGCCGCGCCGCGCGCCGCCTGTCCCTGCTTGCGTCGAGGGGCTCGTTCGGGGCCGGGGTGAAGGATAACCGGCGATGAGCGGTGGCGTGTTGGGGCCGAGCCGTCCACGTCCCGCGGATCACGTTCGACGGTTCGAAGGAAGGCGAGCCGCCTATGATCGGCCGGACGAGCGGGGTATCGCGTTATTTCTCGCTCGCGGCTCGGCTCGGGCCGTCCGATCCGCGCAACCCACGACTGCCAGCGATCGTCTCAGCTGTACAGGGGGTGAACGTGGTAATCCGCGCAACGGGTCTATTCCTCGGTCTCGTGTTGGTGGCTTGTTCGACGCTGTCGAGCACGCCCGTTGCACAGTTGCCGATCACCGTTCAGTCAAGGCAATTCCCCAACATCGAGATTCGGTGCGACGGCGACATTGCTCTTCCCGTGGGCGATTGCCTGGACTGGGCAGAGAAGATGCTTCGTGCTGCGCCGACGAGACGGTCGGGCGGTGATGACCTTCCGGTCGCCAAGCTCGTCCTCACCTATCGGACCGGCACGAGCAGATGCGCCGCTGACTACTTTGCGGCAGACGGTCGGCTCGTCATGACGATGGCGGCCGAGTGCCCGTCTCTATGACCCTCGGCGGCCAGCGAATTCTTCAGATCGCCGCAATTGGTGCGTCCCTGGCGCTCGTTTCCTGCGCTCCTGCCCGATGGATCGTTGCAGTACGGAACTCGACCGACCACGTATACCTCGTTCGGGCCAGTGGCAATGACTCAACGATAACGCGCACTATCCAACCCTTTGAGTCTGGCAACATGTTGGACGAGCCGGCAGCGACTTTGGACCACTTCGAAGTCATCGACCCGCAGACGTGCCAAATCGTTCTCCAAGGCGACCTGCTGAAGAAATCGACAAGTGTGGTCATCGGAGTTGATCAGACGGGGCTGACCCTATCGATCGGGGCCAAGAGTTTGATCTCCGAGCCGCAGCTCCTCCCGACCTCAAGCGAGTGTTGACCAATGGATCGTCGACTCATGATCCTGCGCGGAGGCACGGCAGACGCACTCGCTCATGGCGCGGCTATGACAGGTTTCGTCGATTGACCTTGCTCGCGTGTTGTGCAGCGCTGGGGGGTTGTTCGACGCCGACGGACTGGGTCGTCTATGTCTCAGGCAACTCGAGCCACTCGGTCATCGTCCGGGTGAGCTATGACGGAGTGGTTCGCCAGGTCCTCTTCGAGCCGTATGTTGAGGGTCAGATCGTTGCGCTCGACCGGCAGCCGTCATCGGCACTTGTAGCAATCATCGACCCCACGACGTGCACCGAGCTCAACGTCCAGCGGCTGCCGACAGTTCGTGCCCTCGTCTCCTTTGGGGATTCTCCACGATCCAATGAGATTGTCCTGAGCGTCAGCTCGCGAAGCGCCGGCCGAGGCCCGACCCTGATGCCAGACACCGCGCTGTGCGTTGAGCCGTGATCGATGTCTTCATCGGTCTGCGACAGACGACTCTTGGATACCTCCGACCAAGCTTGGGTCTGAAGGCACGATGCAGGTGAGTTGGATCCGACGGACGGCAGAAGCGGCATTGGTCCATGCGGCCCTCTACGTGATCGCCGTCTCCTTGGCGGGTGTGCTTGTCATGCTTGGCGCCTTCACCTCAGGCGGGTACTTTGGCCTCTCGGCGAGCATCGGTGCCTTCACGTTCATGTTGCTCTTCTGCATTCCCGGGGCATTGGGCTGTCTCCTTGGATTTCGCCTCCAACCATCCGCACTCACAGAGCTTCAATGGCCCTTGATCGCGACCATCTCCGGCCTCGTATTTGGGGTCACGGCCACTGGGGTCTCGCTCGTTTACGTCTCGATCGTCCTTACTGGGCCGTACGACGACCCGCCGGACCTGGGCGCTATGGTTGTCCTCCTAGGAGCACCAGCGTTCGTCGCTGGGGTGATCTTTGGCGTCGCCGAACGCGCGAAGGCTCGCCTTCGTGGCCCCGGCGTCTGAACAGGGCATCCGTGGCACCGGCCTGGCCCACGCGATGGCAAGTCCAATGCGGACTGGCCGCGTGGCTGTTGGCCATGGCCACCGTCGGATGCGACGCAAGGCCCTGGTCGGTCACGCTCCAGAACTTCCAGACAAGCCCAGTCGTTGTTCAAGTCGAGGTAGACGGAATCTCGTCTACCTATTTGGTCGGCCCGCAGGACTCGGAGGTCCTTTGGGTCGGCATCGGTCCAACAGACATGCAGGTGTCGGTCCAGTCGCGAGATTGCCTTCTTCTCGCAGGTCTGTCATTCACCTCGGAGCGGTACACACTCCTCCTGTTCGGACCATATGCGGAGATTTCGCGCAGCAACGAAGACGCAGGGGTCGGAGCGAATCCCGTGGTTGCCGACCCTGTCGATTTATGCTCTGGGTCGTGATGTTTGCCACGACGTTGACCCAGAATGGTGCCGCGAGTGCTCTGCCTGAGCATCGCTGCTGTTGTGGCCGCCCCGCCCGCATATCCGGGGTACGTGCGAATCTTGACCGGCTCTTTCATCGGTCTGACCGGAGGCCACCCCTCGAGGGCGCGTCGCGGCCTATCTCAATAGGCTCCGGTTTATGAAGCGCCTACATGCATGTGTTCGTCTTCGTTGCAACGCTCCTTCTGTTTGGCTGTACGACCGGCAGTCCCGCAGACGGCCTAGATCGAGGATGCATCGCCCAGAGAGGCGGTGAGGATCACGATGGCGGCAGTTGGGCTCTATTTGATTTTGCTCAGCCTGATCACGTGGGTCGCCAATGCGGCCCTTCTCCTAGCTTCATTTGATCCTCCGGTTGACGTGTATACCTTCCTTCGTCAGGCGACCGCGGGGTTCCTCTGGTTTGTGCCATGGGCACTGATCCTGAGCCTGCCCGCCATGGGTGCCACGGCGTGGGCGCTGAGAACCCCTCAGGGAGTGGAACTGGCACAACGGATCGCAACAAGCGCAGCGATCCTTGGCATCTGGTGGGCGATTCTGGCCCTTGCAGGCCTTGCCACCATCTTCGCGAACCAAGGCTACGGCCCTGAAGTCATCGTCGGAGCCCTTCTGGCCGGCGCCGGAGTCGGAGCGGGATTCGGGTTGCTCCTTCCGCCACGCGGCTGGGGCGATCGGTGGCGCCGGCTCGCGATTCTAGGAATGGCTGTAGGTCTTGGCCTCGTAGTGGCTCTTGGCCTGGCAATCCCGCAAAGGTGACGCGACTAGATCGACCGGTGTCGCTCGATGCAGTGCTACCGCACTCGTGTTCCCGATCCATCTCAACGCTCGCCCGTCTCACGGCCTACACCCGCTCCGGCACGACGACCGCGTATGGCTGGCAGGCGACCCCGAAACCGGAGCTCCGTCCAGGTCGGCGGAGCGGCGGCCACGACGTACACCTTCGACGACGCCAACCGGGTCACCGCGGACAGTGCCGGGGGCACCTACACCGCCGATGCCGACGGTCGGCTGACGTCGCGCCCCGGCCAGCGCCTGGCGTGGGACAGCTTGGGCCGCCTGACCAGGGTCCTGCCCCCGACCGGGGCCGGCACGCTCGCCACCTACACATACGATCCGCTCGATCGACTCCGCCTCGCCGACGACGGCACGACCCGGACCCGGTTCCGCTATGTCGGCCAGACCACCGCCATCGCCCAGACCGTCAACGACCAGAATGGCACCGTGATCACGAGCATCGGGAACGACTGGACCGGCGAGCACCGCCTGGACTGGACGGGCAGCGGGCAGAACGTCCGCTTCTACGGCACCAACGCCCATCACGACCTCACCTGGACCGCCGATGCCGCAGGCGCCGTCTCCGCCACCCTCCGCTACGACCCGTGGGGCACCCTCACCAGCTCGACCGGCACGTCCCTGCCAGCCTTCCGCTTCCAGGGCAGCTGGGCCGATCCCGCCACGAACCTAGCGTGGGTCATCACCCGCTGGTATGCCCCGGCCCTGGGCACGTCCATCAGCGAGGACTCGCTCACTGGTGACCCGGCTGATCCGCCGAGCCGCCACCTCTATGCCTATGCAGGGGGCAACCCTGTGCTCGGGTGGGACCCGGATGGACGGTTCTTCCGGCGTGTCCGATTCGGGGAGACGCTCGAATCGATTTCCAAGAAGCTGTACGGGTTCAGCGACGCGGCCAGCCTTATCCGCGGCAATCCTGGTGGACGATTCACGCCAATCCGGTTGACGTTCGCGAATCCGCGGGTCGGCGCGGGCCAGTGCATATGGATCCCATTCGTCAACGGATTGACTGAGTGTCACCGATTCGGCGACGCACCCTATGGCGGCGCGCTGTACACCCGGTACAACGGCGTGCTCCGAGATGTCCACAAGAGGATGGTTCTCGACCGCCAAGATCAGTGGGTAGGTTTCTGGTCATATACCGGCGACTGGAGCACGGGCATCACCAACAGCCTTGTACTTGCGCGGTTCGCCTCGAAGGTTCGGGCCGGTGGTTCGTGGGATCAGAAGCCACTACTGCGAAGAGACTGGGGCGAGGGGCGCGGCTTCCACATGGCCATCCAGGGCGATCCCGCGCCGGAGAGCTTGTATTACGACGTGTGGGGAAACGTCCACTATGGATACGTGGGCCGAGCCCATGGCATCCCCGCTGATCTCCTGCGCCTCGGGGGCATCATCGCGGGGGGCGTTGATACGCCATCCGATCGACGAAGCGTCGACATCGGCATTGAGCTTTGGGACAGGTTTCATGGGCAACTCGGCGCGTGGAGCGTCGGTGCCGCCATTCGCAATTCGATGTGGATCTACCGAGCGGACCCTGACCTAAACGAAGTCCAGGCGAGGCTGCGTGGCTAGTCGAAACCGCCGCCTCGCGTCGGTCGTCCTGGCAGCGATAGTTGCCGGGGCATTCACCAGCTGCGGGGGAGGACGCGTGGGATGGATCTTTGCTGCCCTAAACGACGCAGAGAAGGATCTCATCGTGCGCCTTGAGACCGGCTCGGGAACGGTGGGCTGGCTCGTCCCGCACTTCGATGACCTATGGCAAATGGTGCAGAGTGAGGGTCCCCCCGAACTCCCGCGCACCATCATCGTTATCGATCCGGACGGCTGTCTCGAACTCTTTCGCGGCGAGGTTCCCGCCGTGTCGTCGATCGTGACGATTACCCAATTGCTTGGTGCGAGGCCGGAGGTGACCGTATCGGTCAAACCGAACCTCTCGCCCGACGAGGTCGTTTTTGAGCCGAATGACGCCTGCGCGTCCCAGTGAGGAAATGCGCCTGCGATACGGCAGCGTGGACTCTCCCATACGCTCAACAGGCAAGCGCAAGGTCTGGGCCAGCTGCTCCGAGAGCGGTCTCTCCGACCGACCTCGTTACGGGGGTCAGATCAGGTTGCACTTCGATCAACGTGCGTCCGGCCCCAACGGTCAACGTCGCAATCAGTACACAGTCCTTCGTGAAGATCGACACGACAACCGGCTCCGCCGAGCCATCGACGCGCAAATCCATGGCGTCAGGCGGTGTTTCGAGGAGTGGCCCATGGGCTGGAGCGAGAATGTCAAACTCAGGTTCTGGCCCGCCGCCGGCAGTGTTCACGCGCAGTCGAAGATCAGAGTCGCTCAAGTTGTGGATCGAAAGTGCGAACAAATGGAGTTGGTCGCCCGGACGGCATGACATCGTCGTAAGAGCGACACACGCCATCGCCAGCGCGAGCCGCGTACCGAGACGCATGTTTCCCGTTCGAGACGTGACCATCGGCCGGATTCTAACCCTGGCGGCCTATACCCACTCGGGCACGACCACGGCGTATGGCTGGCAGGCCACCCCGAACCGGAGCTCCGTCCAGGTCGGCGCAGCGGCGGCCACCACGTACACCTTCGACGACGCCAACCGCCTCACCGCCGACAGTACCGGGGGCACCTACACCGCCGATGCCGACGGTCGGCTGACGTTCCGGCCTGGACAGCGCCTGGCGTGGGACAGCCTCGGGCGCCTGACCAGGGTCCTGCCGCCGACCGGTGCCGCCACCCTCGCCTCCTATACCTATGATCCGCTCGATCGACTCCGCCTCGCCGACGACGGCACGACCCGGACCCGGTTCCGCTACGTGGGCCAGACCACCGCCATCGCGCAGACCGTCAATGACCAGACCGGGGTCGTGATCACGAGCATCGGGAACGACTGGACCGGCGAGCACCGCCTGGACTGGACCGGCAGCGGGCAGAACGTCCGCTTCTACGGCATCAGTCTAGGTCGTTGAAGTCCGAGACGCCGAGCCGAAGTCGGGCAGCGATGGCCGGGACGTCACGGAGGGAGCCGTCGGCCACGGCCATCACCAGGTCGAATGCGTCATCGAGCGGTAGTCGCAGGTCGCGGCCGTTCAATCGGTAGAACAGGCGAGTGCCGACCCAGCCGAGGCGCTTGTTGCCGTCGATGAGGGCGTGGCCCGTAACGATGGAATGAAGCAGCGCCGCCGCCTTGGTGCCAAGATCTGGGTACGCATCCTCGCCGTAGATCGATGCCCGGGACCGCGCCACGGCGGCCTCGAGGATCCCGATGTCCTGAACCTGCGGGGCTCGGCCGAGGACACGCTCGGCAACGATGAGCAAATCGTCGAGTTCGAGGTGCTCGGTCACTAGCCCCCGAGCCGTCGCAGAAGCTCGGCATCCTCCTGGACGATCGTCTCGATGTAGGCATCACGTCGCCGATTTCGGCGCGAAACGTAGTCCCCGATGGCGGTTCGTGCTACGTCTTGCATCGAGCGGTGCTCCCGGCGCGCCGTCTCGCGAAGCGCCTCGGTCTCCTCGGCAGTCAGTCGGAGGGTCATCGGCATCGGAGAATGATACCACGCGGTATCACACCGTCAATGTGACCGAAGCCGCGAACCGGGCATGGGCGTGAGCGCATCCAGACAGGGGCTTGCCACCGGGGTCGATACGATTTAACCTTGACTCATGACGGGACGAGTAAAGAACAGGCGACGAGGCTACACACGCGTGAGCGCCAAACATCAGGTCACCCTCCCCCTCGACGCCCTGGAGCGAGCCGGCATTCGAACGGGGGACATCCTGCATGCCGAAGTGCGGGGACCGGGTGAGGTGCTCCTCGTACGCCACGTCGACCCGGTGACGGAATATGCGGGCGCTTTAACCGGCGTCTACGGCCCAGACGAGCTCGAGGAGTTCCGGCGCGAGTGGGACTGACCGTCCTCGATGCCGGGGTCGTGATTGCCCTCCTCGACGCCTCCGACGTTCACCACGCCGCCGCCATCACATCGGTTCGCGATGCTCTGAAGCAGGGAGACGTCCTGATGCTTCCGGCGTCTGCGTATGCCGAGTGCCTCGTGGCGCCGAGTCGGCGCGGGCCAGGAGCGGTCGCCGTGGTCGACGAGTTGCTCGACGCGCTCCCGGCACGCGTTGAACCGGCCGACCGGTCCATCGCGGCACGGGCGGCCCCACTGCGGGCCACGCACGGGACCGCCATGCGGCTTCCTGACGCGCTGGTGGTCGCAACGGCGCTCGTGCACGGTGCCGACCGGATCATCACCACCGATCGCGCATGGCCGAGAGTCCCGATATCGGTTGAGGTGCTCCCGGCCTCGGAGGCGCGCTGAGGTCGCCGCCGCGTAGGCCCGCTCAGCCAGCCGGCGCCGCCCACCTCAGCCCGTTCGCCCAGCTCCTGCGACGGTGACGATGAGCGTGAGGATGTAGACGTGGGCGAGGGCGCTCCACCAGACGGAGGCGGTGCGCCAGTTCAGCCAGCCGAAGACCATGCCGCCGGCGAGGGTCGAGAACAGCTCGATCTCGGGCTTGCCGAGGTGGACGAACACGAACGGGAGCTGGGCGACCACGACACCGAGCGGCCCCATCGCGCGGATCAGCGTGAACATCAGGAAGCCACGGATCACGAACTCGGATGGGATGAGGTCGAGGAGGTGCGTCACGAGCAGGTCGCCGACCGGCGCGGCGGATACCCCGTAGTAGGCGCTGAACTGTGCGTTCGATCCCACGGCGAGCACGATCGGCGTCATCAGCGCACCACCGGCAATGGCCAGGCCGAGGCCCCAACGCCAATCTCCGAGCCCGAGGCCGTAGTTGGTGAGGCGATCGCGGAAGGCGACGAGCACGACCAGTCCCGGCACCAGCCCGAACAGGATCACGCGTTCGAGGGCCTGATAACGCAGGGCTTCGGCGACGCGCCCGAGCTCCTGGATCTCGGCAGGTATGAACGTTCGTGAAAAATCGAACAGAACGACGAGCGTCATCACGACGATCGCGGTCGAGGCTCGAACGGGGAGTTCGAGGCCGAGGATCCGAACGGTTCGACGATCGTCATCTGACGCGGGGTAGTCCGGCCCGGCGGGCAAGTTTGTAGCGAGCCGGCGAATCGCCGATTGACGGCCGCGCGAGGTCACGGTCGCTGGAGAGCGCGGAGCCCTGCGAGCGCGATGGTGCCGCCCAGCCATGCCCCGACGAACATCAGCGCGAACGCGAGCGTGATGAGGATCGCAGAAGCACCAACCACGCTGTCCTGCGTCAGCAGGCCGGCAATCTGCGATCCGACGATGAACCCGCCGGCACCGCCCACGACCGCGCCAACGGCACCCGCGATGATCCGCCCCGCGCCACCGAGGCTGAAGTGCAGGCGCCCGCGTGCGCGCCAGATGGCGATGGCCCCGGCAACGGCGGTGACGATTCGCCCGAGGATGGTCAGCCAGAATCCGATCTGGTACGTGCCCTGCCCACCCGCATTGGCCAGCAGGCGGAGGAACGTCTGGCCCATCTCATAGGACACGCGCATGATCGCGAGGCACGTGACGGCCAGCACGGTCGGTGCCGCGACGACGAGTGCCATGCGGCTGTTCCAAGCCCGGTTGCTCCAGACGAGAGCGCCCGCAAGGATTGCCAGCTCGAGCACGATCCCTCCGTCGCCCGCCTGCTCGAAGCCACTGACGTCGAACCAGCCGGTGCCGGGTCGGAAGGCGTGGATCCACGGCAGCAGCGCCCCGACGACCAGCATCGCAACCCCGACGAGCGTCGCCGTCCGGAGCGGGTCTCGGAGCGCGGGTGGCATCTTGCGAGGCGGGCGCGTGCCCGGAGCGGGGAACTCGGCGAGTTGGCGGGTCATTGGGCGGTCCTGTCAGCTGGGAGTGGATGTCGTCGTGGTGGCCTCGAGCGCGGCGAATCGCTCCGCCCAGCCGGTCGCCCCGCCGCTTGCCACGAGGCGAACGGGGATGTCGGCGCCATCGAGGATGCTCGCTGCGATGGCCGCGCGACTGCCGGCCCTGCACAGGACGGTGATCTCGCGGTCGCTCGGCAGCTCGGCGAGTCGCCCCGGCAGGTCCACGACGAAGATCGTGCGGGCTCGGGGGATCGTGCCATCGTCCCGCCACTCGACCGGCTGGCGAACATCGAGGAGATCGGCCCGGATGCCGCGCCGCGTGTCGTCGTAGAGGGTCTCGATGGATGTCGTCGGGTAGGTGCGCGTTGGTCGTCCGGACGCTGCCCAGGCCTCGATGCCGCCGTCGAGGACGCCGGCCACGTGCTCATACCCGATCCGCAACAGCTGGTGGGTCGTCTCGGCCGTGGCCTCGGCGATGGGGTCCGGCAGGACCAGCAAGATCGGCGCATCGAACGGCACGAGCCAGCCGACATAGGCCGCGAAACTGTCGTCCAGCTCGATGTTGAGCGAGCCGGGCACATGCCCGGCCGCGAAGGCGTTGCGATCGCGCCCGTCCACGACCGTCGTGCCCGTGCCCACGCCGGAGGCAAACGCATCCGCGCTGAGTGCAGCCACGCGTGGCGAAGAGCCCAGAACCCGCGGACCGGCCCGATTCAGCGGGGCCATCCGGGCGTAGTAGTCCGGAAAGCGCCCGAGGCCGCCCAGGAGCGCATCGGCGAAATCGCCCCTATCGAGCGCCAGCACCACCGGATTTGCGAGTCGCTCGGCGCCGATCGTGGAGGCCGAGGTCGCGGCGGCCGGACCGACGCTGCAGAAGCTGCCGGCGCCATGGGTCGGCAGGACCCGGACCTCGGGCGGGAGAGCCGCGAGACGTCGGAGCGTGGCCGCCTGGAGTTTCGTGAGCTCCGCGATCCGATCCTCCCCGAGGAGGTCGGTCCGGCCGGCCGTCCCGACGAGCAGCGACCCGCCCGTGAACACCCCGCTCGGCGGCGCGCCCGCCCCATCGTCGGCCGCGTGGATCGCCCACGCCAGGTGCTCGGGCGTATGCCCTGGCGTGGCCATCGCCCGCAGGCGCAACCCGCCGACTTCGATCTCGGTGCCTTCGTCGGCCCCGTCGTGGTCGAAGGCGTAGCCGCCGCGCGCGGGTGCCGTGATCCGGGCGCCGGTCGCTGCCCGCGCTTCGAGCGCCCCGGACAGGTAGTCGTTGTGGACGTGCGTCTCGAGGACATGGCGAACGCGCCAACCGCGCTGCTCCGCGACGGCCATGAATCGCCAGGCGTCCCGCTGCGGATCGACGAGCGCGGCCTCGCCATCGCTCGCGATCAGGTACGAGGTGTCGCCGAGGCCCGGCGTCGTGAAGAGCTCGATGTCCATGCCATCGTCATGGTGGCACGAAGGCGCAACGGCGGCCGACTCGTACCATGGACGGAGGCAGGGACGTGGGCCGCTTCGGCCACGACGCGGCAGCAATCGCGACCCGGGTCCGCCCCGGAGCAGGAGAACAGCACCATGGCGAAGATCGGCTACGCGGCGATGCTCGAACAGTTCCATCCCACGGACCTGCTCGACTGGTGCGCCCAGGCCGAGGCCGCCGGCTTCGAGGCCGGGTTCATGGTCAGCGAGCACTTCCACCCGTGGACTCCGCAGCAGGGCCAGAGCGCCTTCGCGTGGTCGTTCATGGGTGCGCTCGGCGTTCGGACGTCGCTGCCGTTCGGGACCGCCGTGACCTGCCCCGGTTTTCGGTATCACCCGGCGGTCATCGCCCACGCGGCGGCCACGCTCGGGGCGATGTTCCCGGGCCGGTTCTACCTCGGGCTCGGTGCGGGTGAGGCGCTGAACGAGCACGTCGTCGGTGGCGTCTGGCCGGAAATCGGCGTCCGGAGCGCGATGCTGTTCGAGAGCATCGAGATCATCAACAAGCTGTTCACCGGCAACGTCGTGAAGCACAAGGGCGAGTACTTCGTGCTCGAGAGCGCGAAGCTCTACACGCGCCCCGAGCAGCCTGTCCCGATCTACGTGGCGACCGCCGGTCCGATCAACGCGAAGAAGACCGGCAAGTACGCGGACGGGATCATCACGGTCGGCGCCGCGGACGAGAAGATCGGGATGCTCTGGGCAAAGTTCGAAGAAGGCGCCAGGGAGGCCGGCAAGGACCCGTCCCGCTCGCCGAAGCTCCTCCAGATCCACGTGTCGTGGGCCCGGACCGACCAGGAGGCCATCGACCAGGCGGTCCTCGAGTGGCCGAACGGCGGCATGCCCTTCCCGAAGCAGGACATCAAGAACCCCGAGGACTTCGCTGCGATGGCGAAGATGGTCGGCCCGGACGACTTCAAGAACCGCGTCCTGATGACCTCCGATCTCGCCGCCCATGCCGCCAACATCCAGCATTACCTGGACATGGGATTCGACGAGGTCCATCTCCACAACGTCGGCCGCAACCAGGCCGAATTCATCGAGGTCTTCGGCCGCGAAGTCCTGCCCCAGCTCAAGCTCGACTGAGCGCTGTGCCGTGTCACCCCAGTGACCGGTTCAGCCTCCGCGCTGTACACAACGTGATCACGCGTCGGTTCATTGGAACCGTTGTGATGACGGCTCTCGCCCTCGATGCATGCGGACCGGGCGTGGTCACGGCAGACGTTCGAACTCGGTTCGGGCCAAACGCGGTCGTATCCGTCATCCACGGCACGGGTTGGCTTCGAACGGCCAGCGTGCCCGCGAACCCCGCCCTGCTGGACGCCGGCGTCCCGTCGGCGTCGAACCCATCGGCCGATCCCTCGATGCTTCGGATCTCGTGGGGTGCCGGGCCTTGTCTTGAGACCGCCACGATCACGATTCACGCCACGGAACCTGTTTCGATAGACGTGGTCTCGTCCGAACTCGGGGGCGCAGGCCGGTGCAACGAGCAGGTCCTGGCGGGCTATGTCGTCGACCTCTCCTTCGATCGGGCGATCCCGGCCGCCAACATCGTCGTGACGGACCTCACTCCTCAGCGCGTGCCGAACGGCTGATGCGACACCTTGTTGCGAGTCTCCTCGCGATCGGCCTCGCCGGTTGCGTAACAATCGCTCCGACGTCCGAGCCGGCTCCAACGGTCGTCTCCATCGCGCTACCCACGACGGGTCCACTGGACGGTTGCGCCGGTGTGCAATGGGACGGCCCGATCGTGATCGAGGTCCAGGATGGAACGACCGTGGCGCGGCGGCCGGTTGGCGATCCGCTCCGAATCTTCTGGCCGCCTGGTTTCACGGCTCGATTCGACGGCGCAACCTGGCGAGTTCTTGACGCGCGAGCCAATGTCATCGCCTCGTCCGATGAAGACATCACAGACTATCTGGACGACAACTGGCACGGCTGGAGGGTCTGCGCAACGATCCGCGCCATCTTCGTCTACGAATAGTCCGCGCCGGGCCGGTGCATCCTCTACGAGTGCGCCGCGCATCTTAGCGGATCGGCGGGCCCGAACCGCCGGGCCCCGAACCGCCGGGCCCCGAACCGCCGAAATTGTCAGATACCCACCACACGGGTACTAGTCGGGCCGTCGACCTCGATCAGACTCGACGTGCCAAGAATTCATCCCGCCGCACGCTCCCACCGGTACATTTCGGTCGCCTCGGCCAGCCGAAAACGACCGAGATCATCGATTCGGCGTGACCAATACCCGCCTGGCGCCGATCTGGCAGAAACGGGCTCGATTTCGGCGCCGGGGCGCGCGCGCCGTCACCGGCGGGTGTCAGCCCGGCTGCGAACGATCCGCCGTGCCCGCCACGCGACGCCGATGAACTCGCGGAGGTGCTGGAGCGGCCGGATGTGGCTCCGTTCGTCGCCGTAGATCGTGGAAATCGGGACCCAGCGGATGGGCCAGCCCTCGCGCATGCAGACGGCGATCATCTCGACCTCGAAGGCGAAGCCGTCCTCGCAGCTGTCCAGCATGGCGGCCATGAGTCGGGGCCCGACCAGGCGGTAGCCGGATTGGTTATCCGGGATCCAGCGACCGACCGCGGCGGACAGTAACAGCGTTCCGAGCCAGTTCGACGTCCGGCGGACCAACGGCATCCGGCCGAAGTCGCGCCGACCCACGATGAGCTCGCCCGGCTGTGCCGCTTCCGCCTCGATGAACCGTGGCAGCTCCGCCGGATCGTGCTGGCCGTCGGCGTCGAGGGTGACCACCGCCCGGGCCCCGTCCGTGAGCGCCCGCGCGAAGCCAGCACGCAACGCGGCGCCCTTGCCCTGGTTCGGATGCTGCGACAGCACCACGGCGCCGGCGGCCCCTGCCTCGGTCGCGGTCGCGTCGGTCGAACCGTCGTCCACGACGAGGACCGGCAGATGGGGCAACGCGCCACGGATGACTGCGCCTATGCGCGGCGCCTCGTCATGGGCCGGGATCAGCGCGAGCACGCCTCGCCGCCCCGCCCGCCCCGTCGCGCTATCGGCGAGCGTCGTCCGCTCCGATGCTCGGGCCCCCATCGCCGCCGCGTTGGTTGTCCGCCAAGGCCTGTCGGCGCGGTTCGCGCCGGCGTAGGCGCGTTTGGCCAGGCCCTCCCACGAGAAACCACGCCGGCAGGCTGCCCTTGCCCTTGACGTCGATGAGGCCCCGAGCCTCGAGTTCGTATCGGCCGCGAAGTCGTTCCTCAACCGCCCCCGACACCTGGATCCGCCCCGGAACCCCGAGCGATTCCATCCGCGCGGCGAGATTGACCGTGTCGCCCCAGACATCGTAAATGAACTTCTTGGTCCCGATCACGCCGGCCACCACCGGCCCGCAGTTGATCCCGATCCGGAACTGGACCCCGAGCCGCGAGGCCGCCTCGATCTCCTCCAGACGAGCCGACAGGTCGAGGGCCAGGTTGGCGACCCGCTCCGTATGGTCCGCCGAGGTATCAAGCAGGCCGCCGATGACCATGTACGCATCGCCGATGGTCTTGACCTTCTCGAGTTCATGCCGCTCAACCAGATCATCGAAGACCGTAAAAATCTCGTTCAGGACCCCGACCAGCTCATGCGGCGACATCGCGCTGGACATGGCCGTGAACCCGACGATGTCCGCGAACAGCAAGGTCACGTCGTCGAACCGGTCGGCGATGAGCTTCTCGCCTGCACGCAATCGATCCGCAATTGCCTCGGGCAGGATGTTGAGGAGCAGGCGCTGATTCTCGAGATGCAGC
>JANMPD010000111.1:0-14462 GCA_031369685.1 Chloroflexota bacterium | reverse complement strand
GCCGACGAGGCCATCGACCGGGCGCTCGCCATCCTCCACGACATCGACAGCAGGTTCAGCCTCTACCGGTCGGACAGTGAGCTCTCGCGCCTCGCCGAGGGATCGGTGAGCGAGGAGGATCTGAGCATGGATGTTCGGTGGGCACTCGCGGCCTGCGACGATCTGGCTCGGCAGACTGACGGGGCGTTCGACGCTCGGCGCCATCGGCCCGACGGGGTGGCCGACCCCAGTGCGCTGGTCAAGGGTTGGGCGGTCGAGGAGGCCGTGCGCGAACTCGAAGCCAGTGGTGGCGCCAACCTGCTCATGATCGCCGGCGGTGATCTCGTGGCACGTGGCGAACCGGCTCCGGGTCAGGCCTGGCGGATCGGTATCCGCCATCCGTTGTTCGCCGATCAGGTCGCGTCTGTGCTGGCAATGCGGAATGGGGCGCTTGCGACGTCAGGCCTGTACGAGCGCGGGGCCCACCTGCGAGACCCGCGGACCGGTCAGGCAGCAAAGGGTCTCAAGAGCGTCAGCGTCGTCGGCCCCGATCTGACGTGGGCCGATGCCTATGCCACGGCGGGTTTCGTGATGGGCCTGGATGGTCTCAGCTGGGTCGATCAGCGACCGGGCTACGGAGCGCTGGCCATCACCAATGACGACCAGGTGGTGTGGACATCGGTGATTGATCGGTATCGGATCGGCGAGCCCGTCGAACCGGCTCAATTCTCAGAAGAATCTCATGGAATGGCGCTCTCCTGAGATCAGACACGAGCCTCATGGGTTGCTTGACCGCTACGATCGAGGCTCGCAGGGCCAAGGTAGATCCCGGGCCGGACCCGCGGGCTGGCCGTCACGTATCGGAGTCAGATCCAGGATGCACATCCTCGTCATCGAAGACGACCCACGACTCGGCCGGGTGCTGAAGCGCCTGCTCGAGGAGGATCGGCATGTCGTGGATGTCGCGACCGACGGTGAAACGGGCATCGAACTGGCTGAGTCCGAGGGTATCGAGGTCGTCATCCTCGATGTGGGCCTGCCGGATATCAGCGGCATCGAAGTCGCCCGCCGGCTTCGCTCCCAGGGCGTCGAGACGGCAATCCTGATGCTGACCGCCCGCGATACCGTGCGCGATCGGGTGGCAGGACTCGATGCGGGAGCCGATGACTACCTGGTCAAGCCCTTTGCATATGAAGAACTCGCCGCGCGACTGCGAGCCCTGAGCCGGCGTTCGGAACCCGGTCCACGGCGCCCGGACGCACGCCTCGAGGTCGGGCCGATCGCCCTCGACGAGGCAAGTCGACGCGTCACGATCGATGGCTCGGTCGTCGACCTGAGTCCTCGGGAATTTGCCCTTCTGGAGTGCTTCCTGCGCCACCCGGGCCAGGCCCTGACCCGTGACCAGCTGCTCGATCAGGCGTGGCCCTACAGTGCGGCCGTGACCCCCAACGCTGTCGACGCCTACGTCCACTACCTGCGCACCAAGCTCGGCGCCGCCGGATCGAGGATCGAGACGGTCCGCGGGGTCGGCTACCGGTTGAGCGATGCCTGACGGCACGCCGCTCGGCGTCGTTGATGCCGCCGAGGCCGCGGCGGTGGCCGGCGACGAACGCATGATCGCGGGCGTCGGGAGACGCCTCGTCCTGTGGGCCGCCGGGACCACCCTCGTGGTCCTGGTCCTGCTCGGCATCACCTTGTACGCCGCGGTCAACCAGAGCCTCGAAACCACCGGCGAGAACCAGCTCGACAACCGCGCCGGCGCGCTGCGCCACATCATCGAGGGCCCGGGCGGTCGACCGGACGGCGACGACGTCCAGACGGGCGTGCAATTCGGCGGTGGCACGTCGGGCACCTTCGCCCTCGTGCTCTCCGCCGACGGGAAGCTGATCCTCCCGCGATCCCTGCCGGCGCCGCTCAGGCAACCAGACACCGGGTCACTCGCCGCCGCCGTCTCATCGGGCCGCGACGTTCGACTCGGCTCGATCGCCGGAACGCCCGTTCGTGTCCTCACGACGTCGGTGAACAGCCAGATCGGGCCGGTGTACGTGCAGATCTTCCAGGATCGAACGGCCGAGGAACGGACGCTCACCGTACTGGTCGTGGTGCTCTTCGGGGGCGGCGTGGTCGTGCTTCTGGTGGCGGCGGGCGTCGGAGCCGTCTACTCGAGGCGTGCGCTCGTGCCGATTCGCGCCTCCCTCGTGGCCCAGCGAAGCGCGCTTCGTCGCCAGAGGGAATTTGCGGCGGACGCCAGCCACGAACTCCGCACCCCGCTGACCGTGGTCCGAGCTTCGCTGGATCTCCTGCGGCGTCATCCGGAAGCGCCCGTCAACCAGGTCGGAGATGCCCTCGATGACATCGACGCCGAGGTCGACAACCTGACCCATCTGGTCGAGGACCTGCTCCTGCTTGCGAGGAGTGACTCGGGTGCGGTTCCGCTCGAGCGCCAGCCGATGGACCTGGGCGATGTTGTCGCGGAAGGCTCCTCATCCCTGGTCGTGGCGGCAGCCCATCGCGATGTGCGGATCGAAGTTGATCCGGCGCCGGCGATGATCAGCGGGGACCCAGCACGCATCCGACAGCTCGTTCTCATCCTCGTTGACAATGCCATCCGGCACAGCCTGACCGGCGGTCTGGTCCGGGTGTCCATCCGCGCCGAGGGTGCGAATGGGGTGCTCGTGGTCGAGGATGAAGGATCGGGCATCGCCGAGGTAGACCTGCCACACGTGTTCGAGCGATTCTGGCGCGGCGCGGGGGCGCCGGATGGTGGCTCCGGGCTGGGACTGGCAATTGCCGCCTGGATCATCGATGGGCACGACGGGACGATTGACGTCGCGAACCGTGAGCCGAGCGGCGCAAGATTTACGGTCCAGATCCCGCTCGAGCGGTCGGCGCCGACCTGACGGTCCGCGCCGACCTGACCGGTCCGCGCCGGCCTGACCGTTCCTGATCCCGCTGGAGCGGTCCGCGCCGGCCCGACCGGTTCGCGTACCCTGCGCGAGTGCGTCTCCTCAATGGATCCCTGACGACCGCGATTCGGGAAATGGATCGCTCGATCCTGACGCTCGCCGCGATCTCATTCATCTCCCAGACCGGCGTGTCGATCATGCTGCCGCTCCTCCCGATCTTTGCCATCCAACTGGGAGCATCGCCTCGTGAGCTCGGTCTGATGGTCAGCATCTTTGCCGTGACCGTGACCGTGGGCCAGCTTGGTTCGGGCGTTCTCAGCCGGCGGATCTCGCCCCGTCGCCAGCTGCCACTCGGCCAGGTGGCCTATGCCGTCGCGAACTTCCTCATCGCCACGGCCCAGAGCGCCATCCCCCTCATCGCGTTTCGCGGGATGGCCGGGTTCGGCGGCGGACTCTCGATCATCGCCGAGCGCCTGTACGTCGCGCGGGTCGCGGATCGCGCTCGCCTCGCATTCACGAACGGGATCCTGTCGGCCGCTGGTGCAGCGGGCTCCGTCACGGGGCCGGTGATCGGCGGATTCCTGGCGCTTGCCGACCTCCGAGTGCCATTCATCGTGGTCGGGATCACGGCGCTGGCGGCGGGCGTTGCCGCGGTCCTGTTCTTGCCCGCCGAGCCCGATGCGCCGTCGGCGGGCGGGCCAGCTCCCTCGCCGGTCCCTTCCATCACCGTCACGAACGTCATCGATCAGGGGCCCGTGGTCATCGCCACGAGACGGGCTCGGGCGACCGCGCGCGCCTCGGCCGTACGACCGCTCGTCGCGCTTGCCCTCTGGAACCTCGGCTTCAACGCGGCATTCGGAGGTTGGATCACGACGTTCGCGCCGTTTGCCAAGGACGAACTCGGCATGCCGATCAACCAGGTCACCCTGATCTTCGCGATGTTCGGGCTGGGATCGATCGTCCTCGGTCCATGGCTCAGCCGGATTGCGGATCGGTCTGGTCGGCGACGGATGATCGCAGTGGGCTCGATCCTGGTGATCGCCAACCTCGGGTCGCTCATTGCGCACGCCCCGGTGTGGGTCGTTTTCGCAACCGCCGTCGGCGCGGGCGGGGGACTGGCGGCGGCACAGTCCTCGTGGTTCGCCCTCATGACCCTGGCGACCGACGGCGGTCGCCGTGGGCGGTCGTTCGGCCTCGTCACGGCCCTGTCGAACCTCGGCGTTGTGGTGGGCGCGACGCTTGCCTCCGGGATCTGGCAGGAAGCCGGCATCGACAGCGCACTCCTGGTGGCGGTGGGGTTCATGGTCCTTGCCGCAGTATCACTGGTCCTCGTCCACGAGCCGAGCAATCCAGCGGCCGCGGCTACTGCCGGTCCCTGACCCCGATCGACCCGACGCGACGGTCGTCAGTCGAGATCGACCCCATCGTTCCAGCGCCGGATCGCGGGCGCGTCCCGATCCCAGCCAAGGATCGAGATCGTCGCGGTGTCCAGCGCCAGTGAGCCTCCTCCGGTCGCCGGCAGGCCGATCCAGCGCGCCCCGAGGATTCGCAGCAGGTGGCCGTGGGCGAAACAGAGCGTGATGCCGTCGATCGCCCGCGCCCGCACGATCACGCGATCGACGCGCGCCGCAACCGCGTCGATGAGCTCACCACCGGCCGGGCCCTGGGACCAGATCGTCCAGGCCGGTCGGTCGGCCCGGATCTCGAGCGTCGTCCGGCCCTCGTCGTCGCCGTAGTTCCACTCGACGAGGTCGGGATCGACCCGGACGCGGTCGGCGAACCCGGCAAGTCGCGCCGTGTCCAGCGCCCTCGAGAGCGGGCTCGAGACGACCGCGGCGAATACATGACCCGCCAGCCGGGGCGCCAGGTCGAGCGCCTGCTGTCGGCCGATCGCGGTGAGCGGGATGTCGGTCAGGCCCGTGTGGCGACCCGTTCGTGCCCATTCGGTCTCGCCATGCCTGACCAGCCACATCGAGGGACCGGGCGTCGTCGTGGGCTCGGAGGACGCTGGCATCGCGCCAGTCTAGATGAGGCGCAAGACGGCGGCCCGATCCAGGCACATCCCGCGGCGCTCGGGCGCGACTTCGCCCAGTCGCGCCTTGCGTGCGACGATGGACCCGTTCCGGCAGGTCAATCGGGAGGGCGGCAATGGTCGATCCGGCCACGAAGGGCTGGGCTAAAGGCATCGGTGCACTGACGCTGTTCGTCAATGACCTCGCAGCCGCGAAGCAGTTCTACCTCGATGTCTTCGAGCTGCTCGTCCACTACGAGGATGGTGAGTCGGTGGTGTTTCGGTTCGGGTCGACGCTCGTGAACCTTCTCGCTTCCGCCGCGGCCGGCGAGCTGATCGATCCGGCGATCGTCGCGCCCGCGAACAGCGGATCCCGGCTCCAGCTGACGATCGATGTCGACGATGTCGACGCGCGCTGCGCTGTGTTGGTCTCGCGCGGTGTTCGCCTGCTCAACGGCCCGATGGACCGGCCGTGGGGCGTCCGAACGGCCAGCTTCATCGATCCGGGCGGACACATCTGGGAGATCGCGAAGTAACGGCCGGCGGATCGCTGCTCGCGCTCAGGAAACGCCGGGTTGGAGGCGCGACACAAGTTGGCGGCTCGGCTTCAGGATGGCCTCCCAGGGCAGGAGGCCGAGCTTCGCCACCCGGAGGCTGCTGCCCCCGTCCAGGGCTGCGCTCGTTGCGGAGTCCAGGCCCGTCCATCATCATGGCGCTACGGCGTAACGTTGGCCCCCTCGCTGATTATGAGGCCGCTCTCGGACAAGAATGCCCAGTTCAACTTGTTCGGCAGGATGTCCTTTTCCCGAAGGGCAATCAGATAGAGGCCTCCTTCGACCTCTCCCCCGATGCCGTCGAGTGTCGTGAGCTTCACGCTGGTTGCGCCGGGAGGGGCAAGTCCGAATACGAAGGAGTTATAAGTTCGGCCGGTTTGGCCGCTCGTGCTGAATAGATGAATTGTTGGAAGTGTCTCGCCGTCCGCGCCATCACGTTGACCCCCAGTGT
Source organism: Chloroflexota bacterium (assembly GCA_031369685.1). Classification (GTDB taxonomy): domain Bacteria; phylum Chloroflexota; class Limnocylindria; order Limnocylindrales; family CSP1-4; genus UBA5189. The sequence goes on along the minus strand of JANMPD010000111.1, from coordinate 8,561 downwards.
CTTGGTCCCCAAGGACAAGGTGGACACCGTCCGCATCTCTAAAGACCCCGACGATACCGTCCGGTGTTTGGAGTTTTGGCGCGAGTCGCCACGCGGGCGCTACGGTTGGTCCCAGGACGCCGCAGCCGGCGACGAGCAGGCCGATCAACGCCCACGTGGCGAGTCTCATGTCCGGACGTTCGTATAGGTGGAGATAGCTTGGGTCGAATTCCCCGGCGAGAAGCTCACTGACGGCCCGATGCCCCATGAGAAGCCGTAACTCAGGTTCGCCCACGAGTGGATGTATTTAACGGTGAAGTTGGTAATCGTGTTGGTAAAGTTCGCTTTAGCCACAGTGGCCGTGAGCCAGCCAAAGTCGGCTACGGAACAACAGTTGTTCTTAGCCTCCCAGAACTTCCAGCCCACGCCGGAATTCGGCGGCGCTTCCTCACGCGAGACATCCATCAGATTCGTTCCATCGCGGTACTTGCCCCAAAAGAAATCGCTCAAGAGAGCCAAGTTGTTTCCCCAATAGATCGCTATGCCGTCGTCGCCAAGAACGCCGTTCCACGGATTCGTCGAGCCCTGCCAATCGAAGTTGGTTTGAATGTCGTAGCGATACTCGAACTTGATGCTTGTGTCCCAAGCGACCGCGATCGAAATGTACAGGCCGTTGAAGACGTAGGAACTGGACGCCTGCTCGATAGGCTTCGACTGACGTCCTGGCATCGACCCACGTTCAATCCGCTGGGTAGAGCCGACGGTTGTCAGTTGCGTAACGCTCCCGGAGCCATCGGCCGCCTCCCAAATTTGGGCGTATGAGAGGATGACATAGCGGGAGTCGAGGAAGTACTTCTCCCTCTCCGCTCGTTCGTCGGCGGGCATCGCATTGAGGATGCTCGATAGTTGCCTGTCGGTCAATCCCGTCGGGGCCTACGCCGCGAGGACTGTGGGAGCAGGCAAGATGAGGGCGACCAATCCGATCACGCTGGCAGTCACATGCAGTTTCGACACTCCGTCCCCCTTTATTTGGCGGGGCAACGATTCTCCAGCCGAGGACTCGCCGCGCCCAAGATTCCGACTGTTGGGTCCGTAGTAGATCACGGATGGACATGACCGTCAACTATTCGTCGTCACACGTGCGCAACCTCGGTTGGCAAATCCGCATATTACGATTGGGAGACGGCAAGTCGCCGCGCGGCACCGCGGCCTTGTGCCGCCTTCGGGCACGTCGCGACGGCCTCGAGCCCCGGGAGTTGAGGCTGCTCGAGACGATGGCGTTCTCGTCGGGGGTTGTCCTTCTGCGCTACGCAGCAAGGTAATCCGGTCCTCGCGGCCGTCGGGTGTCACAGCCGCATTCCAGCCCGGTCAGGCTATCGACGTGCGACGGCGGATCTGAGGCGCGGTCGTCCTGGGCGATGCTGCTTGAGCGTATCGGGCACAGACGAGCGCCGTCAGCCCTTTGCCACCTCGGCTCCGCTCCCGATTGACTGACCGATGGCGGCAATCAACTGTCGGGCCTGATCGCGATCCTTATCGTTCGGTTGCGCGTGGTCGGCCATGATGCCGCAGTACACGTTGTGGATCGCCGCCGTCATCGAGTCTTCGTCGGCCATCCACACGCCCTGTTGGACAAGTGCGTTCATCACGCCGGCCGGGGTCTCGTGGTGCATGGCCTCTTCCAGGGCCGCTTGGACAGTCATAGGGCACCTCCGATGTAAGCCTAGCGTGCGCCGACGCATAAGTCACGTACTGCCGAGTCCCACAGGGTAGTTCGCCCGTGGTTCGCCGGGCTCGGACTTCAGTCCACGTATTGCATCGACGTGACGACGAAGTCGTCCGGCAGCTTCAGCCCGGTCGCGTGGCTCGGGCAATAGCCACCGGGATTCTCAGGCAGGTCAACCTATTGCCCTCGCGACAGGCCCAGGCCGACCGGCAGGGCCATCCGGCTCCCGAGGACCCGGGCCACTGGGCCCGCGAAGGGTCCACCTGGCTCCTACCTTCACTCGTGGTCCAGAGCAACAGTAGGGACGTCCACAAGTACGGACCATAAGAAACAGAGGGTTGGATCATGAATGAGCGTCTTCAGCGTCTGGGCTTCGGCCTCGTCCTCATCGGCATCGTGTTCTTCGCGGCCGGTGGGTACACGGTGTACAGGACCCAGCAGGGCGCGTCCGCCCTCCAGGCGTTCAGCGCCGCGCAGAACGTCAAGCTCAACTACAACGACCAGGGCCAGCTCGTCGACCGCGGCGAGACCGCCGGTGCCGACAAGATCCTGTCGCTCCTCGTGAACGACTGGGGCTTCGCGGTCGACAGGAGCGAGCTCAACCCGAACGACCCGCTGGTCAACACCGCCAGCGAGTACATGTACCAGATGGCCACGATCTCGTACCACACGCTCAATGCCGCCACGACTGTCGTCCTGCCGAAGGACGTCGTGGTCGACGGCAAGGTCGTCGTCGCAGCGGGCTCCTATGACTTCCAGAATGACGGCAAGTACTGGACCGGCTTCGACCGGACCGACCCGATCCAGGCTGCGGCACGCGAGAAGATCTGGACCGGCACCGCACATGCCCTGATCGCCGAGCTCGGCGTTGGCAGTGTCACCGCCTCGGCCCTCACGATGGGCTTCGGGATCGCTGCCCTCTTCGCCCTCATCGGCCTGACCGTGGTCCTGACCGGCCTCGGCCTGGTCTGGGCGACACGAGCCTCGACCGAGAAGGTCAGGGCGCCGGCATTCAAGCAGGTGGCCAACCCCGCCTGACCACCACGCGCCGGGTCCAATGACCCAGTGCAAGCGAAACGGTGAAGGCCAACCGCCCTCACCGTTTCGTGGTTTCCTGACGTCGGGTTCTAGCCCGCGTACTGCAGCGGCGTGACCACGAAGTCGTCCGGCAGCTTCACGCCGGTCGCGTGGGTAGGGCAGTAGCCGCCGGGATTCTCAGTGGGACTGCTGCCACCGCTCCAATGCGTCGCGCGCATATCCTGTGGGCATGCGTCAGGCAGACCTCGGCGACACAGTCCTCATAGTTGCCTCCCCGGACACGATCGCGGGGGGCTTTGCTGGGCGGACCGGCACCTGCTATGGCTTCACGACGCCGTCTGCTATAGGGGTTGAGGTCATCGGGGACGCGGGTGACGACCACGCCCTAAACGTCGGCTTCGACGACGGCACGTCCGCTTGGTTCCATCCTTCATTGGTCGCATTCGTGGACGTGAACGCGGGACAGGTCGCGGTGGTCGGTGACAAGCGGTTCGTACGTGCGCCGGATGGCGATTGGATAGAGGCGCCCGACTCGTAGTTGCCGACGCAGCCAACCGCGAGATTGGGCGCGACGGTCAGTCGACGTACTGCAGCGGCGTGTCCACGAAGTCGTCCGGCGACTTCACGCCGATCGCCTGCGTCGGGCAATAGGCTCCCGGCCCTGTGTTCTCCAGGGGACGTGAACGTGGGTATTGGGCGATGGAACCGCTCGTTGACGCACCTCACTGTCGGACCTACTCTCAGGCTGTGGGAAGAGCGTTCCGGACGGCGAGATGGGCAACCGTGGTCGGCCTGTTGGCGATCGCCGCTGGCCTGATCACCCTCCTACTTCAGGCGCTGAGCGAAGTCGTCGCCAACCCGGCTCTGTCCCTGGTTGACGGCTATTGGATGGGGCGATTGCCGTGGACGGCGGTCGGGGTCGACCTCGTGGTCGGCGGTGCGACCGTCGCGCTCGTGTTTGGGGCGGCGACAGCTTGGCTCGCAGGAGGACCTGTCCGCCGAATCGCGAGCGCACTCGCCTTTGTAGTCGGCGCATTCTGGTGGTTCCTAGCGATGCTGCCGCCACCACAAGGGGCGTTCTGCGCCTCATGTCCGCCGCCGGGACCCGACCCCATCACGATGGCGTATTCGCTGCCCGAAGCGGTCGCGCTCTTCCTGCTGCTCCCGTCGGCGGTCGCCGGGGCCGTCGGTGTGAGCGCTCGCCGGGCCCACCGGTCCGCGGTGGTGGACCCGGCTGTCTCCTAGCGCAGCTACTCACGTACCTCAGCGGCGTGACCAAGAAATCGCCGGCAGCTTGACGCCGATCGCGTGGGTCGGGTATTAGCCGCCGGGATTCTCAGGCAGGTCAGCGTATTGCTGGGCTGAGCGTGCGCGCCAGTCTAGATGCCTGGTAGTCACCCTCGGGGTGGTTCAATGGGTCGCTAGCGGCTGCACGACCCGTGATCGGGGGCATGATTTCTTGCGACCACACGACTACTTCGTGGACGAGGACGGAGATGTTCTCGACTTCGACCTACTCGAACGGCTTCGCCTTAGACCTGTCGCGGAGTACACCAACGTTGAGGCGGCCCTCGCCCTCGCGGAACTCTTGCAGCAGGAGTTCCTGCTCTACGGCACGAGCGGCGACCAGCACATCACCGACGCGGGCTCGCGGGAGGGGATGCGTACGCTCACCGCTCTGGCGAAGCGTCTGGGTGTCGAGTGGAAGCCTGCCTTCCGGGACTTCCCGTCGTTCTATGCATATTGGATGGCCCACAACGGGTACGGCAGCTGGGCGGCTCGGCGAGAGATGGTTTCCAACATGTTCAGCCCGTTCCGGGAGCGATTGGAGAACATCGAGGACGAGTCCCTGCGCGACGAGTTGGTGACGCCCGTGTCGCCCCTCAGCCGGACGGGGTGGCCGAACGTGGATATGGAGGTGGCGGAACTGCGGCGCCACTTCCACAGTGCCACGACGCCACAGGACTACCGGAACATCGGCAACGATCTGGTTGCGGTCCTTGTGGCGCTCAGCGGCACGGCCTACGACCCTGCGCGTCACCTGTACTCGGGCGAGGTTGAGCCACCCGCTGACAAAACTAAGAACCGGCTCTTGCGCGTCATCGAGCATGAGTGCGGGACGGTAGGCAGCAGAGAACTCACAACGCTGGGAAGGGCGACGATCGAGGCGGCACAAGCGGCAAAGCACAACCTCGACGGGACTCGGATGCGGGCGGGCATTGCAGCGGATGCCGTAATCCAGTTGGTCAACATGGTGCGGCGGCTGCGCCCGGACTGACGACCCCGTTGCCCGCTGACCCGGCTGTCACTCGCGGCGCGGTGCAGAGCGGGAGCTATCGTCAACCTACTCCCGGCGGCCTCGACCCTGAAGCCCTCGGCAAGACTTATGGGATTGACCTCGCGCCGTATCCGGATGGTCGGCCGAACCGCAGGCGGGCGCGGAAATGCGATGACGACGAGACACCGGGGGAGCCGAACTCGTCCCTGCCCTCAGTTGGGCGAAGGAACAAGAGCTGGCGGGACAAGGCGGCCGGACCGTAGTCGGGAGGCTGAGCCTCAGTCCGCGTACTGCAGCGGCGCGACCACGAAGTCGTCCGGTAGCTTGACACCGGTCGAGTGGATCGGGCAGTAACCGCCCGGATTCTTGCTCAGGTACTGCTGGTGGTAGTCCTCGGCGAAGAAGAATTCCGGAGTCGGGCCATCGGTGATCTCGGTCGAGATCTGGCCGAAACCTGAAGCCGTCAACCGCTCCTGGTAGGCGTCGCGGGATGCGATCGCAAGGCGGCGCTGAGCGTCCGAGTGCGGGAAGATCGCCGATCGGTACTGGGTGCCGACGTCGTTGCCCTGACGCATCCCCTGAGTCGGATCGTGGTCCTCCCAGAACCGCTTGAGGAGCTCCTGGTACGTGACGACGGTTGGGTCGAACACGACGCGGACCGCCTCGGCATGGCCGGTCTTGCCCGAGCACGCCTCGCGGTACGTCGGATTGGGCGTGAAGCCGCCCTGGTAACCGACGGCCGTGACCCAGACCCCGGGTGTCTGCCAGAACACCTTCTCCGCGCCCCAGAAGCAGCCGAACGCGACGTCCGCGATCTCGAAGCCATCGGGGTAGGGCCCGGCAATCGGGCGTCCACTCACATGGTGAAGTCCGGGTTCCATGATCGGATCGGGGCGACCCGGGAGGGCGGCATCGGGGGTCGGCATGGCGGGACTGCGGGTCTGAAAGAACATCGGGATCTCCTGTGCTGTGCTGGGGCACACTCTAATCGGGCCCTGTTACGGATCGATGTCATCGGGTGCTAGGCTCCGCGAATGGGCCACGCTGCCGCCGAAGCGCCTGATTCGACCGTCGGCGCGGTGATCTTCGATCTCGATGGCGTGCTGGTGGACTCGGAGATCTGGTGGCACGAGGAGCGGGTCGAATGGGCCCGCCAGCTCGGCCTGACCTGGACCCACGAGGACAGCCAGGCCGTGATGGGCGCCAACTCGCGTGGCTGGGCTCGGATCATGCGCGAGCGGATGGGGCTGCCGTCGACCGAGGATGCGGCGATCGAGGTCGACATCGTCGATCGGGTCCTTCGGCGCTACGTGGACGGCGCGCCGGAGATCGACGGCGCGATCTCCACGGTGCGGGCCATCGCCGAGCACTGGCCGATTGCGATCGCTTCATCGGCGCACCGGGCGGTCATCGATGCCGCGCTCCATGGGACCGGCCTGGCCGCGGTGGTCCCGATCGTCGTCTCGTCCGATGAGGTCGAGCACGGCAAGCCGGCACCGGACGTGTACCTCGAAGCAGCCCGTCAGCTCGGGGTTCCAGCCGGGGCGTGCCTGGTGATCGAGGATTCGCTGAATGGTGTCCGCGCGGCGCGCGCGGCCGGGATGATCGTGGTCCTGGTCCCGAACGAGAGCGTTCCGCCGGCTCCTGGCGCCGCAGAACTGGCGGATCTTGTGCTGGCCAGGCTCGCCGACCTCGACCCGGCGTCCGTCATCCGACGCCCTTCGCACCAGTTGCCCTGACGTGGACCGCGACGATCGACGGAACATGGCGGCAGCAGCGCGCCTTCCGCGCTCGGATCTTCCAGCATGGAATCGCGCCATCCGCTACTACGTGTCCCGACTCGTGGTCGGACTGCTCATGCGCCTCCTGTTCCGGTTGCGGGTCGAAGGGCGTGAGCGCCTGCCGTCCGGCCCCGCTCTCCTGTGCTTCAATCACCAGAACTGGATGGACCCATTCCTGCTGTTCGCGACGCTGCCGTTGCGACCGCGGCTCTACATGTTCGGACCGAAGGAGGATGACCTCCGTCGCGGGGCCAGGAACCGGCTGATGTACTGGACGGCGACGCCGGTCCCGTTCACGCCGGCCAAGACCGATCTCATCGAGACGACCCGCCGGGTCCAGGCCGTCTTCGAAACCGGCGGTGTCCTGGCGATCGCAGGGGAGGGGAGGATCCATGTCGGCGAGCGGGAGCTGCTGCCGATTCAGGCCGGCGCCGCGTACTTCGCGCTCAGGGCGGGCGTGCCCGTGGTTCCCGTCGCCCTCAACGGCCTCTCATGGCTTGGGTTCCGGCGCACGCTGCGCGTTCGGGTCGGCACCCCGATCCCGACGGGCGAGCGCCCAACGAGCGAAGCGGTCGCAAGGCTCACGGCCGCGACCACGGCCGCGCTGCTCGATCTCATTGCCGATGCACCGGATCCAGCGCCTCCCGGCCGCTTCGGACGCTGGTTGACCGAACAGTTCAACGACTGGCCCGAAGGATCACGAGCGGCAGCCGAAGCGGCGGCCGAAGCGGCAGCCGAGGACGTACCGCATGTCGACCCGGACCCGAGCGCGATCTCGCACGCTTGAAGCGGCCAGCCCCGCGAGTTCTTCTGGCATACTTTCGCGGCACGTTGAACGGTCGAATTCTCCGCCAATCAAGGAGGTCGTGTGGGCGCGAGCGCATTGTCGGCTGACGCCACCGAATACCGAGCCCGCCTGGCCGACCAGCCTGACGCCCAACTTGATATCTGGGCCGCCGAGTTGATGCGCGATGTCGCCAAGCGGCGTGGCGTGGTCCGGGTCGTCGAGGCCTTCCGCCGTTCCGCGAACCTGACCGAGGCTGAATTCGAACATGTGTTCACATCGGGCGGCGGTGCGCCGGCAACGCTCGGTCGGGATGGTGCCGGCAACCTGATCGTGCCGACGATCTCGCTCTTTGCCCTGGTCCCGGGCCTGCGGGCGCGGACCACGGACGGTCGCGCTCGGCTCACCGACTTCCTCGTCGCCAACTTCGACGAGCTCGTCTACGTCTGATCGTTCGAACCTCACGACTCAGCCTGCCGCGCTCATGGCGCGGATCCGTCTGGTCCATCCATTCCCGTCGCTCCTCAACGGTCTCGTGGTCCTCGGGATCGCTTCGATCGCCGGCGGGCATCCCGCAACGGCGTTGCGGCTCGCGCTGGCGATGACCCTGATCCAGTTCGCGATCGGAACGACCAACGACCTTGCCGACGCCGCCCGCGACGCCGATCGGATTCCGGTAAAACCGATCGCGGCCGGCCTCGTGCGGCCCCGCAGCGCCGCCGTGGCCGCATGGATGTTCGGGCTTCTGGGCCTCGCGCTCGCCGGCGTCTCGGGCGTCCTCACCCTCGCGCTTGCGCTGGGGGGGCTCGCTTGCGGCCTCGTCTACAACACCGCGTTGTCGAGATCGGCCCTGAGCTGGCTGCCATTGACCCTCGCCCTGCCGCTCGTTCCGATCTTTGCGTGGTACGGGGCCGTGGGGTCGCTCCCGGGCGGGATCGCGCTGATCGTGCCGATCGCGATGGTCGCCGGCGCGGG
>JANMPD010000080.1:0-1667 GCA_031369685.1 Chloroflexota bacterium | reverse complement strand
GTGGACATCACCCGACGGTCTGACCTGGACCCGATCCGACGCTGGCCTTGACTTCGAAGGGCTCCTGGTGGACGTGACTGTGGGTGGACCCGGGGTGGTCGCCATCGGCACCATCTGTCAGCCGACCTGCGTGAACGTCGCGCTTGGAGTCGCCGCGACCTCGCGCGACGGATCCGCCTGGACCTTCAGTCAGATCGCCGGATCCACCGGACTCGAGACTGTCGCATCTGCTGGCGGGCAAGTATTCGCCATCGGAGTCGGGCCGCAGGAGACCGATCCCCAGGAACTCCAGCTCTGGCGGAGCGGCGACGGCGTCGGGTGGCGGCGAGTGACTGGCCTGCCGTCGATCCCGAATGTCAGTGATGTCGGCCTCGCCGCGGCGGACGATCGGTTGGTTGTCTTCGGCTGGGGCCTCGTCGGGGGAGTCCCGGGCTTCCGGAACTTCTCCTACCTGAGTCCCGCGCCGGGCTCGTCCATCGCTCCGACGGACGCGCCGGCCGGCGTGATGCCGACGCCCAAGTGCCCGGCCCCCCCGAAGCAGGTGGTACCTCCGGTCGTCTCGGCCTCATCCGGGAATGGGCAAGTCGTGGCAGCCACGCGCGGCTCATACACGACGATGACCTGCTCGACGACAGGCACCGTCGACGTCCTCTACAAGCCACCGAGGGAGTCGCTCAGCGCGTATCCCGGCGACACGCTCAGGTTCACGGTTCCGGTCGGCTGGCGCTTTGTCAGCTGGGAGGGCTCACATTCGCCGCTCCACGGCACCGGCTTGGGCGGCACGTGGCAGACCGTGGATCTCCCCGACAGGCCGCGGTCGATCGATCTTCCCGGCCCGTTGCTGCAGGACGAGGCGGTGGGCTTGACGCTCGTGCTCCTGAGCGATGACGAGACGTCAGTCATCAAGCTTGAGCTCTTCCTCGAAGTGAACCGGAGCGTGAGCTGACAGCCTAGGAGGGACCTGGGGGGCGACGAAGCGCGAGGCCCTTCCGAGAACCGGCAGACCTGAGGATCACGGGACTGGAAAGAGGGCACTCCGGCGTGCGTGGCCCGCCGGGCAGTGGGCTCAGCCTGTCTCAGCCGCCGGTGCCAGATCGGTATCGATATATCGAACCGCGGCCGCCGCGCTGGTGCGTCGCGCACGCTGCCCGTCGACCGCGGTTGCGAACCCGGTGGCCGCCTCATCGGCGACCGGAGCCCGGGTCCCGTAGATGTCGCAGAAGATCTGGACGTGTTCCGGGTCGAACTGCGTTCCCGCGTGACGCTTGAGCTCCTCGACCGCAGCATCGTGCGAGATCCTGCCCTTGTACGGGCGGTCCTGGATCATCGCGTCGTAGGCGTCGGCAATCGCAACGATCCGGGCGCCGAGGGGAATCTCCTGGCCGCGCAGCCCGTACGGGTAGCCTTCGCCGCCGAACCGCTCATGGTGATGCAGGATGATCGGCACGGCATCGCGGAGGGTCGTGGCCTGTTCCAGGATGACCTGGCCGATGCGTGGATGCTGGACGACCGATCGCCACTCCGCAGGCGTGAGTGACGATGGCTTCTCGAGGATGTCCTGCGGAATCCCGACCTTGCCGACGTCGTGGAGGAGGGCGGCGACGCGGATCTTGTCGACTTCGTGAGCCGGCAGTTCGAGACTTCGGGCCAGGGCGGAGACGATCGTT
>JANMPD010000224.1:0-1633 GCA_031369685.1 Chloroflexota bacterium | reverse complement strand
GGGAAGTCTTCCGTCGGCCCCGGCAGGCCTTCACACGCGCCTCCACGCTTTGCGAGATGAGCCCGGGGGGCCGCGCGGCCGATCGACGAGCCGCGCGTGGCTGCTCGTCGTTCCAATCGCGGTCGTCGTTCTTCTGGGGCTTTCGGGGGTCATCGGAGGCCAGCCGGGGCCTTCGGCATTGGACCTGACTTCGGTCCCGACCGTTGATCCGAGCCAATCGCCAAACGCCGTCCAGGAACCCAGGATGGTCGATGGGCTTCCGGTGATGTCTGTATCCGAGGTATTGGCTGCGCGGGCGGCGGGCGGCCTGAAGAACCAGGCCGTCGCCGTCGGCGGCTATTGGTCGAATGGCTCCATCGGGCACTCATGCGCACCCCCTCAGGGCCAGACGGGCGTTCTCGAGATGGGTTGCCACGATGGTGAGGTCGGCATCACCGAACTCGACGAACCGGTCATCGTCATCGATCGACATGGGAATGTGACGCCTCCGCGCGGACCGACGCTGACGCCGTATGTCCCGAGAGATCTGGCCGGCCTACCAGAGTTGTTCTCACTGCCGTACATCAACGGCCAGCGCTACCCGCCGGTCCCGATCGTGGTCGTCGGCCACTTCGATGACCCGTTGGCAGCTGAGTGCCAGCCTAAGAGCCGTCAGTTGTGCCTGGACCGTCTCGTGGTCGACCGGATCGCAATCTTCGATCCTGGTGCGGTACCGACTCCGGGCATCAGCCCGACACCATCGCCATTCCCTTCGCCGGCGCCGTCAGGGCTGTTTGATCCCACTGTTTGCGCGGGCAATGTGCCCTACTCGCTCGTCGGGTGGACCACGACCTCAGAGCTCCAACTCCCGTTCGACCGCGAAGGGCACGTTTGGGCCGTGGTCACCCGGGATCCGGTCCTCCTCGGAGGCGACGGCTGGTACGCAGACCCGAACGGCTCGACGGGCCGGTACCGACCGTGGGCCCGTCGGATCTGCATCGGTGAGGAAGGCGACTTCGGGGCCATCTCGTATGGGCTCGTTCCCGGCAGCGGCTACTGGGAGTGGGAAGACGGCCACCGGACTCCGGGCGACACGCCCTGATCAGGTCGGGGCGGCCACCGTTCGGCGTGGACCCGTCGCGGCAAACAGGGCAATCCCGCCAATCGTCTCGAGGTCCACGTGATCGAACGACGCCTCGAGGATCTCGTGGAGGCCTGACTCCGAGTCAGCGAGGTTGTCGAATGCGCCCTGCCGATTGAACGCGCCGAGGAAGCGACGTGCGATCCAGTTGTGGCGACCCGAACTCCCGATGACCGAGGCACCGAAGAGCACACCCGACGGCGCCAGTGTCGTCGCAACGTTGGCCACGGCGGCCGCCTTTCGCGACATGGGTCCCGGCAGGCAATGGATCACGAGATGGAGCGCGGCCGAATCGTACGGTCCGGCCACGGGCAGCGGTTTCAGGACATCGGCTTCTATGGCGGTCACATCGAACTGTCGCAATCGCCGGGCGACGTGGCGAAGGACGTTCCGGTTCGGGTCGAGGATGGTCACGGCACTGCCCGCCGGCAGACCCGAGTGCTCGAGGAAGTAGCCCGTTCCCGGGCCGACATCGAGATGGTTCGGGCGAATATGCCGCCGGTACCGTTCGAG
>JANMPD010000322.1:0-16583 GCA_031369685.1 Chloroflexota bacterium | reverse complement strand
CTATCCGAGCCACCTCGCGCAGGGCGCCGCGATCCGGGCGTACCTGCGCTGGTATAACCGGAACGCACGTCCCGCCAAGGCCTGGCGCCTCAACGCCGAGGTCCATCATTCGCTCCCCGACGTTGCGGCATGAGGCACTAGCGGCCCCGGCGCTCCCGCCACAGGCTTCCGATCAGGAACATCACGTTGGCCGGCCGCTCGGCGAGGCGACGCATGAAGTACGGATACCACTCACTGCCCATCGGCACGTAGATCCGAACCGTCCAGCCCTCGCGGAGCAGCCGCTCCTGGAGGTCCCGGCGGACGCCGTAGAGCATCTGGAACTCGAATCGCTCGGGGCCGATCCCGCGTTCGCGGGCATACGCAATGGCCTGCTCGACGATCTGGTCGTCATGGGTCGCGATCCCCGGGTAGTGGCCCTCGTCGAGCAGTCGCCGCATGACGGCAACGTAGGCGGCGTCGATGTCACCGCGCTCCTGGTGGGCCACCTCGGCCGGCTCCCGATAGGCGCCCTTGCACAGCCGAACCCGGGCACCAGCGACGATGAGGCGCTCCGCATCGGCCGGCGTCCGGAGGAGCATTGCCTGGAGGACCACGCCGACGTCGCCTGCTCCCGCCATCAGCGGCCGGAGTTCCTCCCAGATCGCAAGCGTCGCATCCGTCGTGGCGTGATCTTCCATGTCGATCCGGACGAAGGCATTCGAGGTCGCCGCCGCGGTCAGGATCCGGGCCACGTTCTCGCGCATGATCGCGGTGTCCAGGAGGAGGCCCATCTGGCTCAGCTTGACGCTCACATTCAGGTCGAGGCCGGACTCGGTGAGAGCCTGGATCGCTGCAACGTACGCACTCGCCGCGGCCCGAGCTTCGGCCGGCAAACGCACCGACTCCCCGAGGATGTCGACGGTCGTCCGGTAGCCGGCAGCCCGCATTCGCTCGAGGGCCGGCATCGCGGCCTCCATCGTCTCGCCGGCTACGAAGCGGGTGACCATGGAGCGGGTCAGCGGCAGTCGGGTAGCCAGACGGCCGATGAACCGACGACGTGCCAGGCCGAGGAGCAGGACACGCATGGCGCGCTCGACCAGGCGGGAGGTGGCCGCGCGGAGGTTCACCGCGGGCTCAACGAGGCGGACGCTCTCCCGGGACGATGGTGGCTTCGAGCTGGTCGCCGAGCTCGACGGTTCGTCGGTACGCGGCCCACACGGCCTCTGACAGGACCGTGCGGAGCCGGCCCGACTCGAGCTCGTGGAGGGCAGCGGCGCTGGTCCCGCCGGGCGACGTGACCATGTTCCTGAGCTCGGCCGGGTGCATGCCTGATTGCTTGGCGAAGAGCGTGCTGCCTTCGAGCGTCTCGATCACGAGGTCGTGGGCGATGTGGCGTGGGAATCCGAGGTGGACCGCGGCGTCGATCAGCGCCTCCATGAACAGGAAGACATACGTCGGGCCGGTGCCGGACACGGCGGTCGCCATCGCGACGAGCTTCTCGTCATCGACCTCGAGCTGCGCCCCGAGGGCTGAGAGCAATGCCGCCGCCTGGGCCCGCTGCTCGGGCGTCACCTCGGGCGTCGCGAACCAGACGGTCATGCCCTTGCCGAGTCGGGCGGGCGTGTTGGGCATGCTCCGGACGATCTGATCGTGGCCGAGCGCCGACACCAGGGCCCGGGTCGTGGCGCCGGCCAGGACGCTGATGACCAGCTGGCCGGGCCTGAGCGCCTCGCCGACCTCGCGCCCGACACGCCCCAGCATCTGCGGCTTGATGGCCAGGATCACGACATCGGCGCCGGCGATGGCCTCGGCGTTGACGGCGGACGTTCGGATGCCGTGGGCGCTCGCCAGCTGGTCACGCCGTTCCGCCCTGGGATGGCTGGCGACGACCTGCGCCGGCTCGACCAACCGGCCACGTAGGAGTCCGGCGATGATGGCCTCGGCCATGACGCCGGATCCGATGGTGGCGATCGTGCGACCTGCGAGCGGGGACATGACCCGAGTATGCCATGTGCCCGAGCCGCCGATGGCCGGCCTCAGTCCTTCGGGGCCGGGGTCTCGTCCGGTGATGTGGATGGGGATGGGCGGGCCGATGCGGCCCGTTCTTCGAGTGCTCGTTTCAGGCGAAACCGCAGGAACGCGTTGTCGCCGGCCCGCCCGACGCAGTCCGGGCAGAGGTGGGCCCACCCTTCGATGTCGTTGGAACCACGTGGGACGTGATGGCCCCCGCACCACAGGCAATCGAACGTCGCTCGGAACGCCATGGCCTATCCCGTCGTGTCGCCGGGCTGAAACGCCGCTGATTCGCGCGATCGGACCCCGAAGCGTGCATGACGCGCGGGTGTCGCCTGGCCCGAGTTCAGAGCGGCTTGATTGCGTCAACGGCGACGCGCGCGGCGCCGCGATCGGTGAACCAGGTCGCGTCAATCTGGACGAAGTTGGCCCACTCGGCCGGCACCTGGTCTTCGGGGAAGATCGCATTCACCGGGCACTCCGGCTCACAGGCCCCGCAGTCGATGCATTCATTGGGATCGATGAACAACTTGCGGTCGACGCCTTCCTCGAAATGGATGCAATCCACCGGGCAGACCGAGACGCACGAGACATCGAGGAGGTCGATGCAGGGCTCGGCGATGACGTAGGCCATTGGGGTTCGATCTCCTCATTGCGACGCGGCGCAGCTGCCCTCGTGTTCGGGCGATCAAGAGCGTACCACCCGACATGGGCCGATGCCTCCGTCAGGGCTGGCTTGACGGCCCCTCACTGGCAAGTGGCTGACCAGCCTCGTCGATGAACCGGATCGGCACGACCATCCCCTGCTCCCAGTGGCCGGGAATATGGCACCCGACCAGCCACGGGGCTGTCGAGACGGCCTCCATCGATGGCACGGTCCAGGCGACATCGACCCGCTGGCCGGACGCGATGACCACGCGGAGGCCGGCACGATCGGGCGGGACACTCACCACCGGTGTCGGCCCGGGTGGAGCGCCGACGGTCGCGGCTTCAGCCGACTCCCATGCGTCCTGGACCTCGGGTGTGCCGATCACGACCTCGTGAATCGCCAGACCCCCGTTCACGATCTGAAAGAGGACCGATTCGCCCGGCACGAGATCGAGCGCCGGCGGCAGGTACGTGTAGTCCTTGGCCAGGATGATCACCGTGCGCGGGCGGTCCGCGGTCCCGGGGGTCACGGCAGGTGTTGCGCTGGATGCGCCACCACAGCCGGCCACCGCCAGGCTCGCCATCAGAAACAGGACAATCGCCCACGCTGCTGACAGGCTCTCCACGCGGTCGCGCCGGGGCAGGCGGGGATACAGGTGGGCAATACGCACGGCGCGAGAAGTCTACGACCCTACCCGGGCAACGCTGAAGTTGCTTGACACCGACATCGCCGCCACCGGATAGTGCTGTGCACCCGCGGGAGTGCGATTGCCGCGGACGCCCACGAATGTCGCGGGCAATCGACCCATCCGGCGCGAAATCCGCCGATCCGTCACCGAAATGCTCGGCTACCGGCATGAAGGAAGTCGAATTGCCCGTGACCAGTCCAGCCTCGACCGGAGACCAGCGCCCCCTGCCATCCGTTGCTGCGGGCACCGCTTCAGCAATCCCTGCCGTCCGTCTGGAAGGGGTCGTCAAGGAGTTCGGGAATGACGCGGCCGGTCGCCGCGTTGCACGGGCCCTGAAGGCTGGCCCAGGCGAAGCGATCGTCGCGGTGGCTGGTATCGACCTCGAGATCCAGGACGGCGAGTTCTTCTCGATGCTCGGCCCGTCGGGCTCCGGCAAGACGACCACGTTGCGGATGATCGCGGGCTTCGAGATGCCGACGAGGGGGCGCATCTTGCTGCATGGAGAGGACGTGTCCAACCAGCCGCCCTTCGAACGCGACGTGAATACCGTGTTTCAGGACTACGCGCTGTTTCCGCACATGACGGTCGGCCAGAACGTCGGCTACGGGCTCGAGGTTCGCAAGGTGGCGGGGCCCGAGCGCGAGCGGCGTGTCGCCGATGCGCTCCGGATGGTGCGCCTCGAGGGCTACGACGCCCGCAAGCCGGGGCAGCTGTCCGGCGGGCAGCGCCAGCGCGTGGCCCTCGCACGAGCGCTGGTCAACCGACCCCGCGTCCTGCTCCTGGACGAACCGCTCGGCGCCCTCGACCTGAAGCTGCGCGAGGAGATGCAGCTCGAACTCAAGGCGATCCAACAGGAAGTTGGGATCACCTTCATCTACGTGACCCATGATCAGGAGGAGGCACTCACCATGAGCGACCGCCTCGCCGTCTTCAATCGCGGCCGCATCGAACAGATCGGAACGCCGGCCGACCTCTACGAGAGGCCGGCGACCGCGTTCGTGGCCGGCTTTGTAGGAACATCCAACCTCATTCGCGGTGCCGCGGCCGAGGCACTCCTGGGCGCCCCCGGGCTCTATACGGTTCGGCCCGAGAAGATCCGCCTGGCCGAGCCCGGGACGGACGTCGCTAGTGATGAGGTGGCGGCCGACGGCACGATCCGAACGGTCGTCTACCTTGGACCGGATACGCGCTACATCGTTGGACTGGACGCCGGGCCCGACCTTGTCGTGACCCAGCAGAACCTGTCGACGTCATCAATGGAGGTTCTTGCAGCAAAAGGCCGGCCGGTTCGGTTGGTCTGGAAGCGGCAGCACGCTCTCCGCGTCAGCGAATGAAGCGGGGTCATTGGAGGAGGAGCATGCACAACAGGAAGCTCGCGGCCTTGGCCGCCACCGCGGCGATTGTCGCCGCAGCATGTGGATCGGGTGCGACGAACGCGCCGAGCACGGGGGGAACGGTCCCGCCGACCGCTCCACCGAGCGAGCCGGTGGCGACGGCGGGCCCGAAGATCATCGACGCGATCGGACCCGGTGAGGGTGAGCTCAATCTCATCGTCTGGCCCGGCTACGCCGAGTCCGGAGCGAACGTTCCGGAATATGACTGGGTCCACCCGTTCGAGACCAAGACTGGCTGCAAGGTCAAGACGGTCAAGGAAGCGGGCAGTTCAGATGAGATGGTCACCCTCATGCGGCAGGGCGGCGGCTCCCTGTACGACGGGCTGTCGGCGTCGGGCGACGCTACGGTCCGCCTGATCAAGGAAGGCCGGATCGCCGCTGTCGATGTCGAGAAGTTGTTCCCCGAGTGGAAGAACTTGTGGTCGGGGATGCAGAGTCCCATCCACAACACGATCGACGGGATCCACTACGGGGTCTCCCACGGCTGGGGCGCCAACCTCCTGATGTGGAACACAACGGTCGTCACCACGGCTCCTGACAGCTGGAGCGTCGTCTTCGACAAGAACTCGCCGTACGCGGGCAAGGTCACGGCATACGACTACGCGATCTACATCGCGGACGCGGCGCTGTACCTGGCAACGGCCAAGCCTGATCTCGGGATCACCGATCCGTACGAGCTGACCCAGGCTCAGTTCGACGCCGCGGTGGCGCTGCTCAAGGACCAGCGCAAGATCATCGGGAAGTACTGGGGAACCTACGGCGACAACATCACCGACTACGAGAACGGCACATCCGTGCTCGGAACGACCTGGCCTTACCAGATCGGTGCCCTGAAGGCCGAGGATCCGCCGATCCCGGTAGAGGCGGTTCTCCCGAAGGAGGGAGCCACCGGCTGGGCTGACACATGGATGATGTCCGCCGAGGCCGCTCACCCCAACTGCATGCTGATGTGGATGGACTGGATGATCCAGCCGTCGACACAGCAGCAGGTCGTGGAGTACTTCGGGGAGGCTCCGGCCAACCTCAAGGCGTGCGACCTCATCGACAGCAAGCCCGGGCCGTACGGCTACGCGGGCTTCTGCACCGACCAGCACGCTGCGGATGACGCCTACGCGGCCGCCATCAAGTTCTGGAAGACGCCGCTCGCCGACTGCGGGGATACCCGCGGCACGACGTGTATCGACTTCTCGGAATGGATCAAGGCGTGGGACGAAATCAAGGCCGCAACCTAGGCAGTTGAGGGAGTAACAGCGGGACTCGGTCTGCATCGCGGGCCGAGTCCCGGTTTCCTCATGACGGCGATCGACTCGTCCCACGCCATTCCGACATCCCTGCTTCGGCGCGCTTCCGCGGCGCTCTATCGCCGTCCCCGGCTCGTACTCGGAGCCTTGCTGGCACCGCCGGTCCTGTGGCTCGTCGTCATCTATCTCGGGTCGCTGGTTCTGCTCCTCGTGTCGTCGCTCTGGCGACTCGATCCGATCACCACGGTGATCGTCCGAGAGCCGAGTCTCCGGAACTTCGCGGAGCTCTTCTCATTCGACAAGCCGTACCTCGGCATCGCCGCGCATACCGCCGCCATCGCCGCGATCGTGACCCTCGTTGATTCGGCGCTCGCCTTTCCCCTGGCCTTCTTCATGGCCCGAGTGGCGTCCCCCAGGACGAGGGGAATCCTGTTCATCGCCATCACGGTGCCGCTGTGGATCAGCTATCTGGTCCGCGTCTACTCGTGGCGAATCATCCTGTCCGATGATGGCTTCCTGAACTGGATCCTCGGCTTTGTGGGGCTTACCGGACCCGGATCCCTTGGCGACCTGCCGATTGCCCTCGTCTTCAGCTATATCTGGCTGCCCTACATGATCCTGCCCGTCTACGCCGGCCTCGAGCGTATCCCGCAGTCGCTCCTCGAGGCGTCGTCGGATCTCGGTGGGCATGCCTGGATGACCTTTCGCCGGATCATCCTTCCGTTGGCCTTCCCCGGGATCGTGGCGGGCTCGATCTTCACGTTCTCCCTGACCCTGGGCGACTACATCACCCCGACGATCTTCTCGGGCGACCAGTTCATCGGCAACGTCGTGTTCGGGCACGTAGGCGTGTCCGGCAACCTGCCGTTCGCCGCGGCATACGCAACGGTCCCAGTCCTCATCATGGCCGCGTACCTGCTCATCGCCCGCCGTCTCGGCGCGTTCGAGGCCCTCTGACATGGGCGGTCGAATGTCGCGCATCGGGCTCCGGGTGGCCAGCGGGCTGACGCTCGCCTTCCTGTACATCCCGATCGTCATCGTGGTGATCTACGCCTTCAACGATTCGAAGAACCAGTCCTGGGTCCGGCTGATCGACAGCATCGGGGCCCACGGATTCGGCGAGACGTTCTCGTTGCACTGGTTCGAAGTCGCGCTCAACAACGACCAGGTGCGCGAATCGTTCTTCCTGTCGCTTCAGGCTGCCGTGGGAGCGACGCTCGTGGCCCTGGTCCTCGGGTCGGCCGCCGCGTTCGCGGTGCATCGCCACCGATTCTTCGGTCGCGATGCGATCAGCTTCATCGTCGTCCTGCCCATTGCACTCCCCGGCATCGTCACCGGTATGGCGCTGAACGCGGCGATGAACGCGGGGATCCGAGGGTTCGATGTCGGCCCGCTCCACTTGACCAGCCCGCAGTTCGGCATCTTTACGATCATCGTCGGGCATGCCACGTTCTGCGTTGTCGTCGTCTACAACAACGTCGTCGCTCGCCTTCGTCGACTCGGCTACACGCTCGAAGAGGCATCCATGGACCTCGGTGCCGACAGCTGGCAGACATTCCGGCGGATCACCTTCCCGTCGCTTGCCACGGCCGTCGTGGCCGGCGCACTGCTCGCCTTCGCGTTGTCCTTTGACGAGATCATCGTGACGACCTTCACCGCAGGCACCGAACAGACCCTCCCGATCTGGATCTTCGCGAACTTCCGGCTTCCGAACGCACGCCCGATCGTCAATGTCGTTGCCCTGGTGATGATCCTGCTGAGCGTGTTCCCGGTGTACCTGTCCGCCCGCCTGGCCGGGGCCGAGAGCGCCGGCAGCATCCGCTAGGAGGCGCGGAGCTTCGCGGTTCCCGTGCGCGGTTCCCATGCGAGTCGCTGGTAGGCTGACGCGATGACTGAGCCGATGACGTCCGAAGCGACGCGAGCCACCCTCCTGGCCGAGCGCGAGCGGCTCCTCACGTCGCTCGGTGAGCCGATCGAAGGGCCGGGTCAGATCACCTACGGCTCGCAGGCCGCCGCAGCGACCCACGTCTTTGAACAGCAGCGTGACCTCGCGCTCCGGGACCATGAACGGGCACAACTCGTCCTCGTCGAGGACGCCCTGGTCCGGCTCGCCGACGGGACCTACGAGACCTGCCGATCCTGCGGCAATCCGATTGCCGTCGACCGCCTCAAGGCCATCCCCTGGGCGGCGACCTGCATCGACTGCGCCCGCAACCCGACGCGATGACCCGGTTCGTGGCCCTGGATCGCGGCCACGAGGGCCGAGCCGCCTCGGGGGCCCGCGAAGCGGCCCGACCGCCCCTCGTCACGATCGAGGACATTCGAGCAGCGGCCGACCGCCTCACGGGCATCGCCCTTCGAACCCCGCTCGTCACCTTCGACGCCGGCCCGCCGCGCATCGTCCTCAAGGCGGAGTCGCTCCAGTCGATCGGTGCGTTCAAGATCCGCGGCGCCTACAACGCCATCGCCCAGCTGAGCCCGGGGGAACGGGCCCGGGGCGTCGTGACCCATTCCTCGGGCAACCACGCCCAGGGCGTGGCCCGCGCGGCGCGACTGCTCGGGGTTCAGGCCACGGTCGTCATGCCCGAGGATGCCCCCGAGATCAAGCGAGCCCGGGTCGAAGCGGACGGCGCCACGATCGTCACGGTCGCCGTCGAGAGTGGCGCGCGCGAGGAGATGGCCCGGCGACTGGTGGTTGAACGGGGCCTGGTGCTGATCCCACCCTATGACGACGACCGCGTCATCGCTGGTCAGGGGACGTGTGGCCTGGAGATTGCGGAGGATGTTCCGGATCTCGCCCTGGTCCTCGTTCCCATTGGCGGCGGCGGGCTGGCAAGTGGCGTCGCGGCGGCGATCAAGGCACTCCGCCCCGCCGTCCAGGTCGTTGGCGTGGAGCCGGAACTCGCGGCGGACGCTGCGGAATCACTCGAGCTCGGGCATATCGTCCGTTGGGATGGCGCGGCAACCGCCCGGACCATCGCGGACGGGACCCGGACCCAGGCTATCGGCGAGCGGCCGTTCGCCCACCTGTCGCGGCTCCTCGACGGGGTCGTGACGGTTTCGGAGGTCGAGATTGCCAGGGCGGTGAGACTCGCCGCCGAGCGGTCGCGGCTCGTGGTGGAGCCGTCAGGTGCGCTCACGATTGCCGCGGCGGCACTTCACGCCGACGACCTCGGGCTGGCGACGCTGACCGGCACGGTGGTGGCGGTCGTGAGCGGCGGCAACGTCGATCCGGCGCGCTACCGTTCCTTGCTCGCGACACCCGCCTCCGACTGATCGGCCGGGCCGGCTCGCCGGGCTCGGAAGGCCGTTTCCCGCTCGCGCAGGGCCGCTCGCTCGACATCGATCCTGCGGTCCGCGGCCCCGGACGATCTCGATTCGTTGCGCATCCAGACGGCGAGTACGGCCAGGGTCGCCACGAGGAAGATCACGTCCCCGACGAACCACATGATCCCGGCGGCAAGGCGCTGATCGGCCAGGGCATCGATCCCGTAGGGCGCACCAAGGGTCGCGTAGTGCGCATAGATGGGACGTTCGGCAAACAGGATCGCCATCGCGAGGAACGAGCCCTGCGGCAACTGAAGAAAGACATACCCGATGCGGGCGGGGTACGACATCCGCCTGGGCGCCGGATCCACCGCGATGAGCGGCCACCAGAAGAGGAGACCGGCCGCCAGGAACAGCCCATGTTCAAGGTCATGGATGAAGCGGTCCTCGAGCGACTGATCGAACAGCCCCGAGAAGTGGGTGCCCCACATGACCCCGGTGAAGACGAGCCAGGCGACACCGGGATGCGCGATGACCCCCACGATGCGGCTCTGAAGGATCGGCAGGAGGAATCGCTGCCGGGTGGCGGGTGAGGCCGCCCGGAGCAGTTGGGTGATCGGTGCCGCGAGCGCAAGCAAGGGTGGGGCGACCAGCGTCAGGAGCAGGTGCTGGACCATGTGCAACGAAAAGAGCGTCGTGTCGTATCGGGCAACGCCCGACTGGAGGGCCACCGCGATCACGGCGAGCCCTGCGAGGAACAGCCATCGCTGGCGCCGAGGCACCGGGTGTTCCGGGTGCCCCCGATCGATCGAGCGGAGCAGCACCCACCAACCGACAGCCGCCGCCAGCAGTCCGAGGGCGACGACCGGCTCGATGTCCCAGCCGAGAATGAGGTTGGGGCCATCGGGCGGCGCGACCGGCGAGAGCCCGTGAGCCGTGACGGCACCCGGTCGGGCCACCCAGCCGATGATCATGGCGAGAATCGCCGAGACGCGAAATCGGTGCGACCATGGCTCCACGAACGCATGGTCCCACGGTGCCGCGCAGAGCACCCGCGAGACGGAAGGCCCTCGGGTATCATTCGAACGGCTCGCCCGATGAGGGTGGCCCCGAATCGCGCCCCCGCCGGGGTCCGTCCCGACCTCCGGCATCGTCACCTTCATCGATCCGAGGACCGCCGATGTCGACTAGCCCCAGGAAGCGACCTGCGCCGGACGTACTCGTCGCCGGCCTCGTCGTGGGCATCCTGGTCGCGCTCGTCATCGCCGTCTTCCTCACCGGCTTCGGCAACAGCCTCTTCCCGCCGGATGCCGTGACCGAGCAGGGACGCGAGGTCCGCGGGCTCTACAACATCGTGTTCGCGATCGCGGTCGCGATCTTCCTGCTCGTCGAGGGCCTGATCGTGTGGAGCGTCCTGCGCTACCGACGACGCCCGACGGACACCGAGCTGCCGACCCAGACGCACGGCAACAACCTGGTCGAAGTCATCTGGACCGTCATCCCGACGGTCATCGTCCTCTACATGTTCGTGATCTCGTGGCAGACGCTCAACCACGTCGATGCGGTGAGCGCGCAGCCCGACATTCGGATCCACGCGATCGCGGGCCAGTTCCAGTGGCAGTTCGAATACCTGGATCAGGACGGCAAGAAGGTGGCGACGCAGCTGGCGCCGGCCTATGACGTCGACACGGGCATCGGCGGCATGGCCGTGCCGGTCGGCCGATCCGTGCAGGTCACGCTGGACAGTCCGGACGTGATCCACGCCTTCTACGTGCCGCGGTTCCTGTTCAAGCGCGACGTGGTGCCCGGGCAGACGAATACCTTCGAGTTCACCGTCGATGCCACCGAGGCCGGCCAGGTCTTCCGCGGCCAGTGCGCGGAGTTGTGCGGCACGGGTCATCGAAAGATGCTCTTCTCCGTGATCGCGCTCTCCCAGTCCGATTACGACACCTGGCTCCGTGCCCTCGTCGAGAAGTCGAACGCCACTCCGGCGCCGCTCCCCTCCGGGACCGTCCTGAACGTCACGGCCCAGACCTTCAAGTTCGACACGGCCAGCCTGGAAGTTCCGGCCGACGCCCCGTTCGGAATCATGTTCACGAACAAGGACGAAGCCGGCGTGACCCACGACATCGACATCCGGGACGCAAGCGGTACGGTCCTCGAGAACGAGGAGGTCATCCCCGGCGGCACCACCACGAACTATGCGTTGAACCCGCTGCCTGCCGGCACGTACACCTTCTTCTGCTCGATCCATTCGAACATGACCGGCACCCTGACCGTGAAATAAGGAACCCGGAATGGCAACCCACGCCCTGAATCCCGCGGCCTCGACCTACTCCAGGGGGATCCTGTACGACTGGTTGACGACCACCGATCACAAGAAGATCGGGATCATGTACGTCATCAACTCGTTCCTGTTCTTCCTGATCGGCGGTGTCCTGGCCCTCGTGGTCCGCACGGAGCTCGCCGCCCCGGGCCTCCAGTTCCTGACCGACGAGCACGTGTACAACGAGATGTTCACGATGCACGCCACGATGATGATCTTCCTGTTCGTCATCCCGATGCTGGCGGGCCTCGGCAACTATGCCGTGCCCCTGATGATCGGGGCACCGGACATGGCCTTCCCGCGGATCAACGCCATGTCCCTGTGGATGCTGCCACTTGGCGGGATCCTGCTCATCTCCAGCTTCTTCACCGGAGGCTCGGCCGCTGCGGGCTGGACCAGCTACCCGCCCCTGTCGCTGGACGGGCCGCTCAAGTCGCCCGGTTCCGGACAGGACCTGTGGATCGTCGCCCTGATCCTCATCGGCACGAGCTCGATCCTCGGCGGGATCAACTTCCTGGTGACGATCTTCAAGATGCGGGCCCCCGGGATGACCCTGTTCCGTATGCCGATCATGGTCTGGACCGTCCTCGTGACGAGCGTCCTCGTGGTCATGGCGACGCCCGTGATCACCAGTGCCCTGGTGATGCTGTTCATCGACCGCAACTACGGCGGCCACTTCTTCGATCCGTTCGGGGGCGGCAGCGCGATCCTCTACCAGAACATCTTCTGGTTCTACTCGCATCCCGCCGTGTACGTCATGGTCCTGCCGGCGATGGGCGTTATCAGCGAGGTCCTGCCGGTCTTCAGCCGGAAGCCGCTGTTCGGGTTCAAGGCCTTTATCTTCGCGACCGCCGCGATCGGCGCCCTCGGGTTCTCGGTCTGGGCCCACCACATGTTCACGAGCGGCGCCGTGTTCCTGCCGTTCTTCAGCCTGCTGACGTTCCTGATCGCGGTTCCGACCGGCGTGAAGATGTTCAACTGGGTGTTCACCCTGTTCCGTGGCCAGCTGACGTTTTCGACGCCGCTCCTGTTCGCCCTTGGCTTCCTGACGATGTTCCTCATCGGCGGCATCAATGGCGCCTTCAGCGCGTCCGTGCCGGTGGACTTCGCGCTTCACGACACGTACTGGGTGGTGGCCCACCTCCACTACGTGCTGTTCGGCGGGTCGGTGTTCGGTGTCTTCGCGGGCATCTACTACTGGTTCCCGAAGATGTCCGGTCGGATGCTGGACGAGGGCCTGGGGAAGATCCAATTCGTCGTGATGTTCGTCGGTTTCAACCTGACCTTCTTCCCGATGCACATGCTCGGGCTCCAGGGCATGCCCCGCCGGATCGCCGACTACGCGTCCGACGCCGGCTGGAACGGTTGGAACATGGCCGCGACCATCGGCGGCTTCCTGATTGCCGCATCGATCCTGCCGTTCCTGTGGAACGTCTTCGCGTCCCTCCGCAATGGCAAGATCGCCGGTGACGATCCGTGGGAGGGCAACACCCTCGAGTGGGCGACCTCGTCGCCGCCCCCGCCCTACAACTTCGACCATCTGCCCGAGATCCGCAGCGAGCGGCCCGTGTTCGACGCCCGACATGGCGCCGACGGTCACTGAGGAGCAGCCAGCACCGTGACCGCCGAAAGCCGCGCCATCGTTTCCGCCGAGCATGGCCCCATTGCGGGCCTGGCCCATGACGCGCGGGGCGGGATCAGCAACCCGGTCCTCGGGATGCTCCTGTTCATCAGTTCCGAAGTCATGTTCTTCGCGGGGCTGTTCGCCGCGTACTTCAGCACCCGGGCCAACTACCGCGAGGTCGTGGACGGCCAGCTCAAACTGGTCTGGCCGCCGAGCGAATTCGCCGACATCCTCAATCCGTTCTCGCTGATCCTCATTGCCACGGTCATCCTGGTCCTCAGCTCGGTCACCCTCCAGATGGCGATCTGGGCGATCCGCAAGGACGACCGGCGCGGATTCCTGCGCAACATGGCCGCCACGTTCATCCTCGGGATCCTGTTCCTCCTGATGCAGGCCTACGACTACAGCCTGTTGTTCGGAGACGGGCTCACGATGGGATCGGGGCCATTCGGAACCACGTACTTCACGCTCACCGGGTTCCACGGGGCACACGTCTTCGGTGGCGTGATCATGCTCGGGGTCATTCTCTACCGGGGCCTCACCGGGCAGTTCTCATCCCGTCACCACGACGCCGTGGAAGCGGCATCGCTGTACTGGCACTTCGTCGACGTCGTCTGGATCGTCCTGTTCTCGATTCTCTACTTCCTGTAGCGGGAGGAAGGCCATGCATCCGATCCGCCATCCCCGGAACGTCGTCATCATCGGGATCGCGTTCATCGTCGTTGGTGCGCTCTACGCACTCGGTGCCGTCCCGCTTGGATACCACATCGAATGGGCCGGGGTCACGATGCTCGGCGCCCTCGGCATCGCCATGTCGCTGATGGCGTACGTGCTCATCGCCGGCTCGTCCGAGGACTGAGGCGCACGGTCCATGCAGGAGCTCTGGAAGTCCATCCTCGAGCTGCTCTCCCGTGTCGTCACGCCCGAATGGGGCGAACTGATCAAGCTGATCCCGGTTGCCCTGCTCGTGGTCGTGGCGCTTTTCTTCGCCCTGACCATCCGACGATATGCCACCGTCGGCCCGGCCCGACGCTCGCCGGCGCGGTTCACGCCCATCGCCCCGCCGGACATCCACATGCCCGGCCCGTCCTATTCGCCCGTCTTCGCCGCGCTCGGCATGGGCGCGGTGTTCTGGGGGCTCGTCGTCGGCGGGACCGCCCTGTGGGTCGGTCTCGTGATCCTGGTTCTCGGGCTCATCTATTGGGGACGCGAGGCGATCCGCGAGTACGATCGGGTTGCGCGTCACGATGCGCACTCCGCGGTTCCCGAGGCCGGCATCTTGCCGGCCGTCATCCACGCCGGCCCGCCACCGGGCGTCCACATGCCGGGCCCATCCTTCCGTCCGGTGCTCGGCGCCCTCGGGATCGCAGCCGTCCTCGCCGGGCTCGTCTTCGGCGGGTGGTTGCTCGCCGCCGGGCTGATGATCTTCGCGGTGACGCTGGTCGGCTGGCTGCCCGACGCCCGCGCCGAGTACGCCAAGACGATGGAAGCCGATGTCAGCGGCCATCTCGAGAACCCACCACCGCCCGGCTGGCCCCGCCGCCTGCTCCAGGTCGGCATCGTCCTGTTCGCGTTCGCGGCACTGATCCAGGCGGGTATCCTCCCGCCGCGCGGCGCGGATACGAGCGGGACCGCGAACGGGAGCCCCGGGCCCACGGCATCCGAGGCGGCTCCCGCAACGGCGTTCAAGATTGCGGCCAAGGACATCGCATACGACATCAAGTCCATCGTGGTCCTGGTCGATTCACCGTTCACGATCGACTTCGCGAACAGAGAGGTGCCGGGCGTGACGCACGATGTGCAGATTCGCGCCGCCGACGGCACGACCGTCATCGAGAAACAGGACGTGGTTAACGGGGGCGCGTCGGCCACGTACCAGTACAAGCCGCTCGCGGCCGGCAGCTACGTGTTCATCTGCTCCATTCACCCCGTGCCAAGCATGACCGGGACGATCACCGTCAAGTAAGGGGCTGCGCCACGGGGTTCCGGATCGATCAACGCCGACGTCCTGTCCTGGTCGCGATCTCGCTGGCCGCCCTTACCGCCGGGGTCATCCTCGGGATCGGGCTGGTCACGCGGCCGGCTCCCACATCTGACAAGGGACCCCCACCAGCGCGGTTGGCCGTTGGGAACCCCGCGCCAGCGTTCAAGGGCACAACCTTGACCGGGGAGACCCTGTCGCTGGCGGATGTTCGAGGGCGGCCCGTGATCGTCAACTTCTGGGGACCATCCTGCATCCCTTGCCGAGACGAGTTCGCGCTGTTCAAGTCCGAGGTGGACCGCATCGCTCCGAAGGACCTCGCGATCATCGGCGTCCTGATGTTCGATCCCCCGGCTCCGGCCCAGGACTTCGTGACGGCCAACGGTGCGACCTGGCCAACCATCGAAGATCCGGACGGGGCGATCCGCGCTGCCTATCGAGCGGTCGCGCGTCCGCAGACCTACTTCATCGATCGAGACGGAGTCCTCCGGGGAATCCAGGTCGGGCAGTTGACGTCCGGCGATTTCGATCGCCTGTATGCGGCGATCGCCGGACCGGCGACCAGTCCGACCCCGTGACCGCGGCCGACCCCGTGACCGCGCCTGCCTCGGTCCCGGCGTTCGAGCTGACCGACGTCGTGAAGCGGTACGGATCGCGGACCGTGCTCAACGGGATCAGCCTGGCGATCGGCCAGGGGCAATTGGTCGCGTTGCTGGGGCCGAACGGGGTGGGCAAGACAACGCTGGTCGAAATGCTCGAGGGCTATCGCGTCCCGGACGCGGGCACCGTGCGCATACTGGGACAGGACCCGCGCCGCGGTGGGCCCCAGCTCCGTGCGCGGATGGGCGTCATGCTCCAGAACAGCGGCCTGGACCCACGGACGACGCCGCGAGAGGTGCTCGCCCTGTACGCGGCCCTGCATGATCGCCCGCGCGACCCGGATGCGCTCATGGAGCTGGTCGGGTTGGAATCGGTGGCCCGAACGAGGGTTCGCCGCCTGTCCGGCGGCGAGCGGCAGCGTCTCGCGCTGGCGGTGGCCCTGGTCGGTGATCCGGAAGTCCTGATCCTCGATGAGCCCACGGCCGGCATGGATCCCGAGGCGAGGCACGCAACACGAGCCGTGATCGCGGACCTTCGCGCCGAGGGACGCGCGATCCTCATGACCACGCACGATCTGGGCGACGTCGAACGCATGGCCGATCGCATCGTGATCCTGAACGCGGGACGGATCGTCGGGGACGGATCGTCGTCGGAGCTCCTCGCGGGAGCCGGCGCCCGACTCAGGGTCCGCTTCGCCAGCGCACTCACCGTCGACGACTCGGCGGCCCTCGAAGCGGCCCTCGCCCGCGCATGCCCCGGATCCGTGCTCCGACCCGACCCTGATGCCGGGCCGGCGACCGTGCGGCTGGACGGTCATC
>JANMPD010000127.1:0-4719 GCA_031369685.1 Chloroflexota bacterium | reverse complement strand
GAACTCGTGACGGCCACGCTCGACGTGTACCTGTCACAGGTGAACAACAACCTGTCCGCGATCATGAAGCGGTTGACCGGCGTGACCGTCATCATCGCCGGCATCGGCGCGATCGCGGGTATCTTCGGCATGAGCGAGGCGGGACTCGCCTTCAGCGGCGGCGAGGCGCTGGGTTTCTGGGTCGTTGCCGTCGCGACCATCGCGGTGTCCGCCCTCGCGGCCCTCGTCCTTCGGCGACTGGGCTGGATCTGAGGCCTTCGTCTCAGCCGCAGACCTTTGGCTTCGCCACGGGATGCGCGGCATCGTGGTCGGCCGGCCCGGAGCTGACGAGTTCTCCCACAACCTGCGTCTTGGGACGTGTGCCCTTGGGTCCCTCGGACGTCTGAAGCCAGATCTGATCCGTGGTCGCGGCGACCGCCGCGTCGAGATCCAGCTGGTGACGGCGTACCTCGGTGATCGTGTAGATGAAGCGCTGATCGTCGCTCGTGTAGACCTCGACGCTCATCCCCAGCATCTTCGCGCCATCGGCGACCTTCGAGGCGTTGAGGATCGCCAGGAACATGCCCGCCCGGGCATGGGCGTACAGGTACGTGGCTCCGCCGAACCCGGGCTGGTGGAGTTCCTTCAGGTACATCGCGACATTGCACAGTGGGTAGGTGACGTTCGCCGGCTGGTCGATCACCGGTAGGTCGATGTCGAGATCCTTGATCACCACGCGCGTCGCGACACGATCGGCCGGTGGTGTCGGCACCGGGGTCGGCGTGGGTTCGCCTGATGGCGTCGCGGTGAACGTGGGGGTGATCGTGGGCGGCGCGGTGACGATCGTTGGCGTCTGCGACGGCTCGGGGCCGGCGGAAACCGGGGCGGTGTAGGTGAGCACACCCGCCATGAGCAACGCGACGCCGAGGGCCGAGAGGATCGACGGTACGAGCCGCGTGCGCAGCCTGGTCGTGAGTTCGTCCACGGGCCAAGGCTAGCAGCGGGGCATCATGCCCGCCCGAACCCACTCGTACTGGTACGCTCGCGTTATGGGACCTCGTTCGACGGTCGTGGTCGGGTTGGTCGCCGGAGCCGTGGTCGCAGTGGCCATGCTGTTCTCGGCGGTGATCCTGCTGCCCGAACCGTCACCCGCTCCGACGGACGCGGTTGCCGCGACGCCCGGCGGCGGCCAGGGTGTTTCGCCATCGCCCGACACTCGAGTTACGTCGGCGCCGTCAATCGAGGCGAGCATCAGCACCACCGGGTTCCATATCGGGGAACCGGCGCCTGCCCTGTCCGTTCCCCAGCTGGGCGGTGGTCAGATCAACCTGGCGAGCCTCCACGGCCGACCGGTCTGGATCAACTTCATGCAGACCACCTGTCCGCCGTGCGTCGACGAGTTTCCGTTGATGAGCGGGTTCGCGGCGAGGTACGCGGACAGCGGGCTCGTCGTGCTGGCGATCGACATCCGGGAGGATGAAGGCACCGTCGCGTCATTCGTTCGCTCGCTCAACGCCCAGTTTCCGATCGGACTCGATTCAGACGGACTGGCTGCCCAGACTTGGGATGCCGTGGCCCTGCCGGTGCACTTCTGGGTCGATGCAGACGGGATCATCCGCGGTGGAGCGCTCGGTGGCATCGGTCCCGACGTGATGGCCGCCAACCTGAGTCTGATCCTGCCGGGTGTCGACGTCACGCCCTGACGGGCCGAGCTCGCCGTACCCCAGCTCGCCGTACCCCAGCGCGCCTCGGCGGTATCGAGTTCTAGCCGATCGCGCGGGCCGCCTTCCCGACGATCTCGAGGAGTGGCCCCGGAATGAGGCCGAGCGCCACGGTCAGGATCGTGGTGATCGCCAGACCGGCCCACAGCAGTCGCCCGTGCGACAGAGCCGGTTCGTCCGAAGTGGGCTCTCGCATGAACATGTAGACCACCACGCGCAGGTAGTAGAACGCCGCGGCGGCGGCGTTGAGCACGGCCACCACCGCGAGCAGGCCGAGAACCGACGCGCCGTCCTGGCTCGCCTGGACCGCGGCCAGGATCACGTAGGCCTTGGCGAAGAACCCGGCGGTCGGCGGGATGCCGGTGAGGGACAGCAGGAAGAGGGTCATGAGGATGCCCATGGCCGGCTCGCGACGTCCGAGGCCGGCGAACGTATCCAGGTTCGAGGTCACACCGGCCCGCTTCTGGAGCGCGGCGATGATGGCAAAGGCACCGAGATTCATGACCGAATACGCCGCAGCGTAGTAGAGGAGCCCCTCGAGGCCCTCGAGCCGACCGGCAGCCCAGGCCGCCAGGCCGACGAGCATGTAGCCGGTGTGGGCGATCGAACTGTAGGCGAGCATCCGCTTGACGTTCGTCTGGGTCAGGGCGACGAGGTTGCCGAGGGTCATCGTCAGAACGGCCAGGACAACGACCACCGCCAGCCAGTCCGCTTTCAGGGGCCCGAGTGCCTCCACGAACAGCCGCAGGATGAGCGCGAAGGCACCGACCTTGGGACCGACGCTCAGATAGCCGGTGACCGGCGTCGGTGAGCCCTGGTACGCATCGGGTGTCCAGTAGTGGAACGGAACCGCCGCGATCTTGAACGCGACACCGGTCGTCAGGAATGCCAGACCGAGGGCCAATCCTGCCGGCAGGGCGCCGGTCGCCAGCGAAGCCGTGAGCGCGGCCGCGACCTCGGAGATACGCGTCGTCCCGGTCAGGCCCCAGACGAAGGCGAGCCCGAAGAGGAAGATTGCGGAGCTGAACGAACCGAGCAGGAAGTACTTGATCGCACCCTCGGTCGAGTAGCCGTCGCTCTTGTGGTAACCCGCCAGCAGGTAGCCCGGTAGCACCATGAGCTCGAGGGCGATGAACAGCACCAGGAGGTCGGCCGAGGCGGCCAGCAGCATCGCGCCGGTCATCGCGAACAGCAGGACCGCGGCGAACTCGGCGAGCGGCAGGCGCCGCGAATCGAGGTAGTCGGGCGCGAACATCAGGGTCATGGCGACGATCCCGATGAACACGATGTCGAGGAACGTGGTCAGGTCGTCCACCCGGTACGAGCCGCCGAACGCCGTCGCCGGCGTCGATCCGGTGATGAGCGTGAGCAGGCCGACCACCGCCAGCCCACCGAGCGCTACGACCAGCAGGGGCCCGCGCCGGCCCGGGACGATCACGTCGACGACGACGCACCCGGCGGCCACGAGGATCGCGGCCACGAATGGCGCGATGGTGACGAGATCCTGGAAGTTCATCGGTCGCCGTTCATGCGCTGGTCTCGGCCGGGACCGACGGCCGGAACATCGGGAGGGTGACGATCCGGAGCACGACCACGGCCGCGATGGCCCCGAAGACGATCGCCGTGACCAGCGGATCGATCGCGATGGCCTCGCCGGTTCCGACATCGGACAGGGCGCGGGTCACGGAGCCGTCGATGATGTTGAGGAGGATCCCCGGGAACAGACCGAAGGCCACCACCAGGGCACCGAGTGGGGCGAGCGTCAGGATTTCGACGGGCGTGATGTCGGTCAGATGGTTGCCCAGACCGCCCAGGAACGTGGACAGCTCGCCGAGCGCGACGCGCTGGAACATCCAGAGCAGGTACGCAGCAGCGAGAATCATCACGAACGTGGCGATCGCGGCCGCCAGCGGGTTGACCGCGAACGTGCCGAGCAGGGTCAGGAACTCGCCCACGAAGCCGGACAACCCCGGCAGGCCGGCAGAGGCGAAGACGAAGAACCCGAAAATCGCGACGTAGACCGGCGTCTTGCCGGCAAGGCCTCCCATCTTCGCGATCGTCCGATCATGCGTCCGCTCGTAGATCACGCCGACGAGCAGGAACAGGGCTCCCGTGATCAGGCCGTGATTGACCATCTGGAGGATCGCGCCGTCCATGCCCTGGGGCTGGAAGATGAAGATCCCGAGGGTCACGAAGCCCATGTGGCTGACCGACGAGTAGGCCACGAGCTTCTTGAGGTCCGGCTGGACGAGCGCAACGATCGCGCCGTAGATGATCGCGATCAGGCTCAGCACGATGATCACGGGCGCGAACGTCTGGGCAGCGTCGGGATAGAACGACAGCCCGTAGCGGATGAACCCGTAGGCGCCCAGCTTCAGCAGGACGCCGGCCAGGATCACCGAGCCAGCGGTCGGCGCCTCGACGTGGGCATCGGGCAGCCAGGTGTGGAACGGGAACATCGGGACCTTGATCGCGAAGGCCAGGAAGAACGCCCCGAAGGCGAGGAGCTGGAGGCTCGGGTCGAAGCCACCGCCGGCGGTTGCCGCAAATCGGCGCAGGACCTCGTAGTCGAAGGCGCCCGTCCAGTCGCCGCCGTGGGCCGCCTGGAAGGCAAACGCCGTGGCCAGGATCGCGACCAGCATGAGGAGCGATCCGACGAGCGTGTAAAGCACGAACTTGATCGTCGCGTAGATCCGGTTGGCGCCGCCCCAGATCCCGATGATCAGGTACATCGGGACGAGGACGATCTCCCAGAAGATGTAGAACAGGAATGTGTCCAGGGCCAGGAACACCCCGATCATCCCGACCTCGAGGATCAGGAACGAGATCATGTACTCCTTGATCCGGGACTGGATGGGCTTGAAGCTCGCCAGGATGCTGATCCAGGACAGGGTCGTGGTCAGGACCACCAGCAGCAGCGACAGGCCGTCGACGCCGAGCTTGTACTCGATCCCGAAGGTCGGGATCCAGGACAGCTCTTCGGTGAACTGGAACAGCCCGCCGCGACCCGCGGCGAAGC
>JANMPD010000218.1:0-1937 GCA_031369685.1 Chloroflexota bacterium | reverse complement strand
GTCCACCGTCCA
Organism: Chloroflexota bacterium; assembly: GCA_031369685.1. GTDB lineage: Bacteria > Chloroflexota > Limnocylindria > Limnocylindrales > CSP1-4 > UBA5189. The sequence goes on along the minus strand of JANMPD010000218.1, from coordinate 1,925 downwards.
TGTGGCTGGTTCGCCGACCGGTACCACGTCCGTGTGACCGACGAGGAGGAGGCGGCGGCCGCCAGACCGCCCGAGACGACCGAACACCACGGGCAGATCGGTCCGTGGCATCTCCTGGCCGGGCCAGTCAGGGTCAGTCCGAGCGAATTCCGCTGGATCGGTCTCTACCCGCTCCACCCGGCAGCCGATGTCCGTGAGGATCGAGGCCACAAGGTCCTGGACGGCCCGTTCGGTACCGGTGATGCTCGGGGTCCGTACCAGCCTCCTCAGGTCCTCGACCGCCTGGGCAGGATCGACAGCTTCGGATGCGCGCCGCGCTGCGCCTCCCACGACCTCAGGCACGGAGGATGGGCCTGGTCATGCACGTCGGCCCGCCGGAGCCATTGATCCCGATCTCGGTCGCCGGGTAGGTATGAACCTCGCACCCGGCCGTGGCCAGAGCGCCAGCCGTGACCGGGTTTCCTTCAGCCAGGATCACGATGCCGGGGCGAACGGCCAATACGTTGCATCCGAGGGTCGCGAATTCCTGCTCGGGCACATCGATCATCCGGATCCCAAGATCACCCAGAAGTTCCCACAGCCCCACCGGTAGGAGTGGCGGAAAGACAACCGCGAGATCGTCGGCCACCGGCGAGATCACCGACAACAGGTGGATCAACTCGGCGGGACCGCGCCAGTACGGGACGTCAAAGACTCGAACATCCCCACCCACGATTTCGCCCAGCTGGCGAACGCCTTCGCTGTTGGTACGGAGGGTGCGGCCGATGACCAGCAGATCCGGGCGCAGCCAGAAGGTGTCGCCACCCTCGATCGTTCCGAGCGCCTCGATCCGACCGAGGGTCGGGATCCCGGCACCCGATGTCCACGCTTCGAGCACCCCCGGTTCCGGCAGACGATTCGCCTTCCCCGGTCGAAGCGGGATCGCGCCGCCATCGGCCACGAGCAACGGATCGAAGGTGTACGTCAGGTCGGGGCTTGCGATCTCGATGTCGAGGACGTGGACCCGCGGACCGAGCGACGCCAGGACCTCGACGAACACATCGTGCTCCCGCTGAGCCCGGTCCAGATCCACTCGATGGAGGAATCCGTGGGCGGGGTCATCGAAGGCACGACCGAAGGCCGGCCCGGGCCGCTTCACGAGCACCTCGCGCAGTGGCGCCGTCATGCTCTGGGCGCCGTACCGGCGATCACCTTGCGTCATGAGCGCAGGATAGATGGGCCACGGGCCCGTCACATGTCCGACGTGACGACCTTCTCACGACCGGAGCGCGTCAGCCCGGAGTTGAGTCCGGCATACGTTCCGACGGAGGCGAGTGATGCTCCAGCGGAAGCCCGGTCTGGAACCGTTTCGGGCGTTCGTCAGGCGCAGTCGCGCCGCACCCCATGCCGCGGTTGGCCTCGTGGCGGTCGCCCTCGTCACCGTACTCGCAGCCGATGCGATCGTGCCCCGGCCACGTCCGTCCCCGGAAGGGACCGGCGCTGTTCCCACTCGGGCTGGGCCGCTTTCTACGCCACGGCCGGAACCGTCGACGGATCCATGGTCCGGGCTCGACGTTCCCGAGTTCACGCCCCTCGCCGACCTGTCGCCAATTCATTCGGACGCGTCCGGCGTTGATGTCCGCTCGGCGTTCGTGCTTCGGAGCCGGACCGCAACACCTGCGCTGGCGATGGCCTCCGGGCTCCAGATCGAACCCGCGATCAAGTTCGTCGCTCTGGCGGGTGATAGCTCAAGTGAAGCCCGGATCACTCCAGCGGAACCACTCCAGCCGGGCATCCGCTACCGCTTCCGGGCGATGGATCCCACCGGTCGCCTGATCGGTACCTGGTCCTACCGGACCGCCGGCCCCCTGCATGTCGTCGGATTGCTGCCCACTGATCGCTCGACGAGTGTCCCGGTTTCCACGGGCATCGAAGTCACGTTCGAT
>JANMPD010000138.1:0-1570 GCA_031369685.1 Chloroflexota bacterium | reverse complement strand
CATCACGTCCCTCGGGCCGAAGGAGAAGTTGTCGAGGATGACTTCGGCGAGGCCCGGCATCCGCTCGATGTACATCGCCTGGCGCTGGCCGTTCGCGCCGACGACCTGGGTGTGGAAGGTCATCGACAACTCGACCATCGGGTGAAAGCCCGGAAACGAGCCATAGCGCGGGAACATCTCTTCGACCGGAATCCGGGAATGGCCCGTCCCGAACAGATGGACCAGGCCATCGGATGCGATCGCGTCGGCCGCCCACTGGGAGGCCGTCTCGATCCCCGCGGCCTGGCTCGTCGCGACGCGCTGAAGCAGGGCCGCAGCTTCGCGCATCCAGGGCGCGGCCGGCGACTCGGTCATGCGCTGCGATCCAGGCGCGACGGCACGGTCTGACGGGTCTGGCTCGGACCCTGCATCGGGACCCGCATCGGAAGCGCCATCTAGTAGCCTTCGCCCGTTGCCGCTGCCGCCACCGCCGGGCCACCAGCCTTGCGGGCACGGAAGTCGTCGATGATGGCGGCGGTCGCCGTCGCCCCGATGCGCGTGACCCCCAGGTTCATCACGTCGATGAGGGCGTCGAGCGTTCGGACCCCGCCGGCTGCCTTGACCTGGACATGAGGCGACGTGCTGGCCCGCATCAGGCGCAGGTCGTCGTGGGTGGCCCCGGTCGGGGCGAATCCGGTCGAGGTCTTGACGAACTCGGCGCCGGCCGCCTCCGTCAGGCGGCACGCCCGGACCTTCTCATCGTCGGTCAGGTAGGCGTTCTCGAAGATCACCTTCACGATGGCGCCGCCGGCGTGGGCGACATCGACGACGGCCTTGATGTCGGCCTGGACCTCGGCATCCCGACCGGCCTTGAGGGCGCCGATCTGGATGACCATGTCGAGCTCCGTCGCGCCGTCGGCGAGGGCCTGCCGCGCCTCGAACACCTTGGTCGAGGTCAGGTGGTTGCCGTGCGGGAAGCCGATCGTGGTGCCGACCTTCACGTCGGTCCCGGCAAGGATCCCGGCCGCTCGTCGGACATCGGCCGGACGGACGCACACGGACGCCACGTCATAGCGGGCCGCCAGCCGGCAGCCATCCTCGACGAAGGCGTCGTCCAGTTCCGGCCGGAGCAGCGAATGGTCGATGGTCTTGGAAATGTCGCGCTCGGTCAGGTTGTCGACGGAAAAGGTCATGACACTCACTTGATGAAGGGGCGAAGGACGTCGCGGGCCAGGAGGAATCCGCGCTTGACGAGGACATCGGTCTTCTCGAACCCGCGATCCTCGTGCTCGATGATGACGTCGCCGTCGTAGCCGGCACGGTACAGGTCGGCGTGAAAACGGGCCCAATCCACGTCACCGAGGCCGGGCAACCGGGGGACCTGCCAGCCGATGCCGGCCGACAGCGTGCCGCGTTCGTACAGACCGTCGCGGTCGATGGTCAGGTCCTTGGCCTGGACGTGGAGGATGTGCGGCCCGAACTCCTTGATGAACCGGGTCTGGTCGATCATCAGCCAGACGAGATGGGACGGGTCGTAGTTGAGCCCGACGGTGTCGCCCCACTGCTCCAGGATCCGGCGCCAGATCATCGG
>JANMPD010000120.1:0-11045 GCA_031369685.1 Chloroflexota bacterium | reverse complement strand
AATCACTCGAGGATGCGTTTCTGCCGGTCGGGGTGGGGGACTTCGCATCCGCCGCGGAAGCGGCAGCGCTCGCGCCTGCATTCGGCGGAGCGGGCGCGGAAGTCGTGCTGGTCGTGCAAACCATGGCCGCGCCCCCGGCGTCCACGCTCGCGCTCCTCGACGCGCTGCCGGGCGTCCCGGTGGTGATCTGGGCGCTGCACGAATCCGGGCTTGTGGAGGGTACCTTCGACCACGGCGGGATCACGACGCAGGGTGCGACGGTCGGCGCGCCGATGCTCTCCAACATCCTCGGCCGGCGCGGTAGATCCTTCGAGATGGTCCTCGGCCGGCTGGCCGACGACGCGACTGTCGGTCGGGTCCGGCACGCGATCCGAACCGCCGCCGCGGCGCGGCGGATCTCGCAAGCTCGTCTCGGCCGCGTCGGACTGCCGGTCGATGGCTACCTCCACGTCGACGTTGACGATGACGAACTTCGAGCCGGAACGGGCATCGAGATCGTCCGGATCTCGCCCGATGAGGTGGTGGATCGCTATCGCGCCGTGGACGAGCTGCGGGTGCGGGTGCTCGATGCCGAAGTCCGGGCTCAATGGACGTTCGAGGACGACGTGGACGCGGGCGAATCGCTCGCCCGGTCGCTCCGCGCGGCCCTTGCCTTGGAGGATCTCGTTGCGGACCACCGGCTCGACGCTGGCGCCTTCAACTGCCATGTCCCCCAGTTTCGGTTCGGCGAGCCGATCGGGATCGCGCCGTGCTGGGCGCTCGGCCGATCCACCTCGGCGGGCGTTCCGTGGACCTGTACCGGCGATGTTCTGACAGCTGTGGCCATGCTCGTGACGAAGCGCCTCGGCGGGGCTGCGGTCTACCACGAGATCGAGGCGATCGATTACGCGACCGGCGAGGTGGTCATTGCCAACAGCGGCGAGCACGATCTGGCCTGGCTGGCACCCGGCGAGACACCACGACTTCGACGCAACGGCTGGTTCTGCGGCAAGGACCCGCACTGCGGGGTGTGCGCGGTGCTGGAACCCGCGGCCGGCCCGGCAACGCTGGTCGGGTTCACCCCGCACCCCGACGCACGGGGTGGGTTCCGGCTCGTGGTGGCGCGCGGCGACCTCACGGCGCGTCGGTTCCCGGAGACGGGAACCGTGAATGGCGCATTCCGCTTTCGCGATGGAACGGTCGAGGAGGCCTGGGCGCGCTGGGCGAGCACCGGCGTCAACCATCATTCGTCGGCGACGCCCGGCGACTTCGCCGACGATGTCGCGGCCCTGGCCCGTCATCTCGGGATCGAGGCGGTGATCGTTTGAGCCGCGCCGCGTCTGGGCTGGGCGCCGCGTCCGGGCTCGGCGCCGCATCGGGCGCGGGCGGTCGCGGGCCTTCTGGCGCCAGCGGTGCTTCAGGCGCTGGCGGCGGGGCTTCGGATGACCGAGGCCGGCCGCTGGCCCCCGTCTCCGTCCGGGATCTCCGGGATATCGACCCGTACCCAGCGTACGAGCAGATCCGCGCTGCCGGAAACGTGGTCTGGGACGCTGGGATGAACGCATGGCTGGTGCTCTCGCATGACGGCTGCACGTTCGTCGAACGCCACGAGGAGCTCTTCGCCGAGCCGACCGGCACGCTACCCGGGGCGGCTGCAATCGTCGGTCGGCGGGATATCCGGTCTCTTGTCGGAGCCGAGCACGATGCGCTGCACCGGCCCATGGCTCACGCATGGCGGCCGGACGGCATCGCCGCCTATACGGCCGATGCCGTGCGATCGATTGTCACCGAGCGGCTCGATGCGCTTGCAGGGCGTGAACGTATCGAGCTGTACTCGGAATTCGCTCGCTTGTTACCGATCGCAGTGGTGGCCCGAGTCCTCGGTCTCCCCGATGCCGATGCGGCGACGCTCGACCAGGCCAAGGGCTGGCTGGAAGCGGTCCTCTCGTGGCGTCACACCTACGGCGAGGATCCCGATGCTCGTGCCGCTGCCGTTGAGGCGACGAAGGCCCTGGAGCCAGCACTCCTCGACACCGTTCGCGCTCGCCGTGATCGCCCGGAAGCTGACGCAATCAGTTTGCTCTGGGAGACCGGCCGCGGCATCTTTCCGGACTGGGGCGAACGGGACGTTCTGGACAACGCCCGTTTCCTCTTCGAGGGCGGGTCGGAGACGACCGCATTTCTCATCTGCAACGCGGTGCACCTGCTGTTCCAGCACTCGCCCGGGCAGCGTGCCACCTCGCTGTCGGACGCTGACGCATGGCGGATCTTTCTCGAGGAGGTGTTGCGCCACACAACGGTCGTGCATCTGCGCGCGCGGCGCGCCACGACGGGTGTCGTTCTCGACGGCGTGGAGATCGGGGCGGGGGATCGGGTCATTGCGATCAATGCGGCCGCGAATCGCGATCCGCTGCGCTGGGAGCGACCCTCGGCCTTCGATCCGGGGCGGGCGCAATTGTTCAGCCATCTCGCTTTCAACGTCGGCCCGCGCCATTGTGCCGGCGCCCATCTCGCCCGCCTCGAGGCCAGCGTGGCGATCCGGTCGCTGTTCGTGGCCTTCCCGGATCTTGAGCGGGATCCCGCCATGCCGCCCGCAGCCAGCGTCGGGTTCGTGTCGCGGGCGTGGCGGCCTCTGCATCTGCGCCGGGCGATGGATCCGACCGTCGGCCACGCGAGGGGTGCGTGACTACCTGCCGGTGACGCCGCTGCTGCGGCGGACTCGGGGCGCCTGCCGCGGCGTCGATCCGCGACATGCCGCGGTCCTCCGAGGGGACGTGCTCCCTACCGCTGGGCGGCCAGCAGCGGGACCGCGATCTCACTCGCGATTGCGTCGACGCCATCCGGTCCCAAGTCTGGGGGCATGGACAGGATGACGTGGTTGGCGCCAACCGCAACGAATCTGTGGGCAAGGTCGAGTGTCTCGCGCCAGGCCTCCGGGCTCGAGCCCGTCGGGATTTGCGTCGCGAACTCGAAGCCCGTCGGGTCGCGTCTGAGCTCGCACATCCGGTCGAGGAGCATCGTCCGTCGCTCGGCGAAGTAGGGGACGCGGTCCGTTCGACCGTCGGGCAGCACGAACGGGATGATCCAGCCTTGGACGTACCGAGCCGCCAGATCGATCCCTCGACGCTTCTGGCCACCGAGCCAGATCGTGGGGCCGCCGGAAGTCAGTGTGCCCGGCTCGTTCGTGGCGTTCGCGAGGGGCACATAGCGGTCTGGTCGAGTGACCCCGGGCATCTGGCGTGCGTCGTCGGAGAACATCGCGCGGAGGACGGCCAGAGTCGACTCCAGGCGGTCGAAACGCTCGACAATCGGCGGGAACGGGATGCCGAACGGGATGTGCTCCGGCTCGTGCCAGCCCGCCCCGAGGCCCGCGATGAACCGCCCGCCGGTCACGTGGTCGAGGACCGTCAGTTGTTTGGCCAATACCGACGGGTGCCGGAACGTCGCCGACAGGACGCCAATACCGAGCCACTTGCCCGGAACGCGATGGGCGAGGGCAGCGAGCGTCGTGATCGCCTCGAGGCTTGCGCCGCCGATCGGGTCTGCTGCGTTGTTGAGATGGTCGTTCAGCCATACGGACTCGAACACGTCATGCCGACCGATCCGTGACCAGTCCGCGTCAAGTGTCGCCCAGTCCGTGTTCTGCTGGGACGTCTTGATGCCGATCCTGAATGGCGGCCCGACGAGATCGGGCGCATCACGATCCCTCACTCCGGCACCGGGGCATCGGCGCGGACGAGGCCCTCATGCTTGAGCTCGGTCCACAGGTCGGCCGGGATCGGGTGCGTGAACATGGCGACGCTGCGCTCCTGCTGGGCAGGGCTGGAGGCACCCGGAATCACCGCCGCCACGGCCGTGTGCCCGAGCGGGAATTGCAGCGCGGCCGCGGCCAGCGGGACTCCGTGTCGCCCACAGACCGCCGAGATCCGCCGGACGCGTTCCCGGATCTCGTTCGATGCCGGCGCGTAGGCGTACTTCGCATCGGGCGTGTCGCCCTTGGCCAGGATGCCGGAGGCAAACGGCGAACCGATCACGAAACCAATCCCACGTGACTCACAGGCCGGAAACTCATCGTCGAGGACCCCTTGGTCGAGGAGGGTGTACGGCATCGCAACGAGGAATGCTTCGACCGGCACGAGATCCATGAACCGGGTCATCAGCCCGCGATCGTTGATCCCGGCGCCGACACAGCCGATCAGTCCTGTGGACTTGAGCTCGTCGATCGCACGCCACCCGGAGGCGGCAAGCTGACCGAAATGGAAGTCCAGCTTCTCGCCTGTCCCGTGGTACAGATGATCGAGGTCGTGGATCCAGGCGATATCGATGCGGGTGATCCCGAGCCGCTGCTGGCTCTGCTCGAAGCCGCGCATGATTCCATCGTACGAGTAGTCGAAGACGACCTCGTTGGGGCTCCCGCCCAACCACGGCGCGCCGCTGAATGCGGCCGGGTTGCGCGGGGCCCGGAGCCAGCGCCCGATTTTGGAAGAGATGACGTACGCGGCGCGTGGCTCGTCGCGCAGCCCCGCACCGATTCGCAATTCGGACAGGCCTCGTCCGTACCACGGGGCCGTATCGAAGTACCGGACCCCAGCATCCCAGGCAGCGCGAATCGTCTGGAAGGCGTCCAGCTCTGGCACGCGCACGAACAGCTCGCCGATCGACGCGCCGCCGAGCCCAAGCTGCGTGACCTCGATGCCGGTCGAGCCGAGCGTGCGCTGACCCGAAGGGTCCATCGTATTACTCCCGTGACCTGATCAATGCCATTCGCGGGTGGGAAAGAACACCGTCCGTTTGACACCACACTCCGCGGTAGCCGGAGCTGGGCCGAGGAACTCCATGAAGCCAACCACCGCCCACTTGGAGGCGCAGTAACCCGACCATTCGGGATGTCCCTTTGAGCACTTGCGACCACGACATCCAGCGGCCCGGGTGCCGACTCGACCGCCGCGACAGCGTCCTGGGCCCGCCTCCAGTCAATCGGCGATCCACGGGCGGGCATCGCTGGGCTTGTCCCAGCTCGGGATCGGTGCCTGAAGCGGATGGTCGATCCAGTTGAACACGCCGTTGATCGTCCCGCCCGCATCCGACGTAAGCCTGAGGATCAGATCGATCGCCTTCGATGGCGGGTCGCCGCCGGTCTCGTCCACCCACTGCACCCACGCCCGATAGCCCTCGGCGACGGGTCCCATCGTGGCGACCTTGTCACGAATGTCGGCCCACATGTCCGTCCGGACATCGCCCGGATGGATCACATTGGCGGTCACGCCCGAGCTGTCGATCTCAGCGGCGAGATGGCGGGTGAACTGGTTCAATGCCACCTTGGCCGTCCCATACGCGCTGTTGAGGGCGCCCGGCGGGTGGAGTGAAGCTGCCGACGTGATGTTGACGATCCGGCCCCATCCGGCCTCGAGCATCCCGCCGAGGAATGCCCGCACGGTGAGATAGGGAGCGATCCCGTCGACCAGTACTGTACGAACCCAATCGCGCGGATCTGTCTCGTGAATCAGGGCGATCGGCCCGAAGACTCCGGCCGCGTTCACGAGGATTGTCGGGATACCGACCTCGCGCCGAACGCGATCGCCCAGGGCCAGGACGGCGTCCACGTCGGCCACATCTGCCGTCATCGCGACAACCCGCCCGCCCGCCGCTGCTGCCAGGCGGACGGTCTCCGAGAGCTGCGACTCGTTCCGGGCCACGGCCACAACGATGGCTCCCCGTCCGGAGAGACCAAGCGCCGCTCCGCGCCCGAGTCCTCGGCCGCCGCCCGTAACCACGGCAATCCTGCCGGCCTGATCGACCATCGTGCTACCCGCCCTTCGCGCCGGTCTCGAGGTGGAACACCTCGTTGAGGGTGCTTGAATCGACGATTCCGGCGTCGTTGAATTCCATCAGCGGGTTCATGACTTCGCCCCACCGGTCGTGGATCTCGGAGTGCCACAGCCGGTCCCAGGCTTCCTCGTCGTGGATCTCGGAGTACAGGAAGAGCACCGGATCCTTCTCGAAAATGGTGATCTGGGCGATCCCGTCTCTCTCAATCTGCGCCACCAGCTCGGCCCAGATGTTGTCGTGGTTGCGGCGGTACTCGGCCAGACCGCCGGGCTTGAGGCGCATGGTGAACGCGTGACGGATCATCGGGTTCTCCTTTCACTGTGAAGAGATCGATGCGGCCGGGATCCTGGCGTCGGGCAGGATCCCGGTATTGATGGCGTGGAGCAACGCACGATCATCCAGTTCACCGCCGCGCGCCTCACCGGCTACACCGCCGCGATAGAAGACGACGATCCGATCGGCCAGCCCCACCAGCTCGGGCAACTCCGTGGATCGGAACAGAATGATCCGGCCCTCGGCCGCGAGGCGTCGCATCAGTACGTAGATCTCGCGCTTCGCGCCGACGTCGACGCCGCGTGTCGGATCGTCGAGGAGCAGCACGTCAGGAGCAATCTCCAACCACTTGCCAATGACAACCTTCTGCTGGTTGCCGCCGGACAACTGGCCGACGAGCATGCCCGGTCCCTCGGCCTTGATCTGCAGATTGGCGATCTGTCGGCGGGCCGGATCAGCCAGATCGCGTCGCCTGAGCCACGGGGTTCGGGATCGGAGGGCGCCGACCTTGACGTGCGCGATATTTCGGGCAACGGACGCCTCGAGCATGAGGCCCTGATGACGCCGGTCGGCCGGTACCAGGCTCACCTTCCGGCGCGCGGCTTCCGTCGGGGTTCGAGGCGCCCCGCTGCCGTCGGGGAACCGAATGCTGCCCGACTCCGCGTGGCGGGTTCCGAAAAGGACTCCCAGGAGCGCGGCAATCCCCGAGCCCTCGAGCCCGGCCAGCCCGATGATCTCGCCCGGCAACGCGCTGAGGGAGATGCCGTCAAGTTCGCCTGCCACACGCAGATCTATGATCTCGAGCGCCGCTCCCTGAGGCTGCCCTGCCGTCCGGGGCGGGAAGAGCGCGTCCTGGGCAACGCCGATCATGGCCTGCACGACCTCCGGCATCGATGTGCCCCCGCGCGGTCGATCGAGCACGGCCCGTCCATTGCGCATCACCGTGATCCGGTCGGCGATGGCAAATACTTCTTCGAGCCGATGGGACACGTAGAGGATCGTGAGCCCTGCGGCCGACAGTTCGCGAAGGATCGCGAAGAGGCGCGTGGTCTCTCGATCATTCAGCGCAGAGTTTGGCTCGTCGAGAATGAGAACCTCGGGCCGCTCGATCAGGAGGCGACTCAGCTCAACGAGCTGCCGCTCCCCGAGTCCGAGGCGGTTGACCGGAGTGGACGGATCGATGTCCAGGCCGACCTGCTCGAGGATCGGTCGCGCGCGTTCGGCCATGGCCGAACGGTCGACGAGGCCAAATCTGGTGGGCTCCTGCTCGACGAACAGATTGGCGAGGATCGACCGCTCCGGGAACAGGCTCAGTTCCTGGTACACGATCCCGATGCCCTGGCGGCGAGCAGCCATCGGGGTGGCGAGGGTGACGCTTCGGCCGCGCACACGGATCTCGCCGGAATCAGGAGGCACAGCGCCCGCGAGCGCCTTCATCAGTGTGGACTTCCCGGCGCCGTTCTCGCCGACGATGGCGTGGATCGTGCCGGGTTGGACGGTGAGATCGACCCCGTCAAGAGCGACGATGCCGCCGTACTGCTTGCGCAGTCCGAGAACCTCGATGACGGAGGTTACCCCCGAGGACGAATCGGCTTCGTCCCCGGGGGGCTGCGTGGCGCCCGGATCGTTGGTCACGAGGCGCCTGGGGTGCGAGTCAGCGCCTGACTACTTGGACTCGTTCTCGATCGGTTCGAGACCGGTCGACCAGTTGGCGATCTGGTTATCTACCAGGGGCTGGTAGTAGGCGCGGGTCTTCTCGGGCGAGGCCGCGATCTCCTCGAGCTGCGCGAACGTCAGCGCCGGAAGGCTGTACGGCTCCGTGACGCTGTCGGCCGTGACGAGTTCAGTGCCGGCATCAAAGAAGCCGCCCTTGGACAGGTCTACGGACGTGATCTTGCGGATCGTGTCGGCCAGCATCTTGATCGGCAGGTAACCCTGCATGAAGGGCGTCTGGCCGAGTGAAACGTACGCATGGCCGGCCTTGAGTTCGACGAGGTTCTCAACGGTGAGATCGTAGCCGCCCGAAACGAATGGCTTGTCGACGTTCGCGGCCTGGAGCTTGCCAAGGCTCGCGATGTCCGGGGCGCACAGGCCCACGAGGGCCTTGGCATCGGGGTTGGCGGCGAGGAGCGCCTCCCAGGCGGCGTAGTTCTCGTTGGCGGCCACCTTGACGTCGAACGGCCCGACGATCGCAATGCCGGCCGCCTTCTTCAGGGATTCCTGCACGCCCTTGGAGCGGTTCTCGAGGACCGGGAAACCGGGGAAGCAGTTCCCGATGATGACCTTGCCTGTGGCGCTGGCGCCGCCGAGCTTGTCGAGCACCTTGGTCCCGAGAATGCGTCCGCTCTCAACCGAGCGCTCGCCGACGTACGGCGCGTTGACGCTTGTCACGAGCAGGTTGAACTGGACGATGGGCACGCCCGAGGCGATGATCTCGTTCAGCCCGCTGGCCATCGACTCACCGGGGACCGACGTGGCGACGCCCTGGACGCCAGCTGCCACAAGGGTTTGGACGGCCTTCAGCTGGGCATCGGCGTCGCCGCCTTCAGGGCCCGTGACCTGGAGGTCTACGTTGAGATCCTTGGCGGCGGCATTCGCGCCGTCGATGATCTGCTGGATGAACGGATTGCCGATGACGTGGGTCACGAACCCAAGCTTGATCCGTGTCGCATTCGGGTCGACTGATGGGACCGTGGTGGCAGGGGCCACGCTGGCCGCGGCATCGGTCGGGGCCGTTGTAGGTGTCACTGCCCCGCCGCCGCATGCGGCGAAGACCAGGGCGACGATTGCCGGCAATGCCAGCCAGAGACGACGGTTCACTGTTCGAACTCCTCCTCGACGATCTTCCGGTTGTACCGCCCGGGGACTTCCCGGCGGCGTGCCACCACTGTCCGGAACCTTCGTCCGGTCAGTCGTCCCTACAGGGCGTCGGTCACGGTCCGCTGGCGCCGTTCGCGCCCTCGGCGGACGAGCTGGTCCACGGCGACCGCGACGATGATCACGGCGCCAGTCACGAAGGTGCTCCATTTCACATCGACACCGAGAAACAGGATCCCCGTGGTGATGACCTGGATGATGAGGGCGCCGACGACGGCTCCGAGGATGGTGCCCCGGCCGCCAGATAATGGCGTACCACCGATGATCACGGCGGCCACCACCGGAAGCAGATAGTCCCCGCCGGTCACCGGATCAATGGCCTGACGGAAGCCGAGGAACATGGCACCGGTCAAGCCGGCGATGGCACCCATCAGCACCATGACCTGGATTCGTGTTCGATCCACCGGGATGCCCGCGAGTCGTGCTGCGTCCGGGTTCGAGCCCATCGCCTGGACGCGATAGCCAAATCGGGTGTGATGCAACAGCAGGTGCAGGAGGATCGCGAGGACCACGAAGGCGATGGCAACGACAGGCACCAGCCCGAAGATCTTGGTCTGGAGCAGCGCGAAGAAAATGTGTTCCTTTTGCGGGGGAACCACCGCACGGGACTCGTTGACCACAAGCGACAAACCCCGGAACGCCGAAAATGTCCCAAGGGTGATGATGATCACCGGGATCCGAAGCCGGACTGCCAGGAGGCCGTTCACCAGCCCGAGCAGGGCGCCGAAGGTGATCCCGGCGATGGCTCCGAGAAACGGATCAAAGCCGGCAACCATCGTCTTGGCGGCGATCACGGCCGAGAAATTGAACATCCAGCCAACCGATAGGTCGATGTCGCGGATGGCAACCACGAAGACCATGCCGAGGGCGAGAACGCCAATGAACGCCGCGCCTGACAGCTGCTGGAAGAGGGTCGTGGCGAGCAGGAAGTTCGGACGTAGCAATCCGACGATGGTGACCAGGACCACGAGCGCGATGATGACGCCGGCTTCATCCGGAAGGGACCGTCGGCGGATCTCCCTGTAGGCGACCGCATCCCCGGCGCTCGGATCAGGGTCTGCGGCCGCGGCCGGTCGGATCGACAATGGTGCTCCTTGCTGACCCACGTTCCGCTACAGCACTACGCGGCAGTACATGCCGTGCCACGATTGGAAACGATACTAGGCGGCACGTCGGTGGTCAATGAAACGGGCTGCATTCAGGTGGTCAGGACAGTCCGGAAGCCGCGTCCGGCCTTGAGGTCCTCGAGCGCCTCGTTGGCCTGCTCGAGCGGGCGTACGTTCTCCACGAGGTGGTCCACGGACAGCGTTCCGTCGAGATAGAAGTCGATGGCGTCCCGGATGTCGTCGGGGATGAAGCCGCGTGACCCGAGGACGGAGAGTTCGCGCCAGAAGATGTCCACGGCCCGCGCCTTGAAATAGTCGAGGCTGCTCCCGATCAGGACGACCCGGCCGCCGGGTCCGCCCATGGCGATCGCCTGCTCGTCCACGGCTGCCGAGCCGACGCACTGGATCACGACATCCGGCCCGTGGCCACCGGTGAGCGCCTTCACGGCGAGAACTGGATCGCCGTCCTCGGCCGGGACCACCTCGTCGGCCCCCAGCTGGCGTGCCAGCTCGAGCTTGGCCGCCGATCGGGTGACCGCGATGACCCGCGCCCCGAACGCCTTGCCGAGCTGGACGGCGCTGGATCCCAGGCCACCCACGCCCAGCACGACCAGCGTTTCGCCGGCTGCGAGGTGCGCGACGCGTTTGAGGCCGTGGAGCGGGGTAGCGACCGCATCGGTCAGGACCGCCAGGACGGCCGCCGGAACATGCGCCGCGGGGCGAATGAGCGCCTCGACCGGCCGGATGACGTAATCGGCAAAGGCGCCGTCCACGTCTACCCCCATCCGGGTCACGGAAGGGCTGATGTTGGGCCGCCCACGGGCCGCCCACGGGTCGCCCGGCGGCACGGTGATGTAATAGAGCGCCACCTGGTCACCCTCGGCGAACCCCGTGACGCCCTCACCCAGAGCATCGACGACGCCGGCGGCCTCGTGACCGGGGACGACCGGCCAGGTGACCTTGGCCCCGAAGCCGCCCTTC
>JANMPD010000028.1:0-2766 GCA_031369685.1 Chloroflexota bacterium | reverse complement strand
CGGTGAGATCCGGTTCGGCGAGATCCGTCTGACGGTGCTCCATACGCCGGGCCACACCGAGGGTTCTGTATGCCTCTGGTCGGCGGACGATGGGCTGCTGTTCAGCGGCGACACCCTGTTCGCGGGAGGGTGGGGGAGGGTCGACCTTCCGGGCGCGTCGCCGGAGCTGATGGTCGAGTCGCTCGCTCGACTTGCGACCTTCGATGATCCGCTGGCGGTCCATCCCGGTCACGGCCGATCAACGACTATCGGGGCCGAGCGACCCTGGCTCGAGATCGTCGCGCGCGAGCGCCGGCTGCTCCTCTAGAGACGCCGCTCGACTGGCCCCGACGACCGGGCTGGCCGCGAGATCGCCTTCCGATAGCGCGCCGCCGTGCGAGTCCTTCGAAAGCCGAGTGCCTCGTACAACCGAACCGCGCCGCTCAGATTCTCCGCGTCGGCGCCGAGCGCCGCCTCGTCGAGGCCGAGGTCCCGCATCAGCTCCATCGAGCGGGCGATGAGCGCGCTGGCCAGCCCTCGCTTCCGCCATCGCCGTCGAACCGAGACGTGCTCGAGCCAGCCCCGATTCGCGCCGAGTCGCGCGTTCTCGTCCCGGAAGACGAAATTCATGACGGATCCGGCCACCTCATCGCCATCCCAGGCGACCAGCCAGAGGTTCGTGTCGAGATCCGGCTGGGCATACCACCCTTCGTAGTCGGCCTCGGTCCGTCGATCCGGATCACGGTGATCCTGGAACGCCTCCGTGTCAGCGTCCCAGATGGCCCGGTGGTCAGCGGGGCCAACGGGTCGCAGCTCGAGTCCGTCAGGCAGCGCAACCGAGGGGATCGAATCGGCGAGTGGCCGGGTCATCATCACGCCGTACCCGTCGACGGAGTACCCGGCCGCGGTCGCCCAGGGCAGTGCGGCGGGGACCTCAAGTTCAGCCCAGCCCGCGAACAGGTGGGGGAACGGCAGCGATGCACCTCGCTCTCCGGCCGCCAGACCGCGAAGGACGCTCGCTTCGGCCCACTCGAGCAGCGCTCGCCCGATTCCACGCCGGCGCACGGGCGGGGCCACGACGACCGTGATGTGCTGGTGGACGGATTCGCCGCGTACGCGCCAGGCGTGCTCGACCGATGCCGTTAGCGCGCCGTTCAGCTCGACGACGAGCACGTCGCGTTCAGGATCAAACCCGTCCGTGTGCGTCCATTCATTGCGCAGGACCTCCGCGGACGGGATCCAGTCGACCCCGTCGTGCGCGTTCACCAGCGCGATGTGCTCGGCCAGGCCGGGGTAATCCCGGTCGACCTCGAAATGACGCACGACCAGGCCCTCGATCGCCGGCATCCCGGTGATTTCGAGGGCGCCTCCCGGTGCGATGCGATTCATCGCTCGTCGCCGTACTTCTCGCGCATGTGGCGGCTGACGCTCTTCGAGATCGCCGTCCACTTGCGACGGTTTGCTTGCCGGGCCACGACGCTGTTGGCCAGCTCGGATCGGCGGGCCTCCCGTTGGAGGTCCTCGAACGCACTGAACCGGTCTGGATCGAGGGCGCCATCGGCCACGGCGGCGCGGATCGCGCAGCCCGGTTCGGAGTGATGGCCGCAATCGCTGAAGCGGCAGGCGTTCGCGATCTGCTCGACATCGTCGAACGCACTGGCGAGGCCCGCGCCATCGAGGAGGGCCAGCTCGCGCATGCCCGGTGTATCGATCACGAGGCCGGAGGCCAGGGGGACGAGCTGGCGTCGGGTCGTGGTGTGATGGCCGCGGGCATCATCCTCGCGGATCCCGGACGTGGTCATCAATTGCTCACCCGCGAGGACGTTGACGAGGGTCGACTTGCCAACGCCCGAGGATCCGATGAAGGCAACGGTCCGACCCGGGCTGAGGTGTGCCCGGATGGCGTCGATCCCTTCCCCGGCAAGCGCCGACGTCACGATCACTTCGACCCCGGGAGCCACGCCTTCGACCATCGCTCGGTGGCCCTCCCGATCGTCGTCCAGGTCGGCCTTCGAGAGGACGACCACGGGAGTCGCGCCGGACTCCCAGGCCACCGCGAGATAGCGTTCCACCCGACGAAGGTTGAGCTCGTCGTTGAGCGAACTGACGATGAACACGACATCCACGTTCGCGGCGATGATCTGTGCAACCGTGCGGTGATCGGTCGGGGCCCTCCGGACGATCACGGTCCGACGCGCCAGGACGGCGTGGATCGTGGCTCGCTCACCGACCGTGGCGTGGCCCAGGGCAACCCAGTCGCCGACGGCTGGAAAGGCCATGGCGTCGCCGTTCGATTCGTGGCGCAGGCGGCCCGAGACGTACGCCGGACGAGACTTCTCGCCATCGTGAACGACGAACGCACCGCGCTCCTCGGCCACGACACGTGCCGGCACGTGACCCGCCGATGCGTGCGCATCGAAGGCGTCGGCATACGTGGCGTCCCAGCCCATCCGGCTGAGCGCGGTCGGCGTCGTCACGACCCGTGGCCCGTCGGGATGGGCGGGACCTCACCCGGCTCGAATGGTCCGAGCTCAAACTCATTGGCGACCGACACGATCCTGAACCCGAGGCTCTCGTACAGCGCCTGGGCCTGGTTCGGGTTTTGCAGGTCGACGCCGAGGCCGGCCGCCGTGGCCCCGGCGTCGTGAACGGCTTGCAGGCTCGCCACGAGCAGGGCCCTGGCCAGTCCCCGGCGTCGAAACTCGGGTTGGACGGAGATGGCCTCCGTCCAGCCGATCAGGGAGCCATCCGGTGCCGGAGCCTCACTCATGTAGTTCAGGATCTGGC
>JANMPD010000330.1:0-2494 GCA_031369685.1 Chloroflexota bacterium | reverse complement strand
CATGGCCTCGCGCGGCTTGCCGAGGTCCTCGGCGACGCGATACAGGAGCTGCGCGTGCCCGACCTCGTCCTGGACCTTCGCCGTGAGGGCGAGCTTCCGGCGAAGCGTCGGCGCCCGCATGATCCACTCGCGCTCGGGGAGCACGCCCATCAACTCCGAGTTGGCGTGCATTTCGACGAACCGGAGCACCGCGGTCCGGTACTCATCCGGCATCCAGTCGTTGGGCTCGATCTTGCCGCCGGCGCGAACGTGGGCCTCGAACAGCTCGAACCGTTCGTCGTGCGGCAGGTCATCGTTCCAGGGGCGTGCACCTGGGTCCGTCGACGCGAGGAGGGGCTCGAGGGCGCGGGGATCGGTCATCGGTCGGCTCCCTGAACGAGACGCAATGCGAAATCGGCGAAGTGGTCGGCAATCCGATCCGGTCCGAGACGACCCGCCGGATCGAACCAGCCCGGGATGCCGTTGAGCATCGACAGGATGGCAGTTGCCGCGAGCCCCGCGTCGGTCATGGCGAACGCGCCGGTGGCCATGCCGTCCTCGATCACGGCGCGGAACCGACGCTCGTGAGCGTCACGTCGGGCGAGGATGGCGGCACGCCGATCGTCCCCGAGGGCGCGCCACTCATGCACGAAGACGCCGGCCGCTCCGGCATCGGTGACGATCGCGCCAACGTGCGCCCGGACGAGGGTCCCGAGACGGGTCTCTGGGTCCCCTTCTGGCCCCTCGGCCAGGTCGGCCGCGGCCTCGAACCGCGCCGCCGCTCGATCGACGATCGCCCAAAGGACATCCTCCTTCGAGGTGACATGGGCGTACAAGCTTGGCCCCTGGAGATCGAGGGCACGGGCAATATCCCGGATGCTCGTCGCGGCGTAGCCGTTGGCACGGAACAGGTCCGAGGCGACATCCTCGATGGCGCGGCGACGGGAGACCTCGACCATGAAGCGGGACGCGCTCCTTCCAAACAAACGATCGTTAGGAAGAACGATAGGACGCCCGGCCCGGCGATGTCAACGCCGGGCGCGTGTTAGGTAGGCCGGCCCGAAGTCGCCGCACGGGTGGGAGTCGTCGCATCGCCTTAAAGGGGCTTCGGACGGGTTACTGCGATCCGACGGGTGGAGGCGTTTGGCTCGGGCGTGGGTCCGGCGGCGCTGTCCAGTCATCGGCGCCGTGTCGAAGGTCCGTGGCCTGCCGGCATACGGCGAGCCAGGTCGCATCCGACTGGAGGAAGGACCAGTAGGAACTCTCCCACTGCTCCTGCGTTACCCCATCAGGGACAAGATCCGCAGCCTGCTTGTTCAATGCGGAATAGTCGACCCCCACGGTCCAGCCGAGTACCTGCAGTTCGCCTTCGTGTGCCCGGCACCAGGCGAGGTCCCGACTCGAGTCGGAGCAGGCCGCCAGCAGGACCACGAGGCCGGCCATAGAGAGAAGTCGCATTTCGGCCGAAGCACCCCGAGCGAATGGCTCATTCTCGCGTGCGAGGCAACCCCCAGGCAGTCGCCTCCAGGTCGAATCCCAACCGACCGCGCATCGAGGAGCCCGGTGCGCCGGCGCAGCGGGTCCCGGTGGCTGACCGGACGACTTTCCCATGCCCGGATCGGTAATCCGGGAGCCCGGCCCGCGTTCTGCAGACAGCGGAATCATCCGGGCCGCGTCATGTCGGCCCTGCGGTCACTCGGCATCAACGCCGAACCGCACAGCACGGGGAAGGGAACCTGGAATGACACGGGACATCAGCACCGGCGCAGACGAGACGTCCGCCGAAGGACCCGAGCTGCTCGAGGATCAGACGCGTCGCCTGACGCGCGGCGCTGTCGGACGACGCGTGAAGGTGTCCGGGACGGGTGCGGTGGCGGGGACGTTCCTCGTGGTCGCACTGGCCTTCGGCGCCGCGCTTGGCCCATTGAGCGGCGATCGCCCCGCGGCTGCGGGCTCGGACGGCCGGGACGCGGGCGCCGCCATCGATGAGCCCACATCGAAGCCGGAAGGCGATGTCGGAATCATCGACAAGTCACCGGACGCCACGGACAACCACGCAACCGACGGCACGACGGCCGACCCCACCACGCCCGACGGCAAGGACGACGCCGTCGAACCGACCTACAAGCCGGAACCGACCGACAAGCCGGACGCCGGCGTCGAGCCCACCCATGAGGCCCTGACCATCGACATCGGGCTGGGCCTGACCGGCGGGGATGTGGTCGTCGAGTGGTCCCCCTGCGACGTCGACGGCTTCGCCGCGTACAAGATCATCCGTTCGACGGACGAGTTCGCGACCTGGCCACTCGGGTCGGGCGACACCCTCGTCGGTGTCGTGACGGATCCATCGGTCCGCCGGTTCGTCGATCGGTCCGTGGCCGCGGGCCGGAAGTACTTCTATCGCGTGGCGGCGCTCCACGTGATCGACGGGAAGACCGTTGTCGGCTGCCGCAGCGCCATGGCGCGAATCACGACGCCCGCGCCCGACCCCACCGCGTCCGGCGACATCGCGCTC
>JANMPD010000329.1:0-3167 GCA_031369685.1 Chloroflexota bacterium | reverse complement strand
GATCAGCGCCAGTGACGCGACCCCGATGATCAGGTCGAGCCGGATCAGTCGCGTCCGTCCGTGCCGATCGAGCAGCGCACCTCCGATCGGGCTGATCAGGAGGCCCGGCATGAGGCTCGCGAATGTCACCAGCCCGGCCAGCGCGGGCGACCCGTAGCGGGTCAGGCTGAACAGCACCAGCGCGACGCCGATCATAGATTGGCAGATCCGCACGAGCTGCATCCCGATGAGCGCCCGGCCCAGGAACGGGACGTTCAGGAGGGCCCGGTACGAGGGCGGGGCCGGCGGCTGCGTGTCGCGCCCGAGCGCCGATTCCGGGGCGAGGTCGGCTGGAGTCATTCCCTTCTTCGGCATGGCCCGATGCTATCGGAGCGGCGGAAAGCGGCTGGTTCCGATCGAATCAGGGGCCGTGGGCCATGGGTACTGACGCTTTCGGAACCGAAGTACGGCTTCCCTCAACCCCTGCGCACCCGTACGTTCATGTCAGCAACAAGCCGGACCGCACCCGCTCCCACCGGACGGAACCCGGCGACAAGCATCAGCGTGATCGAAAGGCGACCATGGCAATGGCCTCGATGGCAGTCAACGAACTTGGACCCATGCTCACCGCCACCGAAGTCGCGGAGATGCTCCATCTCCACGTGAACACGGTGAAGCGACTGGGCGATCGCGGCGAGCTCCCGTTCTACCGGGTGTGCAAGCGCGGCGATCGACGTTTCCGGCTCCAGGACGTCCTGCGCTTCCTCCACCAGAACCGATAGTCGCCTGACGGCGGGCCTCGGCCCGCGCAGGCATTCGCGAACGGTGGTCAGGCCGTCCGCAGCGCCTCGCCGAAGATCTCAAGACCCTCGGCGATTTCGGCGCGTGTTGCGTCGATCGGCGGGATCCATCTGATGATCTGGTGCTGAGCGCCACACGACAGGACGAGCAGGCCGAGGTCCGCTGCCTTCGCGACCAGCCGATCCACGATCGCGCCGTCCGCAACCTTGGTCGCCCGGTCGGAGACGAATTCGACGCCGATCATCAGCCCCGGCCCCCGGACGTCGCCGATGCGCTCGTCCTCAGCCTTGAGCCGATTGAGCCCGGCAGTCAATTCAGCCCCTCGGGCGGCGGCATTGGCCACGAGTCCCTCGGCCTCGATGGTCTCGAGCACGGCAAGCGCCGCTGCGCAGGCCACGGGATTCCCGCCGTAGGTCGATCCGTGGGCGCCTCGCCCCCACTGCTCCTGGAGCGCTCGGGACGTCGCGATCGCGGACAGCGGCAGGCCGTTCGCGATGGCCTTCGCGATGCACACGACATCCGGAACGATCCCGGCGTGTTCGAAGGCCCACATGCGCCCCGTCCGCCCGTATCCCGTCTGGACCTCGTCCACGACGAGCAGGATTCCGTGCTCATCGCAGATCTCGCGTAGTCCGCGAAGGAACGCGGCCGGACCCGGAAGGTAGCCGCCTTCGCCCAGGACCGGCTCGACGAAGATCGCGGCGACGCTCGAGGCAGGAGCGATGCTCGTGAGCATCGATCGCAGGTGCCCGAGTGCAGCGTCGGACGCTCGATCCTCGTCACCGTCGAAATCGCGCCAGCCCTGCGGGAACGGAGCGAAGTAGATGGACGGCACCATCGGGTCATAGCCCCGCCGGTAGTTCGGCGATGAGCTGGTCAGCGAAGTCGCCCCGTAGGTTCGCCCGTGGAATGCGCCCGCGAAGGCAATGATCGCCGGCCGACCCGTCACGCGACGGGCCAGCTTCATGGCCCCGTCGATCGCCTCCGACCCGGAGTTGAGCAGGAATATGGAGTCGATCGAGTCCGGCAACGTAGCCGCGAGTCGATCGACCAGCCGAACCACGGGTTCGGAGTAGCCGATCGCCCCGGTCGGCCCGATCAGCCTGTCCACCTGGGCATGGATCGCGGCCGTGACCGCCGGATGGGCGTGGCCGAGCGCGGTGACGGCGATCCCGTTCGCGAAGTCGAGGTAGGCCTTGCCTGCCGTGTCATACAGCCGGTGGCCGATCCCGTGGCTCCACGAGCGCTCGAAGTATCGGCCCAGGACCGGGGTGAGGTGGCCGTCGGCGAGGGCGGCAAGGTCGAGGGTGTCGGGTGCGTCATTCATGGGTGGCGAGTATAGGCGGCCACCCCGGACGCTCGCGGTGGCATCATTCGAGGGCGCCCGTCCTTCCGTCGACCGAGGTACCCGTGTCCATCGACTTCCGCCTGACCGACGAGAACAAGCTCGTCCAGCAGACCGTCCGGGACTTTGCCGAGAACGAGATCCTGCCGCACATCCGCGAGTGGGACGAAAAGGGCGAAGTGCACCGCGAGGTGTTCGCGCGGATGGGCGAGCTCGGGCTGCTCGGCGCCCCGATCCATGAGGCGTGGGGCGGTTCCGGGATGGACTACCTCAGCTTCGCGATCATCTGCGAGGAACTCGAGCGGGCGGATACGGCCTTCCGTGTCGTCCAGAGCGTCCATGTCGGGTTGAACTCGCTGACCCTGATGCAGTGGGGAACCGAAGAGCAGCGCCAGCGCTGGCTCGTGCCCCAGGCGCGCGGCGAGAAGCTCGCGACCTTTGGCCTCACCGAGCCCGGCGTCGGCACCGACGCGGCCAATCTGGCCACGACGGCCCGCCGGGACGGCGATTCCTACGTCCTGAACGGCGAGAAGATCTGGATCAGCCTGGCGGACGTTGCGGACCACTTCCTGGTCTTCGCATCGGTCGATCGTTCGAAGAAGCACAAGGGCATCACCGCGTTCCTGCTCGAGCGTGGGATGACGGGCCTGACCACGGGGACGCTCCACGGCAAGCTCGGGATCCGGGCCGGGAACACCGGCCTCATCAACATGGAGGACGTCCGGGTCACGGCCGATCACCGGATCGGTGAGGAGGGCGAGGGTTTCGTCATCGCCATGAGCGCGATCGACCAGGGACGGTTCACCGTCGCGGCCGGGAACGTCGGCCTTGCGCAGGCGTGCCTCGATGCCTCGCTGAAGTACGCCCACGAGCGCCAGACCTTCGGCGATGAGATCGGGCGGCACCAGCTCGTCAAGCAGATGCTTGCCAAGATGCTGGCCGGCATCGAGGCCGGCCGGCTGCTCGTGTGGCGCGCGGCATTCCTGAAGAACCACGGGGTCCGGAACACGCGCGAGACGTCCCTCGCGAAGTGGTTCGCCAC
>JANMPD010000187.1:0-5515 GCA_031369685.1 Chloroflexota bacterium | reverse complement strand
GCGGTCCAGACGCCGGCATCGCTCCTCGCCGACGACCACTTCCATCGCTGGGAACGGATCAAGCGCATCCGCAAGCCGATGATCGCGGCCGTTCGCGGGTTCGCGCTCGGTGGCGGCTGTGAACTCGCCATGACCTGCGATCTCATCGTGGCCGCGGACGACGCCCAGTTCGGGCAGCCCGAGATCCGGCTGGGCGTCATCCCGGGGGCCGGTGGCACCCAGCGCCTGACCCGCGCCATCGGCAAGGCGAAGGCGATGGAGATGGTCCTGACCGCCCGGCCCATGGGTGCCATCGAGGCCGAGGCGCACGGGCTCGTGACCCGGGTGGTGGCACCGTCCGAGACCGTTGCGACGGCGCTCGAGATCGGGGCGGCGATCGCGGCCATGCCGCCGCTCGCGGTGATCGCCGCCAAGGACGCGGTCAATCGGGCCGAGGAGCTGTCGCTCGGTGCCGGGCTCGAATTCGAACGGCGAAACTTCTATGGTCTATTTGCCAGCGAGGACCAGAAGGAGGGCATGGCGGCCTTCACGGAGAAGCGACCGGCGACCTGGAAGGGTCGCTGACACGACAGGGGGGACTGATGGCTTGGGATCGAGATCTCGGCGATGAGCCGCCGCCGGCATGGCGGCATGAAGCCCCGGACCTCCGTGCGCCGATTGATCCCGACGCGCCCGTGAGTGGGCACCGCCGTGCGCCCGAAGGACCCGCCGGGCCGTCGCACGCTCCGGAGCAGGACTGGGACGCCGCCCGCGTCGTGCTGGTGCCGGTGCTCCGGCCCATGGGGACCCTCGGGACCCGGCTCGACACGCTCGACGCGGAGCGCCTTGCGTCCGAGGGCATGAAGTCCCATGCGTCGCCGATCCTGGACCCGGGGCCGTGCGGCCTCATGGTCGGCTATGCCCTGCGGGTCGGTTCGTTCGATGTCCACGTGAACGCCGACCACCTGCTGGCCTGGGGTACGACCCCGGACGAGCTGCGCAGCGTGGCAGCGGCGAACCTGGCCCAATGGTCGGTGTCGGCCCCATGGAGCGAGGAAGTATCCGGGAATCGGCGGCTGATCTCGTCGGCAACAGGCGACGGCGATGACGCCGCACGGATCCTGCTGCCCACGGTGCGAGCCTACCTGACCAGGGAGTTCCGACCGGACGCGCGCATCCTCCTCGGCATCCCGGAGCGGGACCTGCTGGTGGTCGGTGCCCTGTCAGCCGACGATCCCGAGTTCGCCGCCCTGTTTGCCGAATTCGTTCGCGAGGCGTCGACCGACGCCGATCACCCACTGGATGGCCGTGTCCTCGAGCTCGTGGCTGGGCAATGCCAGGTCTTCGAGTGGTAAGTCGAGCGGCGCACGACGGGCAGCGATGAGCGACCCGTCGGCGGGTGAGATCCCCGCGCAGGGCGAGATCCCCGCGCGGGAGGTCCTGATCGATGTCGCCGACGGAATCGCCACCGTCACGCTGAACCGGCCAGCGGCCCTCAATGCGCTCACCTTCACGATGAAGGGCCAGCTGCTCGCGGGGCTCCTCGACCTGTCGCGGGACCGGTCCGTCCGGGCCATCGTGCTGACCGGCGCGGGCCGCGCGTTCTCGGCCGGCCAGGACCTCCGTGAGCGCCTCGAGCCCGGTGCGCCTCCGCTCGATGAGGAGCTGCTAGTTCGGTACAACCCGATCATCCGGGCGATCCGGGACGCACCGCAGGCGGTCATCGCCGCGGTCAACGGGGTTGCCGCGGGCGCCGGGGCGTCGCTCGCGTTCGCCTGCGATCTCCGGATCGCGTCGGAATCGGCGAGCTTCGTCCTGGCCTTCGGGCGGATCGGCCTGGTGCCGGACAGTGGCGCGACCTGGACCCTGCCACGGCTCGTGGGCGCCGCCCGGGCCGCCGACATCGCGCTGATCGGCGATGCCGTTTCGGCGTCGGATGCGCTGTCGATGGGCCTGGTTTCCAGGATCGTTCCGCCGGAGATGCTGGCCGCCGAGGCATCCGCCATGGCCACGCAGCTCGCCGCGCTCGCGCCCGGGGCGACGACCATGACCAAGCGCCTCCTCGAGCTCGCCTTTGATCGCGACCTGGATGCGGCGCTCGTGGCCGAGGCCGAGGCACAGGGCATCGCCGGTCGTGACCCGGATCATGCCGAGGGGCTGGCCGCGTTCATCGAAAAGCGCATGCCGCGGTTCTCGCCCGACTGACCGGGCCTCGCTCAGCCAGGTGTGGTGGGCCTCATGGAACTGTCGCCTGCACCACGCTCGATGCACCGACGACGAACTTCCCGAGCGACGTGGCCCGAATGGCCTCAATCCGGAACCAGTAGGTGCCCCCGGATGGCAGGCCGGTGACGAGGCTCCCGGACGCCGACTGATCACCGATCACCGCGATGGCGGTCGCGCCGGTCAGGTAGCTGGGCGTGGGGTCATCGGCCGACTTCACGATCTTGTAATACGAGAAGCAGTCAGCGGCTGCACCGAGCGGTGCCCACGAGAACGCGAGCTCGCCGGGGGTCGTCCCGGATACCCCGAGCGTCCCGAGGCTGGCTGCTCCGAGGGTGATGACCGAGCGGATGTCGCTCGCCGCGAGCGGCTTGTTCTGGGCGGTGTAGGCAACGGCCCGATACCAGGCCGAGCCGCTGACTTCCTGGACGTCGTAGCCGGAGGTCGTTCCGGGGTCGGTGCTGTAGCCGCCATCGATCGCCACGATTCCAGGGCCGGGCGGGTAGGCGATGGGGATCTCGCCCGACGTGCCACGCAGGATCTGGATGTGGTTGATACCTGCCATGTCCGGAACGGTCCAGTCGAGGGTCACGCCGCCCGGGCAGGCAAGCGCGGTCAACCCCATCGTCCCGAGCGTCGGAGCCGGCGTGGGCCTCGCCGTTGGCCGTGGCGTCGCGCGCGGGGTCGGCGACGGCGTGGCCGGGGGCGTCGCGGTGGTCGGCACGGGGGTATTCGCGACCGTCGGATCCGGCGAGGGGACCGGCCCCGGCGTCCAGGTGGGATGGATCGTCGCGGCGGCCAGGTCGAGGTCGTCGAGCATGCCGACCGACAGACCGAGCGCGACGTCGGTGGCTGCGTTCTCGCGGATCCACGGATCCGCCGCGGCGGTCGTCGCGTCGACGGGCGTCGTCTCGATGGACGGGCGTTCCCCGAGGACGACCGTTGCGCCGTGGCCTTCGTCGACCGTCACGAGGAGCCCGGCACCCGACGCCGTGACGGCATGCTGGATCGAGACTTCGTGGGCGACGTCGCCACCCGGGCTGTTCGCGCCGCTCCGATCGAGATCGAAGGCCGTGCCCCGCGCCGTCCATGTCACTCCGGCGGTGGTCACCACGTACCGACCGTCGGCCGGGACCGTCACGCGGTGCCAGGCGCGACCCGCGACTTGCTCCAGTTCGATGCTCGCCCGATCGATGGTACGGAGCCCCAGGTCCGAGCCGCCGGCGAGGCGGACGCGCGAATCGCCGATCTGGAGTGCCGCCGAGCCGTCCGTCCCGACGCGGATCTCGTCGCCGGCCCGGAGTTCCGTGCCAGCCGTCAAGGCGGTGGTTGCCCCATCCCGGACCAGCTCGGCTCCCACGGCGCTCCTCACGCGCGAGGCCGCGGGAACGGGCAGGAACGCATTCGCATTCAGCCCGACCAGGGCCACGATGAGCGCGGCCGCGGCGGCCAGGACCGGCCAGCGGGGCGCGGCCAGGGCCGTCGGATTCCGCGATGCGAGATGCGGCGTCACCACCGTTGGTTGATGCGAGACGTGTCCGGGATCCGTTCCGATTGCCCATGGGGCCCTGGGCGCGGCGGCGGCCTGGGGAACCGGCACTCGAGCCTGGGCCATGAGCCGACTGCGGAGCGTCACGGCGAACCGCGGGTCCGGAGCCTCGCGGCCCCGGCGACGGGCCCGGGCACCTGCCACTGCGAGCTCCGCCTCGAGTTCGGCGAACGCGAGGTCGCTCGGCAGGTCGCTCGGCACGTCGCCCTGGATCCCGTGTGGCCGTGCGTCGTCGAACTCGTCAGGCCGCATCGGTCGTCTCCTGGGCCATGGCATCGCGGAGGGCGGCCAGGGCGCGGTGGAGCTTCACCGCGAACGTCGCCCGCGAGCATTCGAGGATCGCGCACAGCTCGTCGATCTCGAGTCCGTCAAGGAACTTCATGACGATGACCTGGCGATGGGTCTCGGAAAGCCGCACCAGCGCGCGCCGGATCGTGTCCCGGTCCACGGCAGCAGCGAGGGCCTGCGTGGCTCGCTCATCGCCGAACTCGTCGCCAGGTTCTGAGCCGGACCCGGCGCCGTCGCGGTCCCCGTCCCCGGCGGTGTCGCCCGCGAAGTCGCCGGCACGAGCCCCGAGCGGCACCGTTCGTCGACTCCGCCGGGCGTGGTCGACGATCGCGTTGGCCGCGACCCGATACAGGAATCCGCCGAACGATTCGTTCCGAAACCCGGGTCGCCGAACCGCCTCGAGGGCCCGCTCGAAGCTCGTGGCGGTGACGTCCTGGGCGACGTCGCGATCCCCGACGCGTCGAATGACGTACGCGTGGATCCGCGGCAGGTACCAGTCGTAAAGCTCGCCGAAGGCAGCGGCATCGACCCGGGCGCGAGCCACGAGGGCCCCCTCCCGGGTCGGGTCCATGCGAGTTGTGGATGCACCTGATGCCATCGGAGGTCCGAGGCTAGGGGCCGGTGAGCGGCGCGACCATCGCCCAGCGGTACTGCCGCGAGCGGGACCGTGACCGCCACCGAACCATGCCCCATTGCCTCGTCCTTCGAGTTCCCGCGCTACGGCATGGTCACGGCGATGACCGACGTCTGGCCGAGCAGAACCTTCGAGCCGTTCCAGTACCCGATCGCCTGGACCCGGTAGTAGATGGTCTGCCCGGAGGTCACGCTCGTGTCGGTCAACTGGTTCGTTGCCTGGTTCTCGATGACGCCGATCACCTCGGTGCCATCGACGTACGGAAGGTACGAAGGGTGCTCGTTCGAGGTCGATCGGACGACCTTGTAGAACGCGAAGCCATCGCTGGCGCTGGCCTGCCAGTTGAGGACCACACCTTCTCCGGTCACGTTGACCTCGAACCCGAGCGCGACCGGATCCGGTGCGGGCTCGGCGGCCGGCGTCACGATGCTCTTCACGGAGCTGGAGGCGACCACGACGTAGCCGGCCTCGGTGGAGCGGACACAGAAGACCCGGTAGTAGACCTTGGTGCCCGCGGGCGCCTCGGCATCCCACGTCGTCGAGTTCCCGTCGCGGCCGATGGCCGCAACGAGCGTGTCGTTCTCGCCCTTCGGCCAGGTCACGGTCGAGTCAGTCGAGCGGATGACCTTGAAGTAGTCGAAGTCGAGCCCGCCACATTCCGACCAGTCGAGGAACGGGTGGCCTTCCTTGATCACGACGGTGAGCGCGATGTCGCCGGACGCGGTGGGGTCGGGCGCGGGCGTCGTGATTCGCGCCATGGCGCTGCGGCAGCCGACAACGGTCTTCCCGTCGATCACGTGGAGCGCCGCCACGCGATAGAAGTACTTCCGGCCCGCGGCCAC
>JANMPD010000186.1:0-2441 GCA_031369685.1 Chloroflexota bacterium | reverse complement strand
CTCTTCCGCCGTCCGCTCGCCGATCATCAGGTTGTACTTCTTGCGGATGTAGGACGCGATGTGCTCGTCGAACTTGTTGCCGCCGACGCGGAGGGACGTCGAAACGACGATCCCACCGAGCGCGATGACCGCGATCTCGCTCGTCCCGCCGCCGATGTCGATGACCATGTTCCCGGACGGTCCGCTGATCGGGACGTTGGCGCCGATGGCGGCGGCCAGGGGTTCCTCGATCAGGTAGGCCTCCTTGGCCCCGGCCTTGAGCGCCGCATCCCGGACCGCGCGCTTCTCGACGGACGTCACGCCGGCCGGCACGCTGATCATGACCTCGGGGCCGCTGAACATGAACTTGCCGCCGGTCGCCTTGTTGATGAAGAACCGGAGCATGGCCTCGGTGATGACGTAGTCGGCGATGACGCCGTCCTTCATCGGCCGGATCGCGGTGATGTTGCCGGGGGTTCGGCCGATCATCTCGCGCGCTTCTTCGCCGACGGCGCGGATCCGATTCTCGTCATCAACGGCGACGACGGATGGTTCCTGGATGACGATGCCCTTGCCCTCGACGTGGACGAGAACGTTGGCCGTGCCGAGGTCGATGCCGATCTTCATGGGTTGGTGACGGAATCCTCTTCCTGAACGCGCTCGATTCGGGCGCCGAGATCCAGGAACTTCGCCTCGATGTTCTCATACCCACGTCGGACGTGGTGTCCACCATGGATCGTGGACGTGCCGTCGGCCGCGAGCGCGGCCAGAATGAGCGAAGCACCGGCACGCAGGTCGGAAATCTCGACCTCGGCTCCGGTCAGGTGGGCCGGACCATCCACGATGGCGTGATGGGCGTCCGGAAGCTCAACCGATGCACCCATCTTGCGCAGCTCGATCATCCACTCGAGGCGATCCTCGAAGATCGATTCGTGGACGGTCGAACGTCCGTTGGCCTGGGTGAGGAGAACGCTCGTGGGCGGCTGGAGGTCGGTGGCCAGGCCCGGGTACGGAGCGGTTTCGATCGCCGTTGGTCGGTAGTCGCCAGGGCCGACGTTCGTCGCATCCACGGTCAGCGTGTCCGAGCCGCAGGCGACGTTGATGCCCATCGAGCCCATGACCTGGACGAGGGCGTCGAGGTGTTCGCACTGGGTCCGTTCGAGGGTGATCCGGCCGCCGGTCATGGCTGCGGCGATCGCGAACGTGCCCGCCTCGATCCGATCCGGCATCACCTGGTGATCGGCGCCGCGCAGCCGCTTCTTGCCATGAACCTCGATCGTGTCCGGTGTGGTCCGCTCGACGTCGGCGCCCATCTTGCGCAGGAAGTCGATGAGATCGTCCACCTCGGGTTCCTGGGCGGCCGGCCGGATCACCGTCCGGCCGTCGGCCAGGGTTGCGGCAAGCAGCGCGTTCTCGGTGCCCATCACGGACACGTGCGGAAACGTGACCTCGCCGCCACGAAGTCGTCCCGGCGCCTTGGCGTAGTAGTAGCCGTAGCGGTAGGTGATCTCGGCCCCGAGGGCCCGCATCGCGTCGACGTGCATGTCCACGGGTCGCCGGCCGATCCGGTCGCCACCCGGGTTGCTGATGATGACCTCGCCGAATCGGGTCAGGAGCGGACCGAGGAGCATGAAGCTGGAGCGCATCTTGGCGGCGGCTTCGAGCGGGACGAACAGCCAGTCCACGTCACCGGCCGAAATCTCGTAGGTGTTCGGTTCCGGGTGATCGACGACCACGCCGATGTCCGTCAGCGTCTCGGCCATGGCACGAACGTCCTCGATCTCGGGGACGTTCGTGAGTCGGCAGCGCTCGCCGGTCAGCACGGCGGCTGCCAGCAGCTTGAGTGCCGCGTTCTTGGCCCCGGCAACCGTCACGGTCCCGTGCAGCGCGGTACCGCCGGTCACCCGGAAGGCCTCCCGCTGGACGGGCTGCGGAACGTACTCCCAGTGGAAGGGTCGAGGTTCGGCCACGAGCCCTACCCGCGGCGGCGGGGCCCCTCGCGGTGCCGGCGTTCCGCGACGCGCTGTCGAAGCAGGGCGACCTGGAGTGCCGCTCGAGCAGCCGACAGGTCCGCGCCTTCATGAAAGCCGCCCTCAAGCGCCTTTTCGGCCTCGCGTCGAGCCTCGGCCGCCTTCTCGAGATCGATGTCGGCGGCCATGTCGGCCATCTCGGCCATCACGACGACCTTGTCCGGACGGACCTGGAGGAATCCGCCGGCGATCGCAAAGGCCTCGACCTCGGCACCCTTCCGGATGCGGAGCTCGCCGACGCCGAGCATCGACACGAGCGGCGCATGGTGGGGCAGGACGCCGAGCTCACCTTCGATGCCCGGCAGGACGACCGCATCGACGGTGTCGCTGTAGGCGATCTTCTCGGGCGTCACGATCTCCAGCAGGAGGGTCATGAGATCAGCTTGCCAGCTTGGCCGCGTTCGCGCGAACGTCGTCGATGGTGCCGGCCAG
>JANMPD010000306.1:0-7813 GCA_031369685.1 Chloroflexota bacterium | reverse complement strand
GCCAGTGGCTCGGGCCGGTGGCTCAGAGGCAGTTCCTCCGGCCTGTGGCTCGCGGCCAGTGGCTCGGGCCTGTGGCTCTACCTCGCGGCCTCCGCCGGCCCCGGCTATCGGCCGGGAGCAGCCTTGGTCATGACCCGGCGCACGGCCGCCGCGGGTTGGCGCCGGGCTCCACGGGCGAGCGCCAAGGCCCCGATCCCGGCGGTCAGCGGAGCGCGAGCCGGTTCAGCAGTGCTGCTGCGAGCGCAACGTCGAACCAGAAAGAAGGCCCGATCCGTAGGCGGATCGGGCCTTCGTTTTGCATCTGGTACCGCATACCGGATTCGAACCGGTGGTCTCCGCCTTGAGAGGGCGGTGTCCTGGGCCTCTAGACGAATGCGGCCTGGGTCACGCGCACCGCGTGAGCGGCGGATGATACCAAACCACCGACATTCGAGCCCTCGATTAGAGCCGATTCAGCTCGAGGAACGCCCGGATCGAGTCCGCGACCTG
This sequence comes from Chloroflexota bacterium, assembly GCA_031369685.1. Taxonomy (GTDB): domain Bacteria; phylum Chloroflexota; class Limnocylindria; order Limnocylindrales; family CSP1-4; genus UBA5189. Next base: position 7,324 of record JANMPD010000306.1, on the reverse strand, counting down.
CTGGTAGCTGTCCTCACCCACCACGAGCCCGTAGTGCGAGTGCGCACCGAACGGTTCGTAAGGCGCATCGAGCCACTTGGCCACTCGTTCGGCGCTCTCAACGGGGACCTGACGATCCAGGCCGCCGCCGATCACGAGACGCGGGATGCTCTCGAACACGGCGCGGTTCACGCGAATTCCGCGAAGGACCGCTCGCCTGGCCCGACCCGACTCGTGGGGCTTCTGGCCCATCAGGTGCTGGATTCGGAGGATGTCGGCAATGGACAGGTCCGCATGGTCCCGCTGCAACCGCTCCGGAAGGGTTTCCCAGCCGATGGCCGACTTGCCGTACAGCTCCGGGATGTCCCGGAGCTCGTGCTGATGGGCCGCAAGACGAAGCTCGCCCGGCGCCTCGGGAGCGATGAGCACGAGTCCGGCAACCGGTTGACGCTCAGCCGCCTTGAGGGCGAGCAGGCCACCCATCCCGTGGCCGATCACGACCACGCCGGGACCGAGCCGTGCGATGACCGAGGCGACGTCCTCGACGAACATCTCGAAGGACAACTCGGCCGGGTCCGCGGTCTGGCTCCAATGATGATTTCGCAGGTTGAGGGCATGGCCCTCCCAGCCCCGTCCCGCGAAGTAGCCTAGGTAGCGCTCCCAGAGCCATGAACCACCGAGTTCCCCGTGCACGAACAGGAGGGGTTTGCGGCGCGACCGGCGTTCGGGCAGCCACGATTCCACGTAGATGCCCCGCTCGTCGAGCTCAATTTCGTCCTTGCGGACGGGTCGTCCATTGACCGCCGGTGCCTGGGCGCGTGCGAGGATGTAGTCGGGCGTCGAGTCGGGCATGCTCACCCCTCCAGCGGGTTGATGTCGAGGCCGGTAAGGGCCTTCGGATGGATCTGCGTTCTGTGTCGGGGCCGCGATGCTGATCGTGCGGTGGGCAGGCGGGCCTGGCACGTGCAGATCGTCGGGCTACGTCCGCCGGGTGCTGGCTTCTGGATCGTACGATAGGCTCCGCGGATTCGCGACCGGCCGGGATTTACCGGGCCGCGTAACTTATCGGGGGCGCCCGGCGTCGATGCAATCGACCACCCACATATTCCCAGGAGACGTCGTGCCGCTCGCCCTGGCTCTGCCGCGACCCGCCGCCCGTTGGTTCCACGCCCTTGGAGTGATGTTCGTCGTCTTGGCGCTTCTCCTCGGTCCACTTGCGGTCACCACGCAGGCTGCCAGCACCGTGAAGATGGAGGCGCGGGTCCTGCTTCAGGGTCACGCTCGCGTTGGGTCGTGGATGGCCATCCAGATCGCGTTCACGAATGACGGCCCGGCAATCAAGGGCGAGGTCCGCCTCGCGGGCGGTGCCTCCGGACGAACGCGCTTCTCCGTGCCTGTGGACCTGCCCACCAACTCCCGGCAGGCCTATGTCCTGCATGCGCAGCCGCCGGCCTTCGGACGCTCCGTCAAGGTTGAACTCGTATCCGGTGGCAACACGATCGCCGCGACCGATGTGACCTACCTCATTCACGATGCCGCCCAGCTGGTCGTCGGGGTCATCGCCGAGCAACCCCAGGGGATCATCGCCGAGCTCAATCTCGAACCGAACGCGAACGGGATCGCGCCCGCGATCCTGGCGCTCGGGATCGCGGACCTGCCGGATCGACTTGAAGCCTGGGGTGCGCTGGACCGCCTGGTTTGGCAGGACGTGGACAGCAATCAGCTCAGCTCGGACCAGCTCGCCGCCCTCCGGGGCTGGATCGCCGGTGGTGGCGAACTCGTCATCGCCGGCGGCACCGCCGGCATCGGTACGTTGTCCGGCTTTCCGGAGGATCTCCTGCCCTACCGGCCGACGGCCACCCTGACCGTCAGCCCGACCACGCTGACCGGACTGATCGGCGAGCTGCCCGTCAATGCAGCGGATCTGCCAGCGCAGGGCGGGACGCTCCGCGACGGTCCTTGGCTTCGATCCGGCTACGACGTGGCTCGCGGCAAGCCGTGACATCGACGTCATGTGGCGACGCCTCCTGCCCGGGCGCTCGGCGGGCGGCCCGGTCGTCGGCTCGGATGACAGCCAGATCGTCAACGCGGTCAATCAGCTTGCGACGCTGGCCCTCCCGCCCATCGGCGGCCTGCTCCTCCTGATCGGGGGTTACATCCTGCTGATCGGACCCATCAATTACCTGATCCTCCGGCGACTCGATCGACGCGAGCTGGCCTGGATCACGATGCCGGTCCTGATCGTGGCATTCGCAACCGCGTCGTACGGCTTCGGAACGACCCTCCGTGGCAGCGATCTGATCGTGAACGAGGTTGCCGTCGTGCGCGGCGCCCCGGGCGCGACCGAGGGTTCCGCGCAGGTCTACGTCGGGGTCTTTTCGCCATCACGATCGACCTATCAGCTCGAAGTCCACGGTAGCGCGCTGCTCACTGCGCCATCCACCGGCGACTTTTCGGGCAACGGCGATCCGAACTCGCTCGACATCGTCCAGGGGGACCCGGCGCTCGTTCGGGACCTGGCTGTCGGGTTCTCCTCACTGCGAACGGTGCGGGCGGATGCACCGGCGACCGTACCCCTGGTCACAACCAAGCTCATCTTCAAGAATGGAACGGTGACCGGAACGGTGACCAACGGGTCGGACATCACCCTCGAGAGCGTCGCCATGGTCCTCGGCGGCTCAGTGGCCGTCATCGGGGACATGGCGCCGGGATCGTCGAAGGACGTCTCGCTCCGCCCGACCGGCAACCAGTTCGGCCAGTCGCTTTCCGACCGCATCTTCGGCCAGGTGTTCTTCGGGGATTCGTCGTCCCTCAATGACGATGGCCTGCGGATGCGGGTCCGGCACGCGATCGTCGACCAACTGACCTTCGACCCGATGTTCGGCTCGATTGGTAACTTGAATGCCAGTGGCCCCGTTCTCCTCGCGTGGGGTCGGGCCGAGGTTCTCGACGTGCGCGTGCAGGGCCAGACCGCTCGCCGGAACGCGAACGTCCTGTACTACCTGCCCGCCGGCCTCGATGTCAGTGGCACTACGGCGTTTGCCTCCGACCTCATCACGGCCACGGTGGTGTCATCCGACGCAGCGTTCTTCAGCAAGGATCCGTTCTCGTTGAACATGGGCGCGGGCTCAGCCACGATTGCCTACCGGCCGATTTCGTTCCGTGGCTCGTTCGCGGCCACGGAGGTTCAGTTCTCGATGAATGGCGCCAGCTTGCCGGGGCAGGGCGCGACGCACGTGACGCCCCTCGACACCAAGCCCGTCGCCTGCGTGGATCCCACCAATGCCAAGCCGGACGGTTGTACGCCGCCCCACCTCGATGGCGTGCCGGAAATCGAGGTCTTCGATGTCAAGGCCGGGGAGTGGGCAAGGCTCCCGCATCTCGGTCAGGGGACCATCTACGCACTCGATGCGCCGGAACGGTTCACCGATCGCGCGACGGGCCAGGTCCTGATCCGCTTCGTCAACGAATCGGCCGATCAAGGGCTCGGGTTCCAGTTCCAGATCTCGATCAGCGGAGTCATCTCGTGACCGCCATCGTCAGGACCCGGGGACTCGTGAAGCGCTACGACCGAACCCTCGCGGTGGCGGGCGTCGACCTCGAGATCGAAGAGGGCGAGATCTTCGGCCTCGTCGGGCCGAATGGCGCCGGCAAGACCACGACGCTTCGCATCCTTGCCACATTGCTCGAGCCGACCGCCGGGGAGGCCGAGGTGGGCGGCTGGTCGCTCGCCCGGAACCCGAACGATGTCCGGCGCGTCCTCGGGTTCATGCCGGATGTGTTCGGGGTCTACGACGACATGCGGGTCTGGGAGTACCTCGACTTCTTCGGTCGATGCTACGGGCTCTCGGCGCCCGCGCGGAAGCGGATCATCGGGGACCTCCTGGAGCTCGTGGACCTGGCCGACAAGCGCGACACCTACGTGCAGAGCCTGTCCCGGGGCATGCAGCAGCGCCTGTGCCTCGCCCATGCGCTCGTCCACGACCCGAAGGTGCTCCTGCTCGATGAACCCGCCTCGGGCCTCGATCCGCGAGCCCGCGTGGAACTGCGCGAGTTGCTCCGCGAACTGCGCACCCTCGGCAAGACGATCCTGATCAGCAGCCACATCCTGCCCGAGCTCGAAGAGCTCTGCACGAGCGTCGCCATCGTGGATCGCGGCAAGGTCCTTGCGTCTGGGCGGATCGCCGACATCGAAAAGCGGCTCCGTGTCGGAGCGGTCCTCCGAGCCCGCGTGATCGCCGAGGGCGAAGCGCTCGAAGCGGCCCGAGCCTGGTTCTCGCAACAGGCCGAGGTCGCCTCGGCGGCCATCCTGCCGGATGGCCTGGTCGAGTTGGGGTTCCGCGGGGACGAGCTCCAGACGGCGGCGCTGCTCCGCGACGCGATCTCGTCGGGACTGAGCATTGCCAGCTTCTCGCGAGCGGCGAGCGACCTCGAGGAACTCTTCCTCCAGGTCACCGGCCAGGACGAGCCCGTAACGCAGGAGGCGGTCGCATGATTGCCCGGACCCTCGCACTCCGTCCCCGGATCTCGATGCCGGGGATCACCGCGATCATGGTCAAGGAACTGCGCGGACGCATGCGCGGGCGGCGCGCCTTCATCTCCGTGACCATCTACACGCTGATCGTGGCCGGCTTCGCCTGGATGGTTGGCCGGATCCTGGAGGAGAGCGCCCGCCAGAACTTCGGGTTCAGCCCGCAGTACCAGTCCGCCTCCATCGGTCGCGGCATCTTCGTGGCCCTCATGTTCCTCCAGACCTTGATGATCTCGGTCCTGGCCCCGGCATCCACCGCGGGCACCATCAGCGGCGAACGCGAGCGCCAGACGCTCGATCTGCTCGCCGTGACACCGATTTCGTCGGTCGCCATCGTGGTCGGCAAGCTCTTCTCGGCGCTCACCTGGGTGTTCATCCTGATCCTCGCCTCGGTACCGGTATCGGCTCTCGTCTTCGTCTACGGCGGTGTGGCCCCGGATGACCTGCTTCGCGGCTACCTCATGTTGTTCGTGACGGCGATCGCGTTCGGGGCGCTGGGGATCTTCTTCTCGGCGCTCATTCGGCGAAGCGGGGCCGCCACGGGCCTTACCTTCGTGTCCGTCATCGTCGCCACCGTGGGCCTGACCTTCATCTGGGTCTTCCTGCGAATCGGCGAGGCCAACAATCTGAATGCCAACGCGCTCGCCGAGCAGCGCCCGCCCGAGGCCCTCCTGTACCTGAACCCCTTTGTCAGCCAGGCCGACGTGGCCTGCGGCGCCGAGGGTGGATCCGGGAGCTGGTGCTCGATCATCGCCGATGTCACCGGTACGTCCCAGGTCTTCGCACAGCCGATCGGCGGCGGTGCCGTGATCGCACCCGTCGGGTTCGGCGGCGGCGCCCAGGAATGCTTCTCCGACGGAACCACCACGACCTGCAAGGGTGTGATCGATCGTGGGGGTGCGGTCCCGATGCCCGCGCCGGTCGTCGTCAATGATGTGGTCGCGAACGACGTCCTCGCGGGACCCGAGTCCCTCCGGGATCGTTTCTGGCCGCGGGCTGCCCTGACCCTGCTCCTCATTTCCCTTGGGTTCACTGCTGCCTCGGTGCAACTTGTCACGCCAACGCGTCGCTGGCGCCCACGCCTGCCGGGCTTCCTGCGTCGCCTCCGTCCGAGGAGGTCCGCCTGATGTTCCGATTGCCCCGTTCCCGACCGAAACTGTCCCGCCCATCGTTGCGACGGGTGCGACCCATCGAGGTCGGACTCCAGGTCCCGGAGGATCCGCGCCGTTTGATCGAGGGTCCACTTGACCCCGAGCTCGAGCGGATCCGCGTGGGTCTTCGACCCCATCGTCGTCGGCTGTGGGTCCGGCGCATCGTTCGTCGCGCGTGGATGGTCCTCGCCGCGACGGTCGGCCTGGAATTGATGGTCTTCCTGGCTGGGCGAATCTGGCCGATCGAAGGGATCGAGGCGATCGCGGCAACCGTACCGATCGTGATGCTTGTGGTGCTCGCGCTGGTATCGGCCCGTGCACGTCCGAGCCTTGGCGAGACCGCCATTGCCGTCGACGGTGAGGGGCGCCTCGGCGACCGGCTCGCAACGGCCTTGGCGCTCGGCGGGACGGTGCCCGAGGCAGCAGGTCCATTGACGGCCGAGGACGAAGCCCTGATGGCTGCCGGCACGGGCGACGAAAATGATGCCTTTGAGCGACGGCGCTTCTTTCTTCGCCAGGGGCGCGACGCGCTATCGAGCCTGCGGCTGGTCCCGGCGAACCTGTTCAGGCCCCGGATGTCGAACCGGCCGGCCATCGCCGTCCTGGCGCTCTCGGTGGCCCTGATGCCGACGCTCTTCCTGCCGAATCCCCAGACCGCGGCCATCGCCCAGAACCGCGCTGTACGGAAGCAGGCCACCGCCCAGGCCGTGAAGCTCGATCGCCTTGCCGACCAACTCGCGAGCAAGGGCGTCACCCCAACTGATCCACGCGCCCAGCTCGCCAAGGAACTGCGCGACCTCGCGAAGCAGCTGCGCGACCATCCCAACGACCTGACCGCGAACCTCGCCAAACTTGGGGCCGTTGAGGCTGCGCTCCGGTCGCAACTCAATCCCGCCAACGAGCAACGGGCCGCGGCGCTTGCGTCGCTGAGCCGGGGCCTGTCCCAGACCGCGACCGGCAACAACAAGTCCAATCCGGAGGGCGATCCCAAGGAAGCCGCGAAGGACCTGAACGATCTGGGCAAGAAGCTCGATTCCATGACCGACGCCCAGAAGCAGGATCTTGCCCGACAACTCTCTGAGCTCCAGGGCACTGCAAGTCAGGCCGGGGGCGCATCCGCGCAAGCCCTCAAGGACGCGGCCCAGAGCCTTGCCCAGGGAGACACGGCGGGGGCCAAATCCGCTCTCGACCGATTGTCCGAAACGCTTGGCGATGCGCAGAACGGCATCGCCCAGAACCGCGACCTCACGGGAGCCGCGAATCAGCTCCAGGACAGCCGGCGGGATCTGGCGAATTCCGGCCAGTCCGGGCAGCCGGGACAGACCGGAGGGCAGACCGGCCAGGGTGGCCAGAACGGCCGGCCCGGCAGCAGCGGTCAGCCCGGGAACGGCGGCCAGCCGGGCAGCAGCGGCCAACCTGGTAACTCCGGCCAGGGCCAGGGGCAAGGTCAGGGTTCCGGCCAGGGCCAGGGGCAGGGACAAGGCTCCGGCCAGGGCCAGGGGCAAGGTCAGGGTTCCGGCCAGGGCTCAGGGTCTGGGCAGGGCCAGGGATCCGGAAGCGGGTCGATCGGAGGCGGCGGCTCGAACGCGAATTACCTCGGCTCTGGTACCGGCGGCAACGGCACGGCCGGCGGCCCCGTCAATCCCAATCGACCGTCCATCCT
>JANMPD010000290.1:0-8328 GCA_031369685.1 Chloroflexota bacterium | reverse complement strand
GCCAGGGCCGCACGAGCCCTCGTCCGCGACACCATCTCTCCGAACATCGTCCATGCCGGAGTCAAATACAACGTCATCCCCGGAGAGGCCGTGATCGAGCTCGATTGCCGTCTGCTTCCGGGCACCGATGAACCGGCCATGCAGGCCGAAATCCTCGACCGGCTCGGCCCGGATCTCGCGGCCAGCTGTCACATCGAACTCATCACGGCGGCGCCTGCCGTCACGGCACCGGCGGATTCGCCGCTGTACCGGGTCCTCGAGCAGGCGATCAAGGACCACGACCCCGATGGGTATCCGATCCCGGTCATGGCCCCGTTCTCGACGGACAACAAGACCCTGGCCCGACTCGGGGTCCCGGCGTACGGGTTTTCGCCCCTGAAACTCGATCCTGGTGAGGCGTATCTCGAGCGCTACCACGGGGTCGATGAGCGAGTCGGCCTCGATGCCCTTCGGTGGGGCCTGCCGGTTCTGTACGACGCGGTGCGGCGGTTCTGCGGCTGACCGGTCAACCGGGCCGGACCGTCGGGCCATCCCGGAACGGTGCCCGGTTCAGGACCTCGGGGGCAACGGAAGGCCGTGCCCCCGAGGCTCAGGACATCCCGGTCAATCGATGTCTGTGTCGCGTGGCCCGATCAGCGCTCGGCGCACGATGACGAGCGTCCGAGCCAGACGAATCCGACGCGGCAGGAGCATGACGCCGACGGCGAACGCGGCCATCAGCCCGATGAGCGCCGGGAGCGCACCGACGACGAGCTCATCGCCCGTTACGGCTGTCGAAGTCGGCGGCACCGATGGTGCCGGGGCGACTGTGACCGCCAACTGCGCGCGGAGCTCCCCACCCGGGTTGGCAGCGGTGTGGACGTTGACGTACGTCCCGCCTGCTGCAATCGCGGCGACCGCGCCCGGCATGTCGGTGACGGAGCCGGTCGGCGTCAGGTCGGAAGCGGTCAGTGTCCCAACCATCGGGCTCGGGCCCACGGCAAGCGGGAACAGCACGCCGCCATTCGCACCGACGGCGCCGAGGTGAATGTGCGCCGCGGCCGCTGCCCCGGAGAGTCCCGCATAGGAGACGTAGTAGGTCAGGGTGCTGCCGTCCGTGCTGACGACAACCCAGGCGTTGCCGGAGCCCCCGATGGTGAGTGGGGGCACTTCCTGGAGCCCGGACAACGTGCCAAAGTGTGCGCTCCCCTTGGCGACGACCTGGCCTCGAATCTCACCGCCCGGGTTCGCGGCGGTGTGGAGGTTGACGTAGGTCCCACCGGCCTTGATCGCGGCCACGGCCTGGGCGAACGTGGTGATGGCCCCGCTCGGGGTGAAGTTGGTGGCCGTGAGCGTCCCGACCATCGGACTGGCCGAAGCGACGAGCGGCAGGATCACGCCGCCGTTGGCGCCACTCGCACCGACATGAATGTGGGCCGCTGCCAGCGCCCCTGACAGGCCGCTGTACTCCACGACGTACCAGATCGTCGAATCGTCGGCGGAGATCACGACAGTTGCTTGGCCGGTCGCCGCGGTTACGACTGGTGGAACCTCCTGCGACCCGTCGACGGGTCCGCCGAAGGCTGCCGTGGGGGGATTGGCGGCGAATGCCGCCTGGGTGGTCAACGCGAGGAGTCCGATGACTCCGAGAAGCACGAGTCTCGATCGCATGCCGTCCTCCTGCCAGGTCCCGCGTCGCCGAAAGGGCGCGCCGCCGGCTGTGCTTGTTGGTACGACGGGGACGATGCATCGGATCGCCGGGATCCGATCTGATCGGCGGGTCGTATCTCGGGGTGATGCATGCCTTGAAGTCCGTCGTCGCTCGTCGCGGGCGCTCGGGTTGGGTTGCGGCGCTCGGCGTCGTCGTCACCCTCCTGGTCCTCACCACGACCGGCACTCGACCGGTCGCGGGCGCGACCATCACCATCCAGGCCCGGAACTACGAATTCGCCGTACCCGGAGGTGGATCCCAGCTCACGGTTCCCGTGGGCTCCGTCGTCACCTGGGTCGCCAGCGGAGATCCGCACACGGTCACGAGCGGGACACCCGGGTCCATCGACAATCGCTTCGCGGATCACCCGGCGCCGGGTTTCCTCGCCCCGGGTGACTCGTTCACGACGACTTTCGCGAGCGTCGGGACCTTCCCGTACTTCTGCGAGTTCCATCCGGAACAGATGTCGGGCGTCGTGACGGTCGTCTCCACGTCGACCAAGCCGCCGACGCCGGCGCCAACGCGTCCGCCGACGCCGGTACCAACGCGTCCCCCGACGCCTCGGCCGAGTCCCGTCCCAACCCTGACGGCGCCCACCACGCCCGCACCGTCAGCGCCGTCGGGTCCGTCGCCGAGTCCGAGCGGGACCACGGCGGCATCACCGACACCGACGTCCGTGGTGCTCTCGCCCGGTTCGTCTCTGACGGTGGCGCAGTCGGGTCCGATCGCGTCACCCGGTGGGAGCGGGGAAGGTGGATCGCCTGTCCCTGTTGACGTCGGATCCCCTGACAGCGGAGCCGTGAGCGGCGTGGCCCTCGGCGCGCTGTTACTCGGGGGTCTCGTTGCCCTCAGCGCCGTCGGGTGGTTTCTGGTCCGTCGTCGGCGAGGTTGAGCGGGCACGTCGGGCCCCGCTGGCATCAACGCCACGCGGAACCGACAACGTCCGGCCGTCAGCTCTCGCCGGGGCCCGGCCGAACCACTCGACCCCGCTTCGAGAAGACCCGCGTAGCGAGCGCGGCAACGCCCATCGCCACGAGGGCCCGTTCGGCGGTCGGCAAGGGGCGGACGGCCGTCAGGAACTGATCGGCGCGGGCGCGATCCACGGCGCGGAGGACAGCGTGGCCGCGATGCGTCAGCACGACCGACCGCTGACGGCGGTCATCGGGCTCTTCGTGGCGTTCCACGAGCCGGCGTCGCACGAGGCCATCGACCAGCCGGCTGGTCGCCGACGGGGAGCGCGCCAGCGATTCGGCAAGCTCGCCGATCGTGGTGGTGCTGCCATCCGCGAGGACGTACAGAGCGGCGAGCTGGGTGAACCCGAGTCGCAGGTCCGAGAGCTGGGACGCGAAACCGACGACGAGCTCGCGCCACAGGGCACGGCCCATCGCGACCCGCTCGGAAATCTGGCGGACATTCGGGATCCGCGGGCCGGCCGCCAGGACGGATGCGCCGAGATCAGCCTCGAACCGACGGGCGATCGCACGTACGGTCGCTGCGCGGGGTCGCCTTCGAGTTGGAAGTGCGTCGGACATGTGCGCGGATCCTAGCGTAACTGGGAGCCATTGTATGCACGTGCACACGCATTTTACGCTCAGCCGACCAGAAGTTGGGGCAGGATGGGGTTGCCAGCACCGGTTGCGGAATCGCGCCGCGCCACACCCAATTCGAGCAGGAGACCATGGACAAGGTCGCGTTCATCTTTCCCGGGCAGGGCTCGCAGGCCGTCGGCATGGGCCAGGCGCTCGCATCCGCGTCGCCCGCGGCGGCAGCGGTCTTTCGCGCCGCCAATGCGGCCCTCGGTGAGGGCATCGCCGAACTCGCCTGGGCCGGGCCCGAGGAGGCCCTGAACCTGACCCAGAACGCTCAGCCCGCTCTGCTTGCCACATCGATTGCCTACCTCGAGGCGCTGCGCGAGCGATGGGCCCGGGATGGTGGGACCGCGCCGGTGCCCGCGTTCATGGCCGGTCACTCGATGGGCCAATACTCGGCGATGGTCGGGGCAGGCGTGATCTCGCTGTCCGACGGGATCAGGCTCGTCCGCGAACGAGGCCGCTTGATGCAGGGCTCCGGCGATGGCCGAAACGGCGCGATGGCCGCCATCATCGGGCTCGATGACGCCGCCGTCCCTGAGCTCGTGGCCCAGGCGGGTGTTCACGGAACGTTCGGCGTGGCGAATCGAAACGCGCCAGGCCAGATCGTTGTTTCGGGTGAGCGCGCCGCCATCGAGGCCGGTGCCGAGATCGCGCGATCGCTCGGCGCGAAGCGTGCCATCGTGCTGCCCGTCAGTGTCGCCGCCCACTCCACGTTGATGGAGGGCGCCGCTACAGCCATGCGCGAGGTACTCGCGGACGTCGCGTTTTCCGACCCGAGCGTGCCCCTCCTGGCCAACGCGGACGCCACCGTGCTCGATACCGCTGCAGCATGTCGCCAGGAGCTCGTCGCCCACCTCACCGCCGGCGTCGACTGGGTCCGCGCCGTCGAATCGATGATCGGGGCCGGGGTGACCGCGTTCATCGAAGTCGGGCCCGGCCGTGTGCTCACCGGCCTGAACAGGCGCATCTCCGACCAGGCCATCACGTACGCCACCGATGACCCCGCCGAACCCGATCGTTTCAGCGTTCCGAACCTGTCGCCCGACCGGGCCTGACCGGCCCACTTCGCCACTCGTCGCAAGGAGCCCATCGTGCGCAAACCCGACTACAACCGCCGCGTCGTCGTCACTGGACTCGGGGTCATCAGCCCTGTCGGCAATGACGTGACCACGGCCTGGACCAACCTGCTCAACGGCGTGTCAGGCCTCGGCGAGATCACGCGCTTCGACGCGTCGGGCTACGACCAGCACGCGGCCGGCGAGGTTCACGGCTTCGAGCCGACCGATTGGATGGACGCGAAGGCCGCACGGCGCAGTGAGAGCGACATCCACTTCGGGGTGGCCGCAGCCAAGCAGGCCCTGGCCGATTCCGGGTTCGAGATCAACGATGAGAATCGCACCGAGGTCGGGGTCGTCTTCGGATCGGGTGCCGGTGGCCAGCGACTCATGATCGACAGTTACCGGATCCTCCACGAGAAGGGCCCCAACCGTGTCCCCCCGACGTTCATCGCCAACGCCCTCGTCGATTCGGCTTCCGGAATGATCGCGATCGAGACCGGCGCCATCGGCCACAACGTGTGCATCGTGTCCGCGTGCGCCACGGGCACGCACAACGTGGCCGAAGCGGCCGAGGTCATTCGTCGCGGAGACTGCATCGCCGTCATCAGCGGGTCAACCGAGGCGCCACTGATCGAGGTGGCCCATGCGGGGTTCGGGAACATGCGGGGCCTGGGGTCGCCGCGACCCGGCGAGGACCTGACCACAGTTTCGCGGCCATTCGACCTGAGCCGCAACGGATTCGTGCTCGGAGAAGGCGCGGGCGGCCTCTTCCTCGAGGATCTCGAGCTCGCCAAGGCGCGCGGCGCGAAGATCTACGCCGAAATCGTCGGCTACGGTTCGGCCGCCGATGGCTGGGACATGATCCAGCCAATCGAGAAGGGCGTCGGATCGTCCCGGGCCATGAAGATGGCGCTCGAGCGGCGTGGCGTTCCGGCCGACGAGGTGGATCTGATCAACCCACATGGGACCTCGACGCCGGTCGGCGATGCCCGCGAGGCGGAGGCGATCTGGGCCACCTTCGGCGATCGGTCCGCGGCCGCCCGAAGATCGCTGGCGATCAGCGCGACGAAGTCGATGACCGGCCACATGATGGGCGCCGCCGGCTCGTTCGAGGCCTTCGCCGCGGTGATGTCGGTGGCCACGCAGACGATCCCGGGCACGCTCAACTACCGTGACCCGGACCCGGCCTGCGACCTGTGGGTCGTCGACGAGACGATCGAAACCCCGGTCCGCCACGCACTCTCCAACAACATCGGTCTGGGTGGTCACAACGGAGCGGTCATCTTCAAGCGCTACGACGGCGATTGATCGGGTCCAGCGGTGAGGCGGGCGGGCACCGCTACAATCCCGGAACCATCAGATCTCGCCGAGGTGCCATTCGTGCCTAGCCAGGACCCAGCCCGCCGTGCCGTCATCACCGCGATCGGCGCGATCACGCCGATCGGCAATGACGCCGACACCTTCTGGACGAACCTGCTCGCGGGTGTTTCCGGGGGCGGGCCGATCACGACCTTCGACACGACGAATCACGCGGTCAAGATCGCGGCCGAGGTCAAGGACTTCGATCCGACCCTGACCATGGACCGCAAGATGGCACGGCGGATGAGCCGGTTCATCCATTTCGGCGTGGCCGCCGCGACCGAGGCGATCGAGAAGTCCGGCATCAAGTTCGAGACATGGACCGCGGAGCAGCGCGATCGGGTGGCGGTCGTGATCAACACGGGCGGCGGCGGCATGGAATACGTCATCGAGGGAGCTCGCGTGCTCGCCGATCGCGGTCCGGGTCAGGTCAGCCCCTTCGCCATTCCTGCCGTCTCGGGCAGCATGGCGGCCGCGCAGGTATCGATGAAGTACGGCCTGACCGGGCCGGTCATCACCCAGGTTGCGGCCTGCGCCTCCGGCGTCATCGCGTTCCAGGACGCGCTCCGTCTCATTGCCAACGACGAATGCGATGTGGTGATCGCCGGTGGCTCCGAGGCTCCCCTGCTCCCGATGGCCTTTGCGGCGCTCGCCAATATGGGCGCTCTCTCGAAGCGTAATGACGATCCCGCGGGCGCCTCGCGTCCGTTCGACCGAACACGGGATGGGTTCGTCTACGGCGAGGGGGCCGGTGTGTTCGTGGTCGAGTCGGCGGCGCACGCGCAGGCGCGCGGTGCGACCATCCTGGCCGAGATCGTGGGTGCCGCGCTCACCGCGGATGCCTACCACATCTCCGCCCCGGAGCCCACCGGACGCGGCGCGATGATGGCGATGCTCGGGGCGATGCGGCAGGCCGGAATCGGGCCAACCGACGTCGACTACCTTGTCGCCCACGGGACATCGACGCCCCTCAACGACGCGACCGAGACGAAGGCGATCAAGCGTGCCTTCGGCGACCGCGCGCGGTCGCTGCCGATCTCATCGCCGAAGTCGATGGTCGGACACATGCTCGGCGCCGCCGGGTCCGTAGCGGGCATTGCTGCCGTGGGCGCCATCCAGGACGGCTGGATCCCTCCGACGATCAACTACCGCGAGCCGGATCCGGAGTGTGATCTCGACTACACGCCCAACGTGAAGCGCAAGGTTGCGGTCGACACCGCGATGATCAACGGGTTCGGCTTCGGCGGCCAGAACGCCGTCGCGATTTTCCGGCGCTTCCGGGACTGACGGCAGGCGCTACTCCCAGCGGAACGTGCGAATGGCCAGGCCGGCCGTGACGAGGCCCCACGCTCCGAGGATCGCGAGTGGCAGGCCGACGGCTGCTCCGCCCCCGAGGGCCGCACGAAGGGCCTCCGAGAGGGCTGCGGCGGGCAGCACCGTGGCGATGGCGTCGAGGGGCGCCGGAAGATGGTCCACCGGCAGCACGATCCCGCCGACCATGAGGAAGCCGAGGAACAGGGCGTTTGCGAGCGCGAGGGTCGCCTCCGCGCGCAGCGTTCCCGCGAGGAGCAGGCCCAGGCCGGCGAATGCAGCCGTTCCGAGGAGCATTGCCAGCACGAACAGGCCGATCGATGCGCCGGGCGCAACCGTCCAGCCGAGCACGACCACGGCGACCGCGAGCAGGAGCGCCACCTGGAGCGCCTCGAGGACGAGGACCGCGGCGAGCTTCGCGCCGATGAGGCCCCACGCCGGCAGCGGCGACGCGCCGAGGCGCTTGAGGACGCCGTAGTTCCGCTCGTAGGCCGTGGCGATGCCGAGGTTCACCAGGCCCGTGGCAATGACGGCCAGGGCGAGCGATCCGGGGAGCAGGAAGTCAACCGGTCGACCGGCGATCCCCGGGACGACACCGGCCGTCGCGAAGAACACCAGCACGGCCGCCGGAACGATCATCGTCACGAGGACGTTCTCGCCGCGACGCGCCGTAAGCCGGAGCTCCGTGCCGGCCAGGACGAGCATCGCACGGGCGGGTGATGCCGGGCGGCTCATGCCACCGGTTCCATGTCGAGATCCCCGGTCAGAGCGAGATAGCGCTCCTCGAGGGTCGCCGCTCCGGCCCGCAGGTCAACGATCTGGATACCCAGGTCCGCACACGCCGCTGCGAGCACGGCGATGAGCGAGGCATCGGGTGGATGTCCGTCCACCCGCACGGTCGCCGGCCCGGCATCAGGGTCGGGTCGGAGCACGGATCCGGGGCATGCGCGGGCGAGGGCCGCTTCGAGGGCCGCCGAGTCGTCGACGGAGAGTGCGCTGGCGAAGCGGACCCTGAGTCGGGCGCGGGCTCCCGCGAGGAGCTCCGACGGCAATCCATCCCCGACGATCCGTCCCGCGTTCAGGATCACGATGCGATCGGCCAGGCGCTCGACGTCGCCCAGATCGTGCGTGGTCATCAGGATCGAGCGTCCCTCGGCGCGAAGGTCCGCGATCACGGCTCGCGTTGCGTGCGTCGCCTCGGGATACATGCCGGCCGTGGGCTCATCGAGGATCAGGACTTCCGGATCACCGACCAGGGCCACCGCCAATGCGAGACGCTGCCGCTCGCCGCCGGACAGACGGCGAACTCTCGTTCGGG
>JANMPD010000266.1:0-21934 GCA_031369685.1 Chloroflexota bacterium | reverse complement strand
TCCAGGGGCGTGCGCAGCCGCCGGGCGACCGCGTCGACGCCCGTGACGACCTCATCGACGACCATGCCGATCGCGAGGACGAGCCCGGCAACGGTAACCGCGCTGATCGTGGCGCCGAGGAGATAGAGCACCGACGCTGCCGCGGCAAGGGCCAGCGGAATCGTCACGAGCGCAAGCAGGACCGACCGCCAGTTCCGGAACAGGAGCATCAGCGCGACCATGGCCAGCAGCAGGCCGGCCAGAGCTGCAAGCGAGACGTTCCCGACGGCGCTGTCGATATAGGTCGCAGGCCGGAAAACATTCGTATCGAGCTGGATGCCGCCGAGCCCGGGCTGCAGGGCTGCGAGGGCTGCCTCGACCCCGGCCGTGACCGTCCGTGTGTCCGCGCCAGGGAACTTCTCAACCACCAGGAGGAGGCCGTCGCCGGCCCCGCCGACGATCGCGTCCCCGATCAGGGGCTGGTGATCCTCGACGATCGTCGAGACGTCGCCGAGGCGGACAATCCGCCCGCCAGTGTCCTCGGGGGCAATCGGTACCTCGGCGAGGTCCGCGGCCGAGCGGATCGGGAAGACGTGCTGGACGCCGAGGCGCTGGTTCGGGGTATCGATGAACCCGCCCGTCCCCGGCGTGGACGCATCAAGGAACGTCAGGGGCGACACCCACATGGCATTGCCTGTGGTCTCGAGGACGTGCTGGATCGAGACACGCTGGTCACGCAGCTGGTTCGGGTCGATCAGGACCTGGAGCTGTCGCTCGCGGAGCCCCCAGATCGCCACGTTGGCGACCCCGGGTACGCCGAGCAGGCGCGGCCGGACGGTCCACCGGGCGAGAATCGACATGTCGATCAGCGAGGAGTCGGCCGAGACCATCGAGACCATCAGCACGCGATTCGTCGAGGCGAGTGGCTGGAGCATCAGCGGTGGCTTCGAGACGTTGGGCAGGGCGTGCGCCTGGGTCAGCCGCTCGGCGACGACCTGGCGGGCCTGGAACAGGTCCGTCCCCGGCTCGAACTTCATGACGATGGAGGACAGACCCTCGACGGATTCGGATTCGATCGAATCGAGGAACGCGACGCCCTGCAGGAGGTCAGCCTCGAGTGGAACGGTAATCAGCTGCTCGACCTCGGTCGCCGACAGGCCCAGGGCCTCGGTCTGAACCTCGACATAGGTTGGCCCGAAGTCGGGGAGGACATCGACCGGAACCTTTGGCAGCTCGAGGGTTCCGAACACCATCAGGCCGACCGCCAGGCCGGCGATCAGGACGCGGAAGCGAAGGCTCCAGCCGACGATCGTGCGGGTCATGCGCGGCCGACCGGCGCGCGGTGGCCCGTGACCGCGCGCAAGGTGCGCGCCATCGTCGTCGACATCCGGCCTTCCTCCACTCCACTCGATGGCGACCGGGCCGCTTGCCGGCTACCCCCGTCCTCCTCGTAGGCCGCAGATCGACCGTTCGGTGAACGGAGGACTGGTTGGGGACCAATCGCGACCCCACTGGAAGGAGCGCGACCGTACAACGCGGCACGATCCATCGTCAATGCGATTCGGTGCGTCCGGGCAACGAAACCGGATACCCGTCCGCGGTCTGATCAGGCCGACGCGGCCTCGATCTCCAGCGTTCGGCGGGCCACGAACGCATCGATGGCCTCGGCCCTCGCCTGGTCCATCGGCGGAGGCTCGAATTCGGCGAGGAGCTGCTTCCAGATCCCGTTCGCGCGCTCCGCAGCGGTTCGTGATCCGTCATCCTGCCACGTCTCGAAGTTCCGCCAGTCGGACAGGATGGGCTGGTAGAACGCGTGCTCGAACCGTTCGAGGGTGTGGGCCGCACCGAAGAAGTGGCCGCCGGGCCCGACCGCCGCAATCGTGTCCACGCCGATCTCGGCCTCGTCGATCACGAGGGGCTGGAGCACCTCGGACATCATCTGCAGGATCTCGGCATCGAGGATGAGCTTCTCGTACGACGCGGTCAGCCCGCCCTCGAGCCAGCCCGCGCCCTGGTAGAGCAGGTTGACCCCACCCATGACCGCGCCCCAGACCGCCATTTCCGACTCGTACGCGGCCTGCGCGTCGACCACGTTCGAGCCGGTGACATTGGACGACCGGAACGGAAGTCCATAGCGTCGAGCGAGCTGGCCAGTGGCGAACGCCGCCTTGACATATTCGGGCGTCCCGAACGCCGGTGAACCCGTCCGCATGTCGACATTCGAGGTGAAGCCGCCATAGACCACCGGCGCGCCTCGTCTGGCGAGTTGGGTCAGAACAACCATGAACAGGGCTTCGGCGTTCTGCTCGGTCAGGGCGCCCGCGATCGTCGCCGGGCTCATCGCCCCAGCCAGGGTGAACGGCGTAGCGACCACGGCCTGGCCATGGATCGCCATCTCGATGAGGCCGTCGGACATCGGGCCGTCGAGCCGGAGCGGTGAGTTCGAGTTGATGATCGTCATGAGGCTCGGCTCGCGCACGAGGGTCTCGCGGCTGACACCCCTGGCCAGCGCCGTGATCTCGATGGCGTCGTCGACGGGAATCCGCCCAAAACCCAGGCACTGCCAGGTCTTGTCGAGGTTCGAGGCCAGAATCCGGTACATCTCGAGATGGCGGGTGGGAACGGGCAGATCGTTGGGTTCGAGCGGGCCCCCCGCCTCCATGTGGATGACGTCGAGGGAGCCGATCAGGCGCACGTAGTCCACGAAGTCAGCGGCATTGCCGGGCCGGCGACCGCGATCGAGATCGCTCACGAAGGCAGGTCCCCCGACCGAGGTGAACACCACGTTGCGTCCGCCGATCTCCACGTGCCGCGCGGGATTGCGGGCATGTAGCCGAAACTCGCTCGGGGCGGTGACGATCGTCTCCTCGACCATCGCCGGATCCAGACGGACGCGCCTCGAGGTCCGATCGACCTGCGCGCCGGCGGCCGCGAGGAGGTCGATCGCGCGATCGCCGAGCACTTCAAGGCCGACCTCGGCGAGGATGCGGAGCGAGGCACGGTGAATCGTCTCGATCTGATCGACGGACAGGATCTCAACGGGCCGATACGGGTTGGTCAAGGTCCGCCACGGGAGGCGCTGCACGCCACCACTCGTCCGCCGCTCGCGGCGCCGCATGGCGGTCACCCGGCGAGCGCCCGCTCCACCGGATCGGTCGAGTTGCCAGTGGCCGTGACGGCGTCGGCGCCGACGCGACCCCACCCGGCACGGGCGGTCGTGGCACCGGTCAGGGCGGGCCAGCCCTCGCGCTCGAGAAGATCGAGGGTAGCCATGGCGGCGGCCAGCGATCCGGCCACGTGGTCCCGGGCTATGCCGGACAGGCGACCACCTTCAACCTGACCCTCGAGTCGTGCGGCTACCTCGCTCGCCTGTCGTGCGGCTCGCGCGATGTCCTCGGCTCGGTCGGGTTCCAGCCCATGCTGGAGCTGGATCCGGGCGACGCCGGCACCCGGCTGGATGGCCGCGACCGTCGCTGCCCAGCCCGTGGTCTCGTCCTCAACTGGTTCGACGAACGCAAGCGGGTACCCGTCGTAGATCGCGCGACGGAGCGCGATCTCCGCAAGCGCACGGGCCGGAGCGTCCGGCTCGCCGGCGAACCAGACCGGGAGCGCCCCGACGATGACGTTCGCGGCGGGGATGCCACAGGCCCTGGCGGTCAGGACCGCCAGGGCCTGAAGCGCAACCGATCGGCCGGAGAGGGTGGCCGGATCGGCATTGACCCCCACATCGAGGTCCGGGGCGACCATCAGTGGGCCGGCGTCGATGTGGACCATCACGCCAGCCCGTCGTGCGACGCGGACGGCAAATGCGAAGTCAACCAGCGCGCGTTCCGGATCGACGCCCGTCACGAACATCTCGCGCATCGGACCGAGCTCAAGGACGTCGGCGCGTTCGAAGGCTGCGACGATGGCACCTTCCGGGCCGGCGAGTGCCGTCGGCGCGATCGCGAGCCGAACGTAGGCACCACGTTCAGCAGCGGCCCGATCGAGCACCTGCCGTAGCTGAGACAGACCGCGCTGGCTCCCGGCAGGCGTGTTCTCGGGATCACCTTCAGGTCCCCGAGGGCGCCAGTGGACGTCCTGACCGAGCTGGCCGAGGCGAATCGCGAGTTCGCGCGTCGCGGGGACCTCCACGCGAGCCAGGTCGAACCCGGCACGCACCAGGTGATCCGCCTCGCGCTCGGCAGCCTCGATCGACGGTTCGTGGATGGTCGCGCCGATCCACGGCTGGGGGCGATCGTGGAGCAGGTCGATCAGTTCGCCGCGGGCGACGCGATTGGCATCGATCCGATCAACGGCAATGACTGCGAGGCGGGACAACACGTCCGCAGCCGCTGCGTACCGCTCCGGCTCGGCCAGCAGCTCCGACTCGAGCTGCAGGTCGACGGATCCGGCGGCGACGTCCAGGGCCAGCTGTTGCGGGTTCGTGTCGTACTCGAGGAGGGCCATCGCAAACGGAAATCCGATGCCCATCGCAAGCCGGGTGGCCTGTCCATCCACGTACCGATCGACCACCTCAGCGGCCAGTGGCCTGCCTTCGCGGTCGAGTCCGGTGACGCCGATGAGCCGGAGAATGGCCCGCTCGCGCCCGAGCGAGGTTGCTCCCATGGCGACGCGCGCGAGGCGCGAGGCCACCGTGCCGGCGCGCTCAAGGAGCGCCTCGCGTTCTGGCTGGAATTCCCCCGGGCCGATCGACGGCATCATGGCCAGAGCATACGGGCGGACATCACTCGCGGTCGGCCCGAAGCGGGCCCTGACGTGCGGGCGGACCCTCGCGCGCTGGCGGGCCCTCGCGCGCGGGCGCGCCTATCCAGACGTGCCCATCGGCGAAGCGTTCCGCCTTCCAGATCGGCGCACGGGCCTTGGTCTCGTCGATCGCGTAGGCCGCAGCCGCGAACGCGTCCGCCCGGTGCGCCGAGCAGGCCACGATGGCGATCGAGGCCTCGCCCAGCGGAACCGTTCCGGTTCGATGGACGATCGCCAGCCGCTCCACGCCGAAGCGATCGTGGATCTCATCCGCGATTTCCGACAGGACCCGAAGGGCGAGCGGCTCCAGCGCCTCGTAGTCGAGGGATTCAACGGCACGCCCGGTGTGCTTCGCGGCTTCCCCCTCCTGGCCCGGGGCTGGCGTTCCCGGCGTCGCCCGGGTGACGCCGAGGAACCCCACCACGGCACCGTCGGCCGGCGTTGCAAGCCGTTTCGTGAGGTCGGCGAGGATGGACGGCGCAAGTGGTTCGGCCTGGAGCTCGAGGATCCGACGAGATCGTTCGTGGGGACTCATCCGGTCGCTGCCTCCGCTGACGGGCGGGATCATCGCCACCTCATCCCCATCAGCAAGCTGCTCATCGGCGCTGGCGTAGACGCTATTTCGGGCAAAGCGTACTGACGCCCGACCCGGGGCCAGGACCGGATGCAGGTCGACGAGCGCGGACCACGCATCCTCGATCGTCGCCCCATCCGGGAGCTCCAGACCCACTTCTCGAGTCCCTGCCAGCTCACGCTGGACGGCGAACAGACGGACGCGGACGCGCAAGGTCACGGCCGCCAGGTGACCACGAGGAGGCCGTCCCCGATCGGAAGGATCGTCCCGCTGAAGCGCCGATCGCCGAGCACCCACTCGCAGAATGCTCGGAGCGCTGCGGTCCCGTCGTCGGCCCTGGCCGGCCGGGACCCTGAAGTCCGGCCGCTCCACAGGACGTTGTCGGCAACGATCAGGGCCCCGGGCGCCAGACGCGGGATGAGGGCCTCGAGATAACGGGCGTACTCGTCCTTCAGGGCATCGATGAAGACCATGTCGAAGGGTCCGGCGAGGGCCGGATCGGCCGAGGCAAAGGCATCAAGGGCGGGCGCGTTCACGACAACGATCCGATCGTCCGGAACATCCGCCGTCCGCCAATGATCGCGCGCGTCGCTCGTCCGTTCGGTGTTCGGGTCAATCGTCACGATCGTTCCATCGGCCGGCTGGGCGAGCGCCATCCAGAGCGTGGAGTAACCGATGGCCGTTCCGACCTCACAGATCCGCCGGCGATCCGAAGCGAGGACCCCGAGGACGCGACCGGCATCACGATCAAGGATGGGAATCCCGGTCGGGGCGGCAGCCGCTTCGATCGCCTCGAACGCCGGGTGGAGCCGCTGGGCAAGGGACTCAATCCAGGCGCTGTCTGCCTCACCCGGGAACCACGAACCGTCGGATCGCATGACGCCTCCCTAGACCAGCAGACCGGCGCCGAAATACAGGCCGGACGCAAGGATTGTGCCGGACGCGATCGTGCCGACGCTGATGTACAGGAGCCCGGTTGCCGACTCCATGGACCGGCTTCGCGCGGTCTGGATCGCCGCCCAGCAGACGATGAGTGGGAACACGATTCCGACGATGAGCCGGAGCCACACGAACAGCGCCCACGAGCCCGTCAGCGCGCTGAAGCCGGCCGTTCCGGACGGGCCGAGGCCGACCGCCGTGGATCCGACGAAGAGGGCCAACTGGGCGGCCACGATCCAGGTCAGGACGCGAGCGAACAGGATGAGTGGGCCTTCGCCCAACCGGGGCGTGACGAGATACCAGTGGCCAAGGATCATCGCCGCGAGCACGCCGCCCGTCGCACCGGCCAGGAGCGTCAGCTGTACGAACAGGGCAAGCGCTCCACCAATCGACCCACCCCAACCGACGGCTCCTGCAGCAAGTGCGATGAGGCCCGCCGTCAGACCACCGAGTCCGAGCACGCGAGCCCGCCGGTCACGCCGGATCGAAAGGACGAATGCGATCGCGAGCACGGCGAGGACCACGAGCGCTGTCCTTCGGATGTCGGCCCAGCCGATGTCGCCGACGAACAGTCCACCGCCCCGTGGCAGGGCGTCGTCGGAGAGGACGGCAAGCATGGCCAGAAGTCCGGAGCCGAAGGCCGTGAAGCCGAGGTAGCCGCGGGTCGCATCGGTTCGAAGTCGACCGAGGACCACCGCTCCGAGTGACCCGATGGCGAGGCCCGCAAGCACCGTCCAGTTGATGTAGGCGAGGTTCTCGGCGATCCGTTCGGCGGGCATCAACCGAGTGTACGATGGCCGAGGAGGTACCCCATGCGACGTGTCGGTGAGACGGCC
The DNA here is from genome assembly GCA_031369685.1 of Chloroflexota bacterium. GTDB lineage: Bacteria > Chloroflexota > Limnocylindria > Limnocylindrales > CSP1-4 > UBA5189. Next base: position 14,860 of record JANMPD010000266.1, on the reverse strand, counting down.
ATCACGTGGTTCGGCCACGCCTGCATCGAGATTGTCAGTCCGGGCGGGAAGGTCGTGCTGATCGACCCATGGTTTGCGAACCCGATGAGCCCCCGCGCCCCGGAGACGGTGAATCGATGCGATCTCATGCTCGTCACCCACGGTCACAGCGATCACTTTGGCAACGCCCTCCAGATTGCCTCACGGACACGGCCGGCCTGGCCGGCCATTCACGAGATGTCGCTCTGGCTGGCCCGGAACTACGCGGGCAAGGACAGTGTCATCGGCATGAACAAGGGCGGAACGGTCGAGGCCGCTGGGCTGCGCGTATCCATGACCAGCGCCGACCATTCGGCGGGTGACTGGAACGCTGGCGGGGAGACGACGCTGTACCTCGGCGAGCCGGCCGGGTTCGTCGTCGAGCTCGAGGACGGAACCCGGGTCTACCATGCCGGCGACACGGCCCTGTTCGGGGACATGCGCCTGATTCGCGAGCTGTGGCGGCCGGACGTCGCGCTGCTTCCGATCGGCGGTCACTTCACGATGGACCCGGAGGCGGCGTCCCTCGCCGTCGAGTACCTGGGTGTCGCCCACGTAATGCCGATTCACTACGGGACATTTCCGATCCTCGCCGGCACGCCGGATCGCCTCCGGGCGAGCCTGACGGCACGGGGGCTGGAGTCCGTCACCGTCCACGCCCCGCGCCCTGGTGAAACCGTCCGGATCTGATACCGGACCGCCGGTGGAGGGCTGATGCCCATCAGACCCACCAACAGTCCCGGTACCGCGATGGGAACATTGGGTGGATGCGCAGGGGCACCACGACCTGCGATACATGGTCCTGACGTTTTCATTCCGCCGGGGAATTCATGCAGCCCGATCCACCAGACTCGAGCACGCCTTTCGATGAATTCGGCGAGGGGCGTCACAGCCTTCGAGCGGTCAAGGTTCGGCTTGCCCTGGCGCTGATCGCGGTGGCCATCCTTCCACTCGCCGCGTTGGCACCCCTGGCCCGATCGGTCCTCGACGATCCCCGCATTGCCCAGCGAGAGCGGTTGAGCGCGCAGAGTGCGCACTTGGCTTCCGAGGCCCGTCGTCAACTCGAGGATCTCCGCGGCACCATGTTGTTCGTGTCGGCCCTGCCCGCGATCCGCGCCGCGCTTCAGCCGGACGCGGGGGCCGCGACCATTGCTGCCGCAGCTCAGGACCTTGAGCCCGTTCTCGATCTCCCGACCGGACTCGTCGGTGCCGTTGCCATCGTCAATGGTGCGGGCGCCGTGCAGGCACGAATCGGAAATGCGTCCGCCGAGATGACCGGCATCCCGACCCCGCGTCCCGGGGCTTCCGCATTCCGGCTGGTGGCGGCCCGCGGCGATCAGGCTGCCCGATTGGTGATCTCTGTCGGAGTCCCCGGAGCCGTCGGCGATGGCCCCGTGGGATCGGTCATCGCTGAGGTGCCTCTCCCGAAGATGCTGGCCTGGATGGACGCAACCTTTGCGACTTCGTCGGAACGACTCAGCGTTCTGGACCTCCTGGGTCGCGAACTCGCCGTCATCCAGACGACCCACCGATCGCCAGCCAGCCTCGCGCCCGAAATCGAATTCACCGCCGAACCGTCGGTGAAGGCCATCGGGAGTTCGGATCTGGGGATCCCCGGCATCCCCGGGCTGCAACTGGTAGGGACGGCTCCGCTGACGGTTGCGGTGCTGGCGCTCCCAGCCATCGCGACGCTGCTGGGCCTGGCCTGCCTGCTGGCCATATTCGTGTTGTTCATGGGCAGACGGATCCTCGCACCGGCCGTTGCCCTCGAGGAGCAACGAGCAACATTCCAGAGCCTCTACCTTTCCGCCCGGGAGGCGGCCCTGCAGGACCACCTCACGGGACTGGGAAACCACCGTGCGTTCCAGGAGTCACTGGGTCGAATGGTCGAACGGTCGCGCCGCCACGGCCATCGATTTGCGCTCGTGATGTTCGACATCGATGAGTTCAAGCGCGTCAACGACACGCGCGGCCACGCCGTTGGCGACGACCTCCTGATGGAAGTCGGCCTGTTGATCCGTGCCGCCATCCGCGCCTCTGATTCGGGCTTCCGGATCGGCGGTGATGAGTTCGCGCTCATTCTTGCCGAGTCCGATGCCGAGGGCGCTGCCATCACGGCGCGCCGGATCCTCGGTCGGGGCCTCGAGGATCGAGCCACGGGCCAGTACCGTGGCCCCATCTCGTTCAGTGCGGGCGTGACGTCCTGTCCAGACCACGGAACGACTCGAGTCGAGCTGACCGGGCAGGCGGACGCCGCGCTGTACCGGGGCAAGCGGGCAGGCCGGACGATCGTGACGATCTACGACCCGGCACAGGATCGTGGGCACCTCGACGAGACCATGCGATCAGAAGTCTCAGCCGCGGTCTCCGCCGTTATCGAATCCGGGTCATTGACGCCGGTCTACCAGCCGATCGTCCACCTCGAGACCGGTCGCATCCTCGGCTACGAGGGCCTCGTCCGGGTTGACCAGGCGTCAGGCTTCGCCCATACCGGCGCCCTGTTCGACGCCGCCGAAGTTGCGGGCCGTGTCCTGGACCTGGACCGCGCCGCCCTCGATGTCGTCCTGAGGGGAGCGAAGCAGGTGCCCCCGCACGCCCTGCTCAGCGTCAACGTGTCGCCCCGCAGTTTTGAGGCCCCCGAATTCAGTGCCGCGACCCTCCTGGCCATCCTTCGGCGACACGGGATCGCCCCCGAGCGGGTGCTCCTCGAGTTGACCGAACGGGACGTGATCCGCGATCCGGATCGGCTGCGCGCCGCGATTCATGCCCTTCAGGACGCGGGGATCCGCGTCGCCGCCGACGATGTCGGTGCAGGCAACGCCGGTCTCCGCCTGCTGAGCCAATTCCGGTTCGATGTGGTGAAGATCGACCTGTCCCTCGTCCAGGGCGGAGCGGGCGAAGTCCAGACCCTGTCTGTCCTCAGCACGCTCGTCGATCTCGCGCGGCGCTGGGGGGCGTTGACGATCGCGGAGGGTGTCGAGACCGCCGAGCAGCTCCAGATGATCCGCGTCCTGGACATCGACGCCGGCCAGGGCTATCTCCTGGGCCGGCCCTCGGCCGAAGTTACGGACGAAGTCGTTGACCTCGACAAGCTCGCCGGGACGGGGGCGCCCGTTCGCAACCCGACCACCGCGCCGCGTCCCACGCCGGTCCGCCCGTCGTTCGACATCCTTCCACCCGTCAATGTCGCGGCTCACACGGCCGCGTCCGTCATGGCGGGGCCCCTCCCGAGTCCGTTCCGGCACAACTGACACCGAGCCACTTCGCCGCGAGTGCCGAAGTCCGCGGATCGGGTGTTGGCCGCCGCGATCGGGCTGGTTGATCAGAATCGCGGCGTACGAGCGTGGCCATGCGTGCGATCCGTCGATTCGGATGGCCGGCCGAGCGTGGATGGGCTCGGGTTGATGAACCACGTCGATCAGCTCCCGGGACGTCCCTGTCAACAACGCCCATGAAAATCCCAACTATGCCATGCCCGAGAGCGCTCCAAGATGCTCGGTGAGGCGGAGATTCTCGCGGTAGTCGATGGGCACCTCCACGAGCGCCGGCCCGTTGACTTCGAGCGCCCGCATCAAGGTGGGATACAGGTCGTCCGCCGAGGTGGGCCGGAACCCGGCGATCCCGAACGACTGCGCATAGGCCACGAAGTCCGGGTTGCCGAAGTCCACTCCGAACGGCCGGCCGAACTCGTTGCGCTGCTTCCAGTCGATCAGGCCATAGCCGTCGTCCCGCCAGACGACGACCACGATGCTGGTCCCGATCCGCTTCGCCGTCTCGAGCTCCTGCGAGTTCATCAGGAACCCTCCATCGCCGCACAAGGCGATGACCTTGCGATCGGGATGGACGAGTTTCGCGGCAATGGCGCCGGGAAGGGAGATACCCATGGCGGCAAAGCCGTTGGAAATGATCACGGTGTTCGGCTTGTAGGCCTGGTACAGCCTGGAGACCCAGACCTTGTGTGCGCCGACGTCACTGACCACGATGTCATCGGGTCCGAGGGCGCGGCGCATCTCGTAGATCGCTCGCTGCGGCTTGATCGGGAACCCCTGGTCGTCCTCACAGGTGAGCAAGTCCTCGAGCAGGGCCGTCCGAAGATCGGCGTTGACCAGGATCTCCCGCGAGGCATGCCGGGTCGACGCATCGCGGCCGCCGACGCCCCGAGGGAGGACGGCCTCAAGAAGGCGCCGGAGCGTGCCGTCGATGTCGCCGACCAGTTCCACTTCGGGCTGGTACGCGGCTTCCACCTCGGCCGGCTGGGTGTCGATGTGGATGATCCGTTTGGACCCGTCGGAGTTCCAGTATGCGGGTGCGTACTCCACGAGGTCGTAGCCGACGCAGAGCACGAGATCGGCGCGGTCAAAGCCCGCGAGGACATGATCGCGAGCCTGGAGTCCCACGGCCATGAGCGACAGATGCGATCGATCGTCGATGGCGCCCTTCCCCATAAATGTCACGGCGACCGGAACGTGGAGGCCATTGGCGAGCGCTCGCAGGGCGTCCGACGCATGGCGCCGCAGGACGCCGTTGCCGGCCAGGATGATCGGCCGGCTGGATGCGGCGAGGAGCCTCGCGCCGTGGTCGACCGCTTCGTCGGTCGGTTCCGGGAAGTAGGTCCGGCCCGGAAGAATCGGTTGGATCGCATCTCCGGATTCCGGGGCCATCGCGGCGAGGTTCTCGGGCAGCTCGATGTGGGTCGGACCCGGCTTCTCGAGCGTCGCGACCCGAAAGGCCTTCCGAACGATCTCCGGGATTGCGTCCACGCGTTCAACGCGCGTATTCCACTTGGTGACGGGCTGGAACATGCGGACGATGTCGACGACCTGGTGAGCCTCCTTGTGGAGTTTGTCCGAGCTGGCCTGTCCGGTGATTGCGACCATCGGCGCCCGATCGAGGAAGGCATCCGCGATCCCCGTCAGCAGGTTCGTCGCACCCGGCCCCAGCGTGGCCATGGCAACGCTCGCCCGGCCGGTCAATCGCCCGTAGACGTCCGCCATGAAGGCTGCGCCCTGCTCGTGGCGGGTCGTGATATGGCGAATGGTGTCGGTCCCCGCGAGTGCGTCGAGGATGTCCATCGTCTCCTCGCCCGGGACGGAGAAGACGTACTCGCAGCCCTCTGCCTCAAGGCACTCGACGAGGAGATGGGCGGCAGTCCGGGACGGCTTGTCATGCATCGGCGGAGTGTAGTCGCCGTGGGCTCTGGCCCTTCCTGATGAACCCGGCCGAGGCGCCGGGGTGGTGCGCGGGCGCCACGGGCCGTAAGTTTCAGCCGTTTCGGGACGACCTCGCTATCGAGATTCGGCGGGCCGCGACCTACGGTTGTCCAGGACCCAAGGCACCGGTCTTCCGGTACCGCTCAGGTCGGCGCGACATCGTCCGCCGCCTCCCCCACGGGTCCTTGCCCTGAGGTTGACGAATGCGTTACAAGGCCACGCCGCCCCCGCACCGCATCTCAGACCGGCCGGTCGCCAGTGCGCGCGCCGCACGTTCCGGATCGATGTCTCCCAAGCATGTCATCAGCGTGACAGCAGCGGCCCTCATATCGCTCGTGCTGTTCACGACCGTTCCGGTGTCTGCCGGTGGAGCCCAGATTTCGGTGAGCCCGAGCTGGACCCTCCAGGGCAACGATGTCGTCGTCACCGGCATCGGATTCTCGCCGAATCAGTCGGGCCAGGTGGCGCTCGATGGCTCGGCGGCCGGTCTGCCCCGGTTCAAGGCAAGTCGCCAGGGTGGGTTCACGGCCCGCTTCACCGTGCCCATGACCGCCGCGTTCGGGTGGCACACGGTCCAGGCGCGGGTGGACACCAAGAATCGCGCGCTGCGGACAAGCGATGTCGCCCAGGCGCAATTCCTGATCGGATTCGATACGGCAACGGCGACCCCGCCCGGTACGCCCGGCGCATCGCCGACCTGGTTCCCGACGCCGTCGCCGAGCCCGACGCCAGCGCCGACCACGGCTCCGTCCGGAGCCTCCCTGTTGTTCCCGATCCGAGCTGCCTTCTACTACCCATGGTTTGGTGAGGCCTGGAACCAGCAGGGCTACAACCCGTTCAGCTGGTTCACACCGACACTCGGGTACTACGGGACGAGTGCCGTCGCCGCCCAGCACGTCACGTCGATGCAGGGGGCGGGGATCCAGGCCGGGATCGCCAGCTGGTGGGGCCAGGGCAGCACCACGGACAGCCGCATCCCGACGTTGCTGTCAGTCGCAGGCTCGTTCCGCTGGACGCTGTACTACGAGCAGGAAGGTTCGTCCGACCCGTCGATCGCCCAGATCAACTCGGACCTCACCTACATCGCCGCTCACTACGCCTCGAACCCCGCGTACCTGCGCGTCGCCGGCAAGCCGGTGATCTTCGTCTACGCGGACGGCGGCGACGGATGTGGGATGGCCGACCGCTGGAAGGCCGCGAACACGGCCGGCTTCTACGTCGTCCTCAAGGTGTTCCCGGGCTACAAGCTCTGCGCCAACCAGCCCGAGTCGTGGCACCAGTACGCCCCGGCTGTGGCCACAGACCATCAGGCGGGTTACAGCTATTCGATCAGCCCCGGATTCTGGAAGCGGTCCGAGTCAACCGCTCGGCTCGTTCGCGACACCGCTCGCTGGTCGAGCAACGTCGCGGCCATGAAGGCTTCGGGTGAGCCGTGGCAGCTGATCACGACATTCAATGAATGGGGCGAGGGCACCGGCGTCGAGAACACGACGCAGTACGGCTCGACCTACCTCAGCATGCTGGCCGGCTCGAGTACCTCGGCGCCGCCCCCGTCCACCTCGCCGACCGCCGCGCCCACCGCCGCGCCAACGACCGTGCCGCCGACGACCGGCCCAACCCCGGCCCCCACGGCGACACCGCCGCCGGCCACCCAGCCGCCACCCACGGCGACACCGCCGCCACCCACCGCGCCGCCGACAACGCCGCCGGCAACTCAGCCGCCACCCACCGCGCCGCCGACGGCTCCACCATCGGGTAGCGCGGTCCTGGTTGGTGCCGGCGACATCGCGTCCTGCGCCTCGTCGGGCGATGAGGCCGTCGCCGACCTCATTGACGGAATCGCCGGCACCGTCTTCACGGCCGGCGACAACGTCTACGACTCCGGCGCGCCCACGGAATTCACAGACTGCTATGCGCCGTCCTGGGGTCGGTTCAAGGCTCGCACGAAAGCGGCGGCCGGCAACCACGACTGGCTCACGGCCGGAGCCGCTGGCTACTTTGGCTTCTTCGGCTACAACCGCTCGTATTACGCATATGACCTTGGAGCGTGGCGGGTCTACGTGATCGACTCCAACTGCTCACAGGTGGGCGGCTGTGGAGTCGGCTCGGCCCAGTACAACTGGCTGAAAGCCGATCTCGCAGCCAACCCGACCGCGTGCGTGGCCGCCTACTGGCACCACCCACGATTCTCGTCCGGTGAGCACGGGAGCAGCACGTCGGTCCAGCCCATCTGGCAGGTCCTGTACGACGCTGGAGCCGAGGTCGTCCTCAACGGGCACGACCACGACTACGAGCGGTTCGCGCCCCAGACGCCGACCGGCGCGGCTGATCCGGCGAATGGGATCACGGAATTCGTCGTCGGGACCGGCGGCAAGAACCACTACGCGTTCGGCGCAACCCTGGCCAACAGCATCGCCCGCAACGCGGATACCTTCGGTGTTCTGAAGCTGACCTTGAGCGCCAACTCCTACGCGTGGAAGTTCATCCCGGAGGCCGGCAAGTCGTTCACGGACAGCGGCTCGGCGTCCTGCCACTGAAGCTCCGCACGAGCGGCCACGACGAATCGCGTCTGCGAGGGCGGCGGCACCGAACCCCGGTCCGCCGCCCTCGTGTTCGTTCCGCGCCGGCGATGATCGGGATCCAGCTCCCACGCGGCCCGGCGGTCGGCATGGCGACGCGATCCACCGCACCTGCGTGTCCTGACTGAGCTTTCCAAGCCCCCTCCGAAGCGGAGTGTGGCGCCGCGTGCGATGATTGGGCGGCCCCGTGGTGCCCCCGTGCAACACCTGATCGTCCCAGGGCTGTACCAGTACTTGAGCCTCTGGTACCTTCGGGTTCGTCTTCGTCAACAGCCGGTTTTTTATGAGTCACCGGCGACTCAATAATCCGGATCCAATGTCGACCTGGCCGTCTCGCACGAATTCGTCGTGCCCGACGGGCGAAGGGTCATGTTCAGGTTCGGGCGGGGGGAGGGTGTTTCGTGGCGCGTCAGATGTCGGGTCCGTCGCCGAGTGTTCCACTTCGGGCACTGCGATTCGGCGTGGTCGGGCTCACCGGGATCGGCGTCAACCAGGCGTTGTTCGTCCTGCTGTCCGAAGTCCTGGGAGTTAACTACCTGCTCGCGGCCGTCTTCGCGACCGAGGGTTCCACGACCTGGAATTTCTTCCTCCTCGATCGATGGGCCATGGTCGGCCGATTGCGTGGTACCGGCCTCCGCCGGTTCGCGTCGTACGCCCTGATCAACAACGCGACCCTGCTTCTCCGACTGCCCGCCCTCTGGCTGCTGACCAGTGTTCTCCAGATCGACGGCCAGATCTCGAACATCCTGACCCTTGCCCTTCTGTTCGTGGTTCGATTCACCGTGGCGGATCGCCTGATCTGGGGTTCGGCAACGGGCGTCGAGTCGGCTGAGTTCGCCGCGGAGTCCGCTCCCTTTGGCGACGAGCCGCCTGCGTCCGGCCGGGCCGGCGTTCCCGTCATGATCGCCTCGACGCCGGCACCGCGGTACCGCTACAACATCGGCGGGATCATCCAGGTCCATTCCGCGGTCCAACTTCCCGAACTCGCCTACTTCCGTACCGAAGAGGTCAGCAACCCGGACCTGATCATCTCGATCGGTTCGGTCGGGGGCTGGCCGTCGCGCCGAATTCGCTTCACCCCGTCCGAGAGTCAGCTCAAGTACGTCGAGCACCTCGGGTTCCTCGGAGCGAACTTCGAGGTCACGCTCGGCGAACCGACCCGGATCGTGGCGTCACCGCTCCTCGCGATGTCGCGGCACGTCCTGTACACGAACGTCGTCGAGGCCCTCCTTCGCTTCATGCTGGTCGATCGGGGCTATGTGCTCCTCCACTCCGGTTGCGTCGCGAAAGACGGACGAGCGACCCTGATCTCGGCCCAGACCGATACCGGCAAGACCAGCACCGTGATCCGGCTGGTGCGCGACTTCGGCTTCTCGTTCCTGAGCGATGACATGACGATCGTCAGCCCGAACGGGATCGCGATCAGCTACCCCAAGCCGATGACCCTGAGCTTCCACACGATGTCGGTCATCGCCGGCGCTCAGCTCGGAGCGACCCATCGTGCCAAGCTCTCGGTCCAGAGCCGGGTGCACTCGAAGTCCGGCCGCAGTATCGGCCAGTCGCTCGGAAGCCGTAATATCCCCATCATGGCCATCAACTCGGCGACCCAGATCGCAGTTCCCCCTCCGAAGTACCACATCACCTCGCTGCTCGACACCGTGGTCATGGCGCGTGCCAGGATCGACCGGGTCGTATTCATCGAGCGGGGCGAGGAGATGCGCGACCGCATGGAACTCAGCCCGGCCCTCGACCTGCTGATCGAGAACACCGATGACGCCTACGGCTTCCCGCCCTTCGCAACCTTGGCCCCGCACCTCAAGATGGGTTCCTCGCTCTACCCCGAACTGCGCAACCGGGAGCGGATGCTCCTGGCGCAGGCCGTGGCAAGCGCGGATCTCTGGCAGCTCCGCGTTGCCGGTCACGGATGGGCCGAGGTCATCCTCGAGCTGGACGCCGAGGGACGGCAGCCGGTCGAGGAGCGAGAAGTGACCGCCTTCCCGGTGGCTTCACCGAAGTACATTGAGCAAGAGCAGGTCGAGCTCGCTCACGGCCGAAACTGAGCTTCATATGGTCCGGGACGGGGTCGGCTTGAGGTTGCCGCGTTCCGGGGCCGCTTTGATTGGTGAACGAGGACGCCTGTTCCTGATCCTCGGTGGCCTGATGGTCATCGGCGCGATCCTGCGCACCTGGTCGCTCGGGACGATCGGCTTCAACAGCGATGAGGCGGTCTACTCCGGGCAGGCGGCCGCACTCGCCGGTGATCCAACCTACGGGGGCCTGTTCCAGGTCTTCCGGGCGCATCCGCTGCTCGTGCAATACCTCGTCAGCCTCATGTTCCGTATCGCCGTCGACGACACGCTGGCAAGGCTGGTGGCGGTGGCCTTTGGCGTCGCGGCCATCCCGCTCCTGTATGCGACCGGATCCCTCCTGTACGGGCGTCGGGTCGGGATCGTGGCGGCTGCGCTCCTGACGGTCATGCCCTATCACGTGTTCGTGTCACGCCAGATCCTGCTCGACGCACCGATGACTACACTCTTCCTCCTCGGCATCTACTGCATTGCGCGGTTCGTGGCGGAGGGCGACGGGCGCTGGCTGTACGCAACGGCGATCGCCGGTGGCCTGGCCTTCCTCGCCAAGGAGACGGCGATCCTTCTCGTCCCGACGGCAGGAGCCATGGTCCTCGTGATCCCGGAGATCCGACTTCGGATCAAGGAGGTCCTGGTCGCCGCGGTCCTGTTCATCCTGGCGCTGTCGCCGTATCCGGCCGCGATCGCCGTGAGCGGCGCCAGCGATACCGCGCGCCAATTCCTCGTCTGGCAGCTCCTGCGCAATCCGAATCACACGTGGACCTTCTATGCGGAGATTCTCCCGGCCGCGGTGGGCGCCCTGATCCTCCTCGCCGCCGGCGTTGGGCTGTTCTCCCTGCTCCGTCGTCGCCAGTGGCAGGATCGGCTCGTCATCGTCTGGATCCTCGTGCCGGTCGCGTTCTTCGAAGCCTGGCCGGTCAAGGGCTACCAATATCTCCTTCCCATTGCGCCAGCCATCGCGATCGTCGCCGGAGTGGGTCTGCTCGTGACGTTACCCCTGATCCTCAGGCGGATCGCGCCCAGGTTGTCGGCTCGCACCCCAGCCCGGATCGGCGCCGTCATCCTCGCGGTGATGCTGGTGTCGCTGAGCGTGCCGACGGTCGCCGGGATCACCACGATCACGACCCGCGGCTCCCTCGCCGGAACCGGCGGACTGCCGGGCGGCCGAGAGGCTGGCCTGTGGATCCGGCAGAACGTCCCGGTGGGTTCGACGTTCATGACCATCGGCCCGACGATGGCCAATATCGTGCGCTACTACGGCCAGCGCTCGGCCTATGGAGTGAGCGTCAGCCCGAACCCCCTGCGCCGCAATCCCGCCTATGATCCGATCCGCAATCCGGATCGAAGCATCCAGTTGCTGCGGCTCCAGTACATCGCGGTTGATATCTGGTCGGCGGACCGGTCCCCCTTCTTTGAAAACGTCGTACGAGGCTACGTGAGCAAGTACAGCGGGAGCCTCGTCTACGAGCAGCATGCCCAGGTCCGCGGCGCGGACGACTCAATCAGCGATCAGATCGTGATCCAGATTTACGAGATCCGACCATGACCCACGCATCACGACCCACCAGGACAGCTGCCGGGACCCCGCTGGGCGTGCTGGCGCTGGCGGCCGCCGCCGCTTTCGGCGCCTTCGGGACGCTCGCCAGCACGCCGCCGAGCGTCCAGGCAGACGGTGGGAAGGCGCGAACTCCGATCGAACACTTCGTCGTGTTGATGCAGGAGAACCACACGTTCGACAACTACTTCGGAACGTTCCCAGGTGCCGAAGGTCCGCCTGACGGGACCTGCATTCCGCGGGATCCGAATCAACCGAGCCTCGGGTGCGTGGAGCCCTACCACCTCGAGAGCCTGAAGACGGTTGACCTTCACCACGGCAGATCGATCGGCCTTCAGGCATACAACGACGGACGGATGGATGGCTTCATCGCTGCCCAGAACCAGAGGAACCTGCCCGGCGAAGTCGCGATGGGCTACTACGACGGACGCGACCTGCCGTTCTACTGGAACCTGGCCACCGAATACGTTCTGGCCGATCAGTTCTTCAGCTCGGTCCAGGGCTCGAGCGAGGCGAATCACTTCTACTGGGTTGCCGCCCAGACGCCGAGTGGAGCGATCCCGGAACAGGGCTGGGCGTTCCCGACGATCTTCGATCGCCTCCAGGAGGCGGGTGTCACCTGGAAGTTCTACGTCCAGAACTACGACCCCACGATCACCTACCGAAATCGACAGCCGGCCTCTGACAAGGCTGCGCAACTCGTCTGGGCACCGCTCCTGAACTTCGGCCGGTTCCTGGATGATCCCGCGCTCCACGAGCGGATCGTCAATCTCGACCAGTACTACATCGATGTCGCGAAGGGCGAACTGCCCGCCGTCGCCTACATCGTTCCAAGCGGGGCGAGCGAACACCCGCCCGGTGATGTGAGCCTCGGCCAGGTCTTTGCGACCTCGCTGGTCACCCAGCTGATGCGGACTCCGGCCTGGGATTCGTCGCTCTTCATGATCACCTGGGACGACTGGGGTGGCTGGTACGACCACGTACCCCCGCCCGCGGTCGACGCCTTCGGCTACGGCTACCGCGTGCCGACCCTGTTCATCTCGCCCTATGCACGGAGGGGAACGATCGATTCAACCACGTACGACTTCACGTCCGCCCTGCGATTCATCGAGGACAACTGGTCCGTGGCGCCCCTGACCGGGCGCGACGCGACGGCCAACAGCATCGCCGCCGCGATGGACTTCTCATCCCCACCGCGAGCCGCTCGTATCCCGGGACCGACGTACCCGGATCGGGCCGACGTCGAGGCGCGCAACCGTGATGTGCTGAGTGCGGTCTACACGGTCGCGCTGAGCGCGGCGGCGATCCTTCTCGTCCTGCTCATGCGGCGCCGTCGGGTCCGCCTGGGCCCACCGGCGGCGGGGGAGGACACGTGATGCGGGCGACGCTCCGGCGATTCGGACAGGCCTTTGGTGTGGCAATGGCCGGCGCCATGCTCATCATCCTGTTCACGAGCCAGGTGTCCCTGGTAATGGCTGCGACTCCACCCGCCCCGCCCGTGCTCGGAACACGGATCACCCTGTCGAATCCCGGCGACGTCGTCATCGGCACAGCGGTGACCGTGACGGCCCACCTCGCGACCCTGGGCGGCAATGCCCTCGCGTCCACGCGGGTCACGATGGACATCAACGGCGTTCTCGTCCGCGCGACCCGGACGGATGGCACGGGACAGGTGGACCTATCGCTGTCCTCGGACTATGTCAAACGAGCCGCCACACTGAAGATCCGGGTTGCCTTTGCCGGTGACTCGACGCATGGCCCGTCTGACGCGCTGACCACGATCGTGATTCGGCCGGCGACCATCGATGTCGTCACGGTCCCCGCGGTTGTCGGCATGTCGATCGCTCTCGGTGATCAGGAACTCCTCACCGACGCCCAGGGGACCGCCACGTTCGCTGTCGGCGAGCTCGGGCGCCTGCTGCTGACTCCTCGCTTCGATCTGCCCGAATCCTCCGGCATCCGCGTCGGTTTCGTGCGCTGGAACGACGACGTCTACGATCCTGTCAGGACGGTGGATATCACGGGTGATGCACGCCTCACGGTCGGGGTGCGGCTGGCCTATCGGACGTCCCTGCGGTTCGTGGATTCGGACGGCAACGTCGTCGACCCGAGCCTGATCCAGAGCGTCCAGATGGAAACGAGCTCCGGGCCCACTCGGACCGTGACCTCCTATGACGAGGTCTGGCTCGAGGCCGAGGTTCCCGTCAAGCGGACGTTCGGCCTCGTCGGCGTGCCGAACATCCATCGTGTAGGCGAAGTCCTGATCGCCGGGACCAACGTCGTGAATCGTGGGCAACAGACCTGGAAACCGACGCTGGATGGCGTCTGGACGGTTGAGATCCTCCTGTACCACCTCGACATCCGGGTCGAGGACGCGCTCCTCAAATCGGCCATCGTGACCAAGGTCACGCTCGAATACCCGGACGGGACGACGGTCACCCACGACACGACGAGTGATGGCAGGGTCTCGTTCGGCGCTCTCCCCCGAGGTGACTACCGGATCGTGGTCCACGCGAGCGGCATCGTCCCGCCCAGTCCGATTGCGCTGTCGCGCCCCCAGGACACGACCATCCGGATCATCTCGAACGTGGACCTGTCCATTGCCGGTGGCCTGATCCTCGCGGTCATCATGGCGCTGGTCGTGCTTGGACGCCGGCACCAGCTCGTCGCGCTCGGCCGGGCGGGACTGGTCCGCAGCGACTCCGCGGGCCGAGGCTTCGCCCGGCTCATGTCCCGGTCCGACCGCGGCCTGCACCGGACGGCCCAGCGCGCCGATACCTGGGTCCAGCAACGGGCATCCGTGAGCCGATCGGCCCAGGCCACGGACTCCACGGTGGCTGCCCCTGGACCCCTCCGCGACGTACTCGTCGCGATGTTCGGTTCCGTGGACCTCGTGCTCCAGCGAATCCTCGGGGACCCGCGGCGCCGGCTGATCGCGACGGTGGTCGGTCTCGCCGTCATGGCATTGCTGGTCCTCGCCATGGCTTCGACGCTGCTCGGAGCCACGCCGACGACATGATCGGCGAGGGATCACCGGGCCGTGCTCGTCGGCCCAACTCACATGGTGGGTTGGTCGAGCAGGTCGCCCGGCTGAAATCGCGGTCCGGCGTCCGGGCGTCGCCTCGCGCCGCACGCATCGCCACCGTTGCGGCACTCCTTGCTGTCGCGCTGCTCAGCGCCGGACCCTCGGCCGCCGGGGCCCAGCGGGACGTGTCGCCTGCGCTCGCATCATCGGTGGCGATTGCAGCCGCCCTGACCGATCGACCGGTGGTTCTCGCCTATTACTACATATGGTTCGACACGCCGAGCTGGGAGCGAGCCAAGATCGATCTGCCCACCCTCGGGAAGTACGACAGTGCCGACCCTGCCGTGATCGCGCAGCACGTGGCCTGGGCGCGGGCTTCCGGTATC
>JANMPD010000170.1:0-16500 GCA_031369685.1 Chloroflexota bacterium | reverse complement strand
GGGTGCAGGTCGAGGTCGAGCGTCAGCCACTTGATGAGGATCGCGAGCTCACCGAGGGGACGGACAGCGAGCAGCGGGCCGATCTCGGCAGGGCTGCCGAGTGCGTGGTGGAAGTTGGCGGACAGCGACTTGGCACGCTTGGCAAGGAGCGACACAAGGAGTGTGGGTTCGGCGAGCCGGCTCGATGGATCTGGGATGTCGTCCGCGATCAGATCCAGCAGGAGTCGCGTGCGCTGAAGAATCGGCAGCGCGCTGATCCGCTTGAACAGACCTTCGAAGGGCGGCGGGTCCTGTCCCTTCTCCGACTCGACTACTGGCTCGCTCACTGATCGAGTCTGTCACGATTGCGGTTCGCTGGTCCCGGGCTGACAAGTAGCGGATGGTTCGCACTGTGAGCCGCAAGGGAATAATGACCGCCCAGGTCCGAAGATCGTCGTCGCCGCCGGCGCCAAGGACGAGGGCTTCCTGAGAAGATGCCATCGCAATGGAAGCCGATTCCCGACCGCGCCTTTTCTCGACCGAACCGCGCACTGACGGCAGCCCGGGTCGCCACAACGAAGGTGTCTACGCCTTCATGGACCGCGTCGACCGCCAATGGTTCGACT
The DNA here is from genome assembly GCA_031369685.1 of Chloroflexota bacterium. Taxonomy (GTDB): domain Bacteria; phylum Chloroflexota; class Limnocylindria; order Limnocylindrales; family CSP1-4; genus UBA5189. Next base: position 15,895 of record JANMPD010000170.1, on the reverse strand, counting down.
CGGTGCGTCAGCTGCTCGAACGCTGGCTTGACGGCGCGCCCGCTCGCTTCGCCCAACGAATAGCCAGGAACATAAGGGCGACCGGCGACCGCCAGTTCTATGCCGCCTTCTGGGAGTTGTACCAATTCACCCTTTGGACCCACCTTGGGCACACCGTCGAGCTCGAGCCGCCCGTGGGCGACAGCGGTCGACTCGCCGACTTCCTGGTCACGCGGACAGGCCAGTCAGCGACGATCGAGGCAACCGTTTCGTTCGACGAAGCGACCGATTCGGCCGCTTCCCGCCGACTCGCCGATGCCTACGACTCGCTCGACGGCACGGATAGTCCGAACTTCTTCCTATGGATCGAAGTGGAACAAGGTGAGGGCGCAACACCAAGCATGGCGCCGATCCGACGCGAACTCGAGGCTTGGCTGGCCACGCTCGACCCCGGCGACGTCGCAGCCTCGATCGATACGGGCCCTCGCCGGCGTGACTTGCCGACATTGACTTTGCATGCGGCCACATGGCAACTACGGTTCGAAGCCATCCCGAAGTCAGCTGAGGCTCGGGGCGAACCCGGGATCCGGCCGCTTGGCGCATTTGGAACGGGCGGTGCCAGGACATTGACCACTGTTGCTCGAGTCCGCAACGCGCTCGCGGCCAAGGCAGATCAAACGCGTAACGCCGAGGGTCCCGTGATCATTGCGCTTGACGCCCTCGGATTCTTCGTCGATTCGGATGACATCTACTCGAGCCTGTTTGGTGACGAGGCTATCCAGTTCCGGACAGGACCGGCTGGCGAGATGGACACTGCGCGAGTCCGACAGATGACGGGGCTATGGACGGAGGGCAGGCTGGGACGACGAGCACATGTATCTGCCGTCCTTGTGGCTGAGAATCTCGGCCCATGGAACCTCGCACGTGTTGATCCCGTGCTCTGGGTGAATCCCTGGGCCAACCGTCCGATTCAACTTGACCTACCGTTCGAACGAATCGAAATCGATCTGACTGAAGGCAAGCGGACCGACTATGCAGCCCGGGACCAGGTGTGGCGGATCCTCGGCCTGGCGCCTGACTGGCCCGGGCCGGGAAATCCCTGGGACGATGTTTGAAACCAACCGCCCGTCGAACACGATCTGCACCGTAGTCCGGAGGTCGCGCCGGGTCTTGGCGCGTCGCCCGCTTGGCTCGTCCTGACGAAGCCTCACTCGTCGCCTGAGACGTGGCGCCGGATGAATGCCGCGACATCGGTGCGCCGGATCCGGTAGTTGACCCGTCAGCCGGTCTGGATCCGGCGCGCGGGGACGAACTCGGAGTCCGGTTCGTTTCGCACTTCTATGGATCGCGGGAGAAGGCGGAGCTCCTGTGGGGATACACCGGCATGTCGTTCCATCCGAAGTACCAGATGATGGACTCGTGGAGCAGCTTGCCAGTCCTTTTCGAGGTTGTCACGGACGTCCTTTTGACGTCCGGCACTCTGTTCGTACCAGGCAACTCAGCTTCAGCCAACTTTTCGGCCACTGACCTCAAGCTAATGCGGGACCGCACGGGGCGGCGGCGCTCCTCGATGCCGACCGACACGCGCCGCGCCCACACTCAGAGGCCTGGATCCCAGGGCGGGTCCCCCGAGCCGCGATCACGCGAGTCTTCGTGCCCGATTACCAAGCGCAATCAGACCTGCTCGCGTGGCTTGAGCGACACCCTGAGGTCCGGGCACCCGAGATCGGCCTCCTGTAGGTACCTCAGGTGTTCCCTCTCTGCTGACGCTCGTAGATCGCGCTCGCCTTGGATGCAAACCTCGGTCCGTAGGCTCACGTAGCGACCGCGGATTATTCGCTCCCAGCGACACGAAGCGATCGGACTACTTCCATCGCCACTCGCCCTTCCTGCCCGCCACATGCTCGAATAGGTCGGTCGCGGCACCGAGGGCCTTCCTTGTCGTTCCTCCGGTCCCCCGTACGACACCGCCACTGGCCAGAAAGGCCTCTCGCACGCTCTCGTATTGGAAGATGCCCGAGGGGTAGCGTTCGCGCACGAATGCGTGCAACGCTTCGGCGAGGGGTCGGCCGACGAGCCCGGCGTCCATCGTCGATGCGCCGTCACCAACGGACCATAGCCCTCCGCGTCCGGCCCGTAGCGACCACAGTCCGTACTTTTGGGAGGAATTGAGGGCGTCGCGTAACGTCCTCAAAGGGTTGTGCCCGGCGATGGGGCGACCAGCCAGCTCCATTTCGCGGGCGAGGTCACCGACCGCTATGACACCCGGGTAGCCGCCTGCCCGGGTGAGGAACACTTCAAGCGCGATCCGTGCGAGACCAATGCCTCGATCCGGCGAACCCTCGCCCGATCTGGCTGGGCGGGCCGCTCGTCCAGCGCCTCGTACCTGTGGATTCATGGGGCGAGCGACTGCTGCCTCGGAAATTTCGGTCCTGCCGCTGACGACTATGTCGATTACCCGCTCGCCCCAACCCGTGCCGTCGAGGAGTACCTCATCGAATGAGCCTGGCACCGGCTGGTACTCCCGGTCGAGATGACGGATTGCCGTCGTGGCCGCTCGAAGGGACGGTCCCGCGATGCGCCCGAACGTCGCCCACGCGGCTTGCCAGGTCCTGGCGTTGTCAACCGTATGAGGGAGCTGGACGGCGAGTGTTGGGCGGGCCGCTGCCACCGCGGCCTGCATCGCCCGCCATGTGTCGGCGCGGGTTTCCGTGGCGACAGCGTTTCCGCGCGGACTCCAGGCAGCGAGATCGTGGCAGACGAGCACCGCGAGGCGTTCGTCACCGACGTCGATGACGTGGCTGGAAAGGTCCGCGTTTCGGATGAGGTCGTCCTGCTGTGCGTTCGTGGGGTACGACTTCCCGGTCACCGGGCGTACGGATCCGGTCGCTACGTCGTAGATACAGGCAACCTCCGCGTGCGGCTCACGGTGCTCAGTCGGCCAGACGTCGATGCCGAGGACGAAATGGTCAACCAGCCCCTGTGCCGCGTCGCTCAGGGCAGGCGTCATGAGGTCTGATGCGACCGATGCCGCTGCAGACCCAAGCCGATCGAATTCATCCTGGGGTGTCTGCCAGCCAGCCTTGCCCTGCCAGCTTCCGCCAGGCTTGTAATCGACGAACCCGGCCGGTGTCGTCAGAACTCCGAGGCTTCGGCTTTCGCGCTGGAGCACGTCCAGCGCTGCGGCCAGGATCAGGCGCGCGTCCGCCTGCGATCGTCGGTCGACTCGCGCTGCCGCGCCCGTGAGAACGAGGCGCCCGAGAGGTGCCCGACCCGCGGGCACGCCCTCCGCGATGACCCGGGCTCCGAACCGGCCGCCCGGAGCCGACTGGTCTTCAACATAGGTACCGCCGACTCCCGGGTTCGGGACTACGGGCATGGCCTTGGCCCGGCGCACCGCAATCGACCGGAGCCGGGACAGCTCCGGATGGAATGCATGTCGCGCGTTGCCCAGGAGGTTGAGCGGCAGATCGAGGGCTGCGATCAGCTCGTCTTCAAGTTCCCACGGCTTGATGTGGGTCACCCAGCTGACGAGGGCATGCTCGGCCATCCATGTGGACAGGACCTGCTCACCCCCGAGGAATGTCATGCGGGTTCCAGAACCGACGCAGCGCAGCTCGATCCCGAGGTCATCCGCAAGCAGGCAACCGAGCGTCTTGCGGAGAGTTGATGCCTCAGCATTGCCCGCGTAGTGGGTCCGGATCCGGGTCCGGAGCGTTTCGCGGCTCGGAGCCTTGCCGTTGGCAGGCGGCGTGGTCGGGCTGATTCCGACGTAGAGCAACGTGAGCCCGTTCCGGGTCGCGCACCGGGACGTGTCTATAGACGCCGGCAGCGTCCGGAACCACCAGCCGTAGACGCCGCCCTCGGCCGGCACGGGGCTCGGAGATGCAAGCACTTCTGCCCGCGTCAGGATGCGATCGGGATCGAGGAAAGTGCTGATTGCGGCCGACTGCTCATCGCCCGCAGGCACCGCCATCGAACTCTCCATCACGCCAACTCCTCATCCGTTGTCGGGCCGTGCAATCGAGTGCGAACCCGCGCGCCATGGATCGTCTCGGATGAGCGCGCCACCTTGCCTGGCACAGTTTCGGCTCCACTGGATCCGGTTGCCAGTTCGACGAACCGGGCAAGCCCATTCGCAAGACGCATCTGCTCAGGCGTCTTGCAGGACACGGTGAGCAACGCCGGGCTGCAGACCAGAATGACCAGCGCCTGGGCGCGCGACGTTGCGACGTTGAATCGGTTGTGGCTGAAGAGGAACGTCATGTCGCGCGGCATGTCATCCGGGGTGGAGGTCGCCATCGAATAGAAGACCACTGGCGCCTCCTGCCCCTGGAACTTGTCAACCGTTCCGGCTCGGACACCGTTCGGGAGGAGCTGGCGCAGTTTCGCAACGTGGGCGTTGTATGGCGATACGACGAGGATGTCCTTTGGAAGGATGGGGCGAATCGCACCCTCGCGGTCACGCCATGACCGCCGGAGCAACTCGTGGACACGGTCCGCAACGAGGTCCGCTTCCTCTGGCGAGTCGCTCGAGCGATTGACGTGGGCGACTGGGATCCAACGAAGTCCACTTCCGCTCATCTCGTCGTCCGGGCCGATGATCGCCTGGTGCTCGAGGCCGGCGAGTGTCGTCAGCTGGCCCTGGTAGAAGACCTCGGAAGTGAACGCGCAGATCGTCGGATGAAGCCGCCGAGTCGTAGAGAGGAAGATGCCTCGGTCCGGTGCGATCGCCTCGTGATTGCCCACGACATGTTCGAGGGCGCTCTTGTCGGCGCCCGGAGGATGGGCGCCCTTCACGGGCTGCGAGAGTTGCTGGGGATCCCCCAAGAGAACGAGGTTCTGCGTGGCCCGGCCAATGGCTGCCAGGCTCGCAAGCGAGATCTGGCCAGCCTCATCGACCACAAGGGTGTCGACGGCGTTCGCAAGGCCTGGGCGACTCCAGAGCCACGATGTTCCCGCGACGATGTCCACGGTTCCGGCGGCAAGCCGTGCATCCACCGTCTTGTTGTCGACGCGATCGACTTGCGGGAGGCCGCACCAGTCCCCTTCGTCCGCCTTCTGGACGATCTGCAGCGCAGGCCCACCCGTCGATTGGCGTACGACCTCGCGGAGCAGGTTGCTGATCGCGGCGTGGCTGAACGCGGTGATGCCGACCACACGTCTTTGCCCAGAACCTTGGCTGCGACGGACAAGGTCGAGGACGAGGCGGGCAGCGGTATGCGTCTTCCCGGAACCCGGCGGTCCCTGGATCGAGAGGCACGAGAGCTCAAGAGCGACCGCGATCTTGCAGGCTGCATCGCTGGGCGCCTGGCCCTCACCGACAAGCGGTGTCCCCGACGTGGTCCCGGTGATCCTGGGAGGACGCCTCAGCAACAGATCGCGCACGGCCCGGAAGGCTCCGTCCGCATCGATCCCATTCTCAGACACCCACCGGCCGAGCTCCAGAATGGATCGTTGCTGCTGCGTCGTCCGAATCGGTGTGATCGGAAGGAACCCGGTAATCCGATCGAAATCTGGTCGCTCCTTCGATGGCCCGATCTTCACGATCACCTCGCCCAAATCGAGGTCGAGGCGACGGATGACGCCGATCGGGTCAAGGTCGTCCTCATCGACCCCGGGTGTCGCGACGACCTCGTCACCCTCTCGCAGCTTTGTCTCCTGGCCCGGACCGAAGCGCCAGCGGAAAAGCTTGGAGCGCTTCTCGGTTCCGACCTGGCCGTCAAATCCATTGACCCCGAGTGGCGTCGCGTTGGCGACGAGGTCATCGGTGCCGAGTCCACGAAGGCGATGCCAGTCGAACCAGTCGGCCCGCGCCTCTCGTCGGTGCCAGCCGAGGAGGTTCCCCAGCAACCGCCGCGCCTGGCGCTCGTCGTCGAGTGTCTCTGTCTCGGGGGTTGCCGGGTCGATATCGACCGTCAGCGCGGCGCGGACTGCGGCGACCTCGGCGTCGGCGGCCTGCCGCTCATCGGAAGCGTCCCCAGACCCTGGAACCGGCCGGCCGGGATCGTGGCCGAGTGCCCGAACAAGCTCCTCCCGTCGCGCCTCAAGCCAGTCGCGCAGCATGAGAGTCGACACGCAGTCGTCGCGGTTGTAGGCGGCGATGTCGTCGAGGATCGCCGGGTCGCCGTCGCGCACCCAGCGCTCGTAGGCGATCACGCTCGAGAGCGCCTTGGCGATCCCATCGGCGTCGCGGGTCAGGGCATACAGCGGCTCGAGACGCTTGATCGAGTACGACTCAGACGAGACGCGCACCCCCTGTCGGACCGCGCGGTAGAGGTCCACGAAGACGCCCGCGCGGAGCAGGACGTCGAACTCCTCCTGGCGCGTCTCATGGCGCTGGGTGAGGCGGTGGAGCGCGGTCGGCTCATAGGGTGCGTAGTGGTAGACGTGCATCCCCGGGTCCTGCTCGCGACGCGCGACCACATGATCGACGAAGGCCTCGAGCGCCGTCCGCTCGGCAGCCCGGTCGTGCGCCCAGAGTGTGTGGAAGGGCGCGTCCGGGGCCTCGGCCCCATCCACAGGAGCCTCGACCCACCCGAAGAGGTACTCGAGTCCCTCGTCGAGCGCGAACCGATCACCTTCGAAGTCGAAGAAGATGTCGAGCGGCGACGGCTCGGGAAGGGTCAGGAGACCGCGCTCGGGTGGCGGCTCAGGGTGCTCGAGGATCTTGTGGAAGCGCTGATGGCTGCGGACCTCCTCAAGTTGCATGGCGGCCTGATCCTGAAGGCGGTCGAGGACTCGACCCCCGAGGCCGTCGATCCGGGGCAGCGGAGCGCGGAGCCCACCGAGTGCCCAGATTGTCGGTATACCTGCGGTCCGGAGTTTCTCGACCTCGTCGCGGCGGATGAACGAGACCCGCGAGAGATGGCCCGTGGCGTACCGCAGGTCCCGGCAATGGCCGGCCCAAGCACAGACGCCGCAGTGCTCGGTCGGGTCGACAACGACACCGAGGATCTCGGGGGTAGGAGCGTCGCTGCCGACCAGGATGTCCTCGAAGCGGCGAATTGCGAGGCGGTGGTAGGCCGCGTAGTCCGCGACGCGGAAGGAGACTTTGGACATGTCCGCCCTTCCGAGGACCACGTGCACCCTCGCCGGGGCGTCGCCTTGGACGGCCTCGATCATGCGCGCGTAGGTCAGGAGCTGGAGGAGCGCGCCCGCCTTCGCGGACAGCGCGAGCTTTGTGTCTTCAGGTTCGTAGCCCCATGGCCCGAGGCGATTGGGGGAATCGGGTCGGTCGACGCGCCGGAGGAAGTCTGCCTGGCCAGACCAGCCATTCTCGACGAAGGTCGCCTGGTAGATGACTTCGTCGCCGCGGTGCATGGCTTCGAGCGTCCGCTCGCGGGCGTCGAGAAGGCCAGGAGCGGAGCGATCTGTCTGCTCGATGACCGTGACCTGCGAACCATGGTCACCGAGGCGGGTGAGATAACGGCGCTCGTGCTCAAGGCCTTTGTCGATGAGGAGCTGAAGCTCTTCGTCGACCTTCTTCGACTTCTCGATCAGGCCAGCGAAACTCGCCCGGTCGAGCTCGGTGAGATGGCCACAGGCGAGGAACCCGACGAGGTCAGTCGGGCTGAAGACGACCCGACCATCAACCGTACGCAAGCGGCTCCCCTTCTTCGGCGATACGGATCTCGCCACGTACGTTCACAACGGCATCCATCCGCCTATCAGATGCCCATCATCACCGATGAGGCCCCTGCCCGTGACGCGGTTCCAGAACCGGCGGTCTCGAGTGCCCACCTCGGCCGGTGTCGCACGGAACCCATCGATTGCTCGAGTCCACGACAAGCGGCCAATGACCAACGGGTCCCGGGCCAGGAGCCAGGACAGTCGCGCCCACCGCGATGTCAACCAAGGTGTCACGGATGGTGCGTACGATGTTTCATGGATCGAGCGATGGGACGCGAAGAAGACGGGCATGACGGTGGTGATTGATGAGCCATCGATTTGGCGGCCGGTGCATCGACTCTGATCGGCATCTCAGGGTCCGATCTGGTGGCCGGACTGGCCACGCACCCTCATCGCAGTCACCAAGGTGCTTACCGCGAGTGCGTGGCGGTAGTTGTGAGCACGGTCGAACAGGGCTCGCCGCAGTCCGGATCATGCTGCGTCCATGTCAAGATCCAACGGTAGGGAGCCGATCAATGGAGGACGACCTTGGCGACTGAGCACTACGACGATCTCGAACGTGATCTCGCGGCAGCGGCGGCCCATGACAGAAGCGATCGAATCCCAGCCTGGCGTGATCGCTTAGCCGCTCATGGCGGACTGGCCGTTGACGCAGTCGCGCCGTGGGTAGGCGACCCCGACAAGGATCTGTTCCGGTTCGCCAATCGGGTCATCAAGAAGGTTGCTGAGGCTGGCGGGGCCACTCGAGAGCACGCGGTGGCGACTCTTGTATCCGTCGGGCGTACTGAGATACCTGAGGAGAACCGCCGCGATCTCGAACAAGTGCTCGCCGAGATGAAGGTCACGCTGGTCGCTCGCCCGGGGAAGGCGAGGCCCCGCAAAGCGAACCGGGGTGAGGATGTGCTGCCATCCGAGGAACGCGAGGCGACCGTCATCCACGGGCGCAAGACGATGCCAGACGGCCGAACAGCCATCCGTTTCACGGCCATGGCCCAAGCGGGCTCGAGTCTCGGAGTCCCGATTGCGGCTCTCGCAGAGATTGGGCTCGGACACGACGACTTGGTCTATCTGGAAGTGCGGCGCACTGGGAGACATATGCCTGCGACGGGCGCGATCGGCGATGTCGTCTTTGAGGGCGTCACGGCCATGCGGTCGGGCACAGAGGTGTACCACCGCCGGAACGACGAGAGCACTCGAGGACTCGACAAGGTCGGCGCAAATGAAGTCGTCGACGTCGTCGTCGCACGGCCCCCGGTGTGATGGAAGCCTGGGTCCGCAGGGCCATGAAGTGTGCCGATCGAGATGGTCCGAATCGTCGCGGCCGGATACACAGAAGTAGGCCCGACGCGGACCTGCTTCTGCTGGAGTCACTGTGGTGGGCGATACTGGGCTTCTGCCCACGAGAGCGACCTCACCGACAAGCGGCGAGGCCGTGGATGCCGGTGCGCCAGTACATCGTGGGCGACCACGGCGCCGGAACCCGGCAGGGATCGTCTGGTTGGGCGGGACGCCAGCGCTGGAGCGCGCGATCCAAAATCCATCACCGCTGTTGGCTCGACGATCCGTAGGCGGGTTGAGACGCGGCCCGAAGTCCGAGCAGGCGAATATGGCGCGACCTGACCACAACGGCCACCTCGGAGATTGCAAGGAGCCTTCAGCGCGACGGGGTCAGACGCCGCACCGCGGATCAGTGGACAAAAGATGCGGTCAAAGACGTCGTTCGCCGCGGCCGTTTCTATCTCGGCTACGTCGTTTACCACCGCGGTGCCGAGGAGCGACCCGGTCGGCACCCCGCCATCCTCGACGAACCAACCTGGGCAACGGGCCGCAAGGCCGCAGACGCTCGTGGGCGAGGCACGGTCCAGACTTCAGCGGCCCATCGAACGTACATCCTGACTGGCATCCTCGAGTGCGTGTGCGGACGCCGTCTTCATGGGCAAACAAGGTCGTCGCGTGGACGCGAGTGGAAGTACTACTTGTGCCGGAATTGCAGTCGATCTTCGATAAGCGCCACCGAAGCAGACGCCGCGGTGCTCGCCCAACTCCGGGAGCTGATCCTGCCGCCCGCGACCGTCAAGACCGCGCGCGAGGAGCTCCGACGTCGGCTGGCGTTGCCGTCGTCTGGGTCATCTGACGAAACCCGCATCAGGCTGGAGCGTCGCATCCAGCGCCTTATGTCACAGCATGAATGGGGTGATATCGATGACGCCGAATATCGGACGAAGAGGCAGGGCGCACAGGCCGAGCTCGCGCTCCTGCCCGAACCCGAGAAGGTGACCACATTCGAGGCTGTCGCCGAATTCGTTTCGTCGCTTCGAGCGGCGATGAACGCCGCAACGCCAGACAAGCTCAAGGAACTGATCTCTATCGTCGTCGAACGAGTGAAGGTCACCGAGGCTGGCGGCTACGAGATCAGCCTCGTGCCTGCGGCACGTCCGTTCTTCGGAACACACGAGACTTTGCTTCTGGCGCCCCCGGACGGATTCGAACCGCCGACGCCAGCCTTAGGACGGCTGCGCTCTATCCACTGAGCTACGGGGGCGTCGACCAATCGTACCCGACCGCACGATCGTGTCTGGGTGAATCGGGGGCCGCCAGGCGCAGAAGGGCGCGATGCGGCCCTGTTTGGGTGTGGGTCGACATCGGCGGATGGCGCAGAACTGCCTGACCAACGGCCCGACTCCGCCGTGAGTCCGGATCGGCCCCCGGTTGTAGGATGCCGAGCGTGACCACTCCCCTGCCCGACCTCGTCCTGTACATGCGTCCGGGCTGCGGGCTGTGCGAGGAGGCTCGGGCCGCCATCGACCTTCTCATCGCCGACCGAGCCGACCACGGCAGGTCGGTACCGATCGTCGTCGAGCGGAACATCGATGAGGATCCAGCGCTGCATCGGGAACTGTTCGACCGGATCCCGGTCATCGAGCTCGGATCGGGCCGGCTCGAACTCGCGACCAGCGTGGCTCGCTTGCGCAGGCTGTTCGCGGACATCCTCGACGGCCCCTCCGCGCGCGGGTTCGCGGCGACGGTGACGCATGCGGACAGCGCCACGACCATGGCAGGCCATCGTGAATAGCGACCTCTCCATCGCGGTCGCCGTTGGGGCCGGGCTCCTGAGCTTCCTCTCGCCGTGCGTGCTGCCGCTCGTGCCCGCCTACCTTGGGCAGCTGACGGCGGTCGCGGTCGTGGGGCGGAGCGGCGCCACCGTCAGCCGCTGGCTCGCCGTCAGGCACGCCCTGGCGTATGTCGCCGGCTTCGGGTCGATCTTCACGGTCCTGGGCATCACGGCGACGTATCTGGCCGGGCCACTGGTCGACTTCCTGCCCCTGCTGCGCCAGCTCGGTGGCGTCTTGCTGATCCTGCTCGGCCTGAACCTCGCGGGCATCATCCGGATCCCGGCGCTCGATCAGAGCTGGCGACCGCTTGACCTGGGCGCGGCCGCCTCGATGGCAACCGCCACCGGTACGACCTCGTTCACGAGCCCCGGTAGGACCGTAGCGGGGCCCTCGCTTGGTGACCGCCTTGGCGGACGCATCGTGAGCGCACGGGGCGGGTGGCTGGCGTCGTTCGGCCTCGGCGCCATCTTCGCGATCGGCTGGACCCCGTGCATCGGGATCATTCTCGGCGGCATCCTGACGATGGCAGCAACCAGCGGCAGCATCGCCCAGGGCGTCATCCTCCTGGTGGCCTACACCGCGGGCCTCGGCGTCCCGTTCATCGTCATCGCCGCGGTCTACGACCGATCACCCGCCCTGATCCGACCCCTGCTGCGCCACGGGCGCGCGGTCTCGTTCGTCGGCGGATTATTGGTCGCCCTGATCGGCGTCGCCATGATCATGAACTGGCTGGCGCTGCTCGCCCGGTTCGTGCCCTTCAACACCTCGATTTGATACCCGATGGAAGATCGAGGTCAAGCGCCCGGGCCCACGGAACCTGTGGGGAGACCGCGACGCCGACGTCGGGGCGTCGGACCGTTCAGTATCCGCCAGGTCGCGGGCGCCCTCGGGATCGTTGTGGTGGCGGCGATCCTCCTGACCATCGCGACTGCTCCGCTCGGCTCGACGACGCCGGGCTTGCCGAATCCGGTGGCTTCGGCGTACCTGCTTCGGTCCGCCGTTCCGGGCCTCCAGGTGGGGCAACAGGCCCCGGAGCTGACCGGCACGACCGACGCGGGCGCCGCGTTCCAGCTCACCGACCTGGACGGCCGGACCATACGGCTTGCCGACCTCCGAGGCCGGGTGGTCTGGCTCAACTTCTGGGCCAGCTGGTGCCCGCCCTGCCAGGCCGAGACGCCCACCCTCCGCGACATGGACCGCGCATATCGCGATCGGGGCCTGTCGCTGATCGCGGTCCAGGTCCAGCAGACGGTTGAAGAAGGCCGAAGCTACGCCGCGAAGTACGGGCTCGACTATACGATCGGTGCCGACGTCAGCGCCGCAATCTTCCGCACGTACCGCGTGTTCGCCCTGCCGACGCAGTTCTTCATCGATCCCGACGGGGTGATCCGGTCCGTGGTCAATGGCCCGCTCGAGGCCGACGCCGCCCGGAAGACGATCGAGGCACTCCTGCCGTCGGCCGCCCCCTAGACGGGTTCGAACCGGTAGCGGTCCCGGTCGGACACGAGGGACCCGACCGGATGCGTCGCCTCGTGGGATAGGGCCACCAGCCAGCCATCGGCGCTGGCCCGGGCGAAGAGGTCCGACTTCACCTCGACCGAATCGAGTGGGAAGTCATCGAACGAGCTGACCCAGCGCGGGTTCGCGCTCCACGGCCGCATGCACAGGTCGCCGAAGAACGACAACGTCCTGCCAGTCGGGCCGGAGCCACGCACGACGATTGCCTGGTGGCCGGTCGAGTGCCCGCCGGTCGGCACCACGGTGACTCCGGGCACGAGCTCGGTCTCTCCGTCCGCCCAATCGGCCTCGCCCCATTCGCGAACGAGACGAATCTCGGGCTGGTCGTAGGACGCCACGATCCGGCTGTTGTCGTCGACCGCAATCTCCCATTCGGCCCGCTGGGCCACGATCCTCGCCCGTGGAAACGCGCGCGATCCGTCGGCAAGGAGGAGACCACCGGCATGATCGAAATGGAGGTGGCTCATCGCCACGACATCGACCGTGGCCGGATCGAACCCAGCCCCTACGAGCGCCGGGGCGATCGGGGTCCCTTCGTAGGCACGCATCGCCCGAACCTTGTCCGACACTCGCTCGCCGATCCCGGTCTCGATGAGGACGCGCCCGGCCGGCGTCTCGACAAGGAGGCAGTTGAGGGCCTGGAGGAGCCGGTGCTCGTGGTCGATCTCCTCGGTCACCCACCGATCCCAGAGCATCCTCGGGACCGGACCGAACAGTGCTCCGGCATCAGACCTGAACGTGCCTGCCTGGATCAGCGCGACCGTGGTCCCGCCGCCGAGATCCGCCGACCAGTGGACCGCGTCATTGATGGCCACGGATCAGCCCTTCCGGTCGGCGCCGAAGTCGCGGTGGAAGGCCGAGGCGGTCGGCTCGGATTGGCCCTGGTACTTCGAGCCGAGCTCCGGGCTGCCGTACAGGCGCTCCACCGGGCTCGACATCTTGAAGAAGCTGATCTGCCCGATCTTCATGCCGTGGTACAGCGCAATCGGCAGGTTGGCGACGTTCGAGAGCTCGAGCGTGAGGTTGCCCTTCCAGCCCGGGTCGACGTAGCCGGCCGTCGAGTGGATCAGGAGCCCGAGACGCCCAAGCGAGGACTTGCCCTCGAGCCGGGCGACGAGATCACCCGGCAGCTCCACCCATTCGAGCGTCTGGCCGAGCACGAATTCACCCGGATGGAGGATGAACGGCTCGTCGTCGGCGATATGGAGCAGTTCGGTCAGGTCCGGCTGCGGCTGGCGAACGTCGATGTACGCGTACCGATTGTTTCGAAAGACGCGGAAGCTTCGATCGAGGTGGAGGTCCACCGACGAGGGCTGAAGATCGTCAACATCGAAGGGTCGAATGCCGATCCTGCCGGCCTCGATCGACGCCCGGATATCGCGATCCGAGAGCACGCTCATCGAGCGCTGTCCTTGACAGTCTGGACGCCGTCCTTGGGACTCCACTGGGCGTACAAGGTATCCACTTCGCGCTTGAGGTCCTCCAGGTCATCGAAGCTCTGGTAGACGCTGGCGAAACGAATGTAGGCGATGTGGTCCAGTTCGCGCAGGCTGGCCATCGCCAGTTGGCCGACCCGCGATGACGGGACCTCGGTCATGCCCTCGGCGCGCAGGGTCGCCTCGATGGCGTCAGCGGCCTGTTCGGCTGCCGACGACGGGACGGGCCGGCGAGTCAGCGCCTTTCGAAGTCCCGACGCGAGTTTCTCGCGGTCGAACTCCTGCCGAATCCCGTCGCGCTTGACGATCACGAGCCGGGGCGCCTCGATCCGTTCGTAGGTCGTGAAGCGCAGCGTGCACGACCCACATTCGCGGCGCCGACGAATGGTCGCGGAATCATCCAGATCGCGCGAATCAACGACCCGCGTGTCCCGCTCTCCACACTGGGGGCAGCGCATCCGACCTCCTCGACACCACTAGGGGTTGTGGTGTAGGGGGAGCATACCACTACATGGAGTGTCGCTTCGGGTTTGCGGCCGTCAGCCGGAACGGCGGCCGTCAGCCGGAACGGCGGCCCAGCCGGCGCGCCGGCGACGCGGCCTCGGCCGCCCCGATCGCTGACCGAGCATGCTCGGAGAAGGATTCGCGGGCATGGAGCAGGTTGAGGTAGCCGCGCTTGATGGACGTGTCCGCCTCCGGACCACGCTCCATCCGGGCACCCTCGCTGGCCAGCTCACACCCGTGGTCGATGAGAGCGAGCGCCCGCTCCGCACGCTCCAGTTCCTCGACCATGCGGACCTGGTCGAGCTTGGTGGAAGCAGGGCCCGTCAGGGCACGAGCCTCGTCGGCGTAGCGAACCGCAGCATCCCGTGCCGCGGCAAGGCTTGCCCTGATCGTAGAACCATCGGCTTCCCGACGTCGGACGACGTCGATCACGTTGGCCACCTCGGCGAGGCTCTGGTTGACCCTCACGTCCAGGTCCGCCGTTGCGCCTCGGAACGTCTCCGCGATCCGGGTCCGGTACAGGACGCGACCGGCGCGACGGGCAATGAGCGCAACAAGGGCGGCGAGGATGACGAAGCCAAGGAGCGCGATCGCCTGCGCGGTCTCCAATCCATCCCCCTCTGTTCCGCCCCCCGGCGGTCCGTCCCCGACAAATCGGCAACGAGCGCGTGGTCACCGACCCGAACAGGCTATCCCGCGCGCGCCTGCAATGCCAGCAGCAGCGCCGGCACGACCTCGAACAGGTCGCCGACGACCACGAGGTCCGCGAACTCCGCGATCGGCGCATCCGGGTCACGGTTGATCGCCACGATCGTTCCGGCCGTCTGCATCCCGACCTTGTGCTGGATCGCGCCCGAGATCCCGAGGGCCAGGTACAACTCGGGCTTGACGATCTTGCCCGTCTGCCCGATCTGCTGGGCGTACGGGATCCAGCCGGCATCGACGGCGGCCCGTGTGGCGCCCACCGCGCCGTTGAGCGCGGCCGCGACCGAAGCCACCAACTCGAACCCGGCAGTCCCGCCGACGCCACGACCGCCGGACACGATGACCCGTGCCTCCTCGATCGGGGCGGCTCCGCCGGCCTCGGCGACCTGATCGACGATCGCGATCCTTGGCAGCGCGAGGTCCCCGGTTGGGATCACCACCTCGATCGAGCCGGCGGTTCCCGCCACCTCGGCCGCCACGGTGTTCGGGCGGAGGGTGATGATCCCACCCTTGCTCGTGAACCCCGACGTCGTGATCAGCTTGCCGCCGAATACGCTCATCTCGACCGATGGCCCGCCCGCCCAGGTGACCCCCGTCGCATTCACCAGGACCCCCAGGCTCGTCAGAACCGACAGGGCACCCGCGACATCGCGGCCGTCCGGGCCCGCCCCAACCAGCACGATCGTTGTCGGGTCCGTGCCGATGACCGCGGCAATCCGCTCCGCGGCAATGGACGCCCAGACGTGACCGGCGGCTTCAGGATCGGCGATCGAGACAACGCGAGGCAAATACCCGGCCAGCTCGGTGGCGGCCGATATGGGTCCGCGGCAACCACGATTCCCGCGAGGTCGGTCCCGCCCGCAGCGGCGAGGGTCCGGCCCAGCGTCGCGGTCTCGGCCGACATTCGGGTCAGCGAGCCATCGCCGTTCATCTCGCCGATCACCCATATCGTGGCCATCAGATGATTCTCCGCGCCACGAGGAAGTCGACGATCGCGGCGGCGCCTTC
>JANMPD010000228.1:0-2568 GCA_031369685.1 Chloroflexota bacterium | reverse complement strand
CAACAGCCTCTTGGGCACCACCCCCGAGCTCATCGCCCAGGGCATCCCCGACGCCGCCTACGACCCGATCGAGGGTGATGATCCGGTCCTGGCTCGTGCCCTCAAACAGCGCAACAAGGTCGAACGGGACGGACAGCTGAGCCTCGGCGAGGCGGGGTTCGAGCTGCCGATCGCGGCCCTGGCGGCCCGGGCGCGAGAGATTGAGGCGACTAGCGATGACGACCTGCTCGGACTCCGGGCCAAGGAATTGAGGCAGCGAGCGTTACTCGACTCCACCGAGTACCGGGAATCGCGCCAAGCGGCGAACACATGGACGGCCGCGTTCGTTTCACTGAAGAGGGCCGGCGTCCCCGAACTTACGACAGCGACGGTTCGCGTGTCTGGGACTCAGCCTCAGGGACTACCGGCAGAAGTGATTAGGGCAATAGAAGATCTTTCGGACCAGTACGCATTCTTTCACGCACCCATCGAATTCCCAGGCGTTTTCGCACGCGGAGGCTTCGGCGTCGTTCTTGGGAACCCTCCGTGGGAGCGCGTCAAACTTCAAGAGAGAGAGTATTTCGCCGAGCGGAGCCCGGAAATCGCGCAGGCGCGTAATGCGTCAGAGCGCAAGCGGATGATCGTCGCGATCCAAGACGCGAACCCGACGCTTTGGCTCTCGTTCCAATCCGCGCTTCGTCACTCCGACGGCGAGAGTCACCTTTTGCGCGATACAGGCAGGTATCCGTTGGCCGGCCGTGGGGACATAAATACCTACTCGGTGTTTGTTGAGGCGATGCGCTCACTCGTCGCTCCACACGGGAGGGTGGGGGTTATCGTCCCAACGGGAATAGCCACTGACGACACGACTAAGTTCCTGTTCGGCGACTTGACGGCCGGGGGCTCACTGATTTCGCTCTTCGACATGGGCGAGATCAGCCGCTGGTTCGCCGACACCGGCGGCCTCTTGCGCTTTTGTCTCCTCACGATCGGTGGGCCCGAATCCGGCCGCCACGAAGCGGATCTCGTGTTCTTCGCGCGCTCAATCTCCGATCTCTCCGACAGCGACCGCCACTTCACGATGCGTCCAGAAGACTTCGCGCTCGTCAACCCCAATACACGGACCAGCCCGATCTTCAAGACACGCCGCGACGCAGAGATCACCAAGTCGATCCATTCGCGGGTGCCCGTACTTCGCCTCGATGGCAATCCCGACGGTAGCCCTTGGGGTGTCGACTTCCTGCGAATGTTCGATATGGCGAACGACTCTGGTTTGTTCCTGAAAGAGCCCACTGCTGATAGCTCGCCGTTGGTCGAACCCAAGATGGTCCATCACTTCAATCACCGATTCGGAGATTACAGAGGCGTAACCCTCACTCCTGGGACTGAGGTACGTCAGCTACCGACGCCTGTCGAAGCGCAACTTCGCAACCCGGCATTTGAGACCAAACCCCGATATTGGGTTAACGGCTCCGATGTCAACGATCGCTTGGATGGCCGTTGGGAACGCGCCTGGCTTGTCGGCTGGAGAGATGTGGCTGCTGCAACCAACGAACGGACGCTAATTGCGAGCGTGATACCCAGGGTCGGAGCCAATCACAAGTTTCTGCTCGCGATGTCAGCCGACCCGGCCTTCGTCCTTCTGCCCGCGTTGCTCAGCTCGTTTGTTGTGGATTGGCTTGCTCGACAACGACTTGGAGGAATGAGCTTCGGGTACTTCGTCATGAATCAGATTCCGATGCTTCCTCCTAAGGCTTTCGGGGACACGCCGCCATGGACCTCAGAACGACTCGCCACATGGCTCCGGCCCTACCTCGCAGAACTCGTCTACACAAGCTGGTCGGTCCAAGGCTACGGGCGGGACTTAGGATGGATCGGGCCCCCATTTGTGTTTAGGAAGGAGCGCCGCGATCTCATGCGGTCAGAAGTCGATGCGGCTTTCTTCCTCCTGTACGGCCTGGATCGCGATGACGTTGAGCATGTAATGGACTCATTCTCGATTGTTCGCACGAAGGACGAGAAGGAGCACGGCCGCTACCGGACGAAGGAACTGATCCTTGATGCATACGACGGTATGACTGCCGCCGAGCCGGGAAGCCCATTCGTATCTCGGCTGGTGCCACTGCCCGGCGATGTCGCTGTCTCGCATGCACCGCGCGATGGGACCATTCCGGGCGGATGGATCTCGTGGGACGACGTCCTGCGTGGGCATCCACCTCCCCAAGCTGCTCGGCAACGCGGTCCGGGGCACGCGGCCGTCCCGCCCGCATCACCACCGGCGCCATTGCGGCATGCTCGACCCGAGCCCGGCGGAGGGTCGGCGCCGGCCAGCCCCGCCAGCACTAGGCCCGAACATCAGCCGTCACTCGCGGACGTACTTCGCGATGACGATGACGCATCCGCCTGGACTCCAGAGTCATCGCTCGAACCGTCGAGCATCGCTCTCGGGATGGGTGTACGGCATCGGTCGTTCGGTGAAGGCAAAATCCTGTCCGTGAGGGAATCGGGCAGGACCACCAGCCTCCTTATTCGTTTCAGGACGGAGCAACGCGAAATCGCATTTGGCTATGGTCTGCTCGAGTTCATGCT
>JANMPD010000214.1:0-1879 GCA_031369685.1 Chloroflexota bacterium | reverse complement strand
CGCGTGTTCGTGGTCGACGACCACGAGCTGTTTCGGTCCGGCGTGCGGAGCGAGCTTCACGATGACCTCGAGATCGTCGGCGATGCAGGAACCGTGGCCGACGCAATCGAGGCCATCCGCGCGCTCAAGCCCGATGTCGTGCTCCTCGATGTCCACATGCCCGGGGGTGGCGGCATCGCGGTGATCGAGGGAATTCGGACCGAACTGCCGGAGGTGCGATTCCTGGCCCTGTCCGTGTCCGATGCCGCCGAGGACGTGATCGGCGTCATCCGCGCCGGTGCCCGGGGCTACGTGACGAAATCGATCGCGCCCGAGGAACTGCATGCCGCCGTGCGGCGCGTGCACGATGGGGACGCAGTGTTCTCGCCCCGCCTGGCGGGCTTCGTTCTGGATGCGTTCCTGACCGCACCGGCCACGCCCATCGATCCGGAGCTGGACCTGCTGTCCCCCCGGGAGCGGGAGGTCCTCCGGTTCATTGCCCGTGGCTACACCTACAAGGAAGTCGGCACCGAGCTCGGGATCTCGGTCAAAACCGTCGAGACCCATGTGTCGGCCGTCCTCCGAAAGCTCCAGCTGTCGAGCCGCTACGAACTCTCGCGCTGGGCCGCGGACCACAGCATCGTCTGACGGTCCTCACGCCGGAGGAGCCTCATCGGTCGAGCTCGAAAACGAACCGCAGCGCCCGGTCCAGGCGCTCGAGCGCCGCCGGGGTCAACCGGCCGGCACGCGGTCCGAGGAGCGATGTCGGCAGGGTGGTTGGTTGGTCGCACTTGACCCAGCCGTCCTTCGGCAGGCCGGATTCGCGGGCCGCGACGCTGACCAGGAACGGTGGCGCCAGGTCCGCGGCCCGCGCGCTGCTGGTCATGGGAGCCACGATGACGGTCGAGGAACGCCGAAGTCGATCCGTCTGGATCACCAGCGCCGGATGCGGACCGCGGATCACGTGCCCGCCCGCATCCAGGAAGTCGACGAAATGAATGTCGCCTCGGCGCGGCCCCCTGGCGGCGTCTTCCCGGCCGATCCCTACCACTCGGCCTCCGACCAGAGCTTCGATGTCAACGGGACGAAGGCGTCCGCCCAGCGCAGGTTCTCCTCGTTCTGGGCGGCAATGGCCGCGTCGAGCTGGTCCTGGTCGGACGTCGCAATGAGGCGATCCAAGGCGGCGGCGATAACCGCGCTCACGGACTGTCCGGATTCGGCGGCAGCGGTCCGAACCTGGTCCAGGAGCTCGGATGGCAGGCTGATCGAGAGTTTGGTGTGGGCCTTCGATGCCGTGGCGGAACCATAGGCGGTGGCGGTTTCTGCGAGGGCGTGGCGGGGTCGGGCAGGTTTCGAGGTCATGGTGTGACCGATGGTAGCACCAATGGTCGGAAGCCTCGTGGCGGTCCACTATGCCAGGCGGGTCAGCCCGGGGATCCCATCGAAGGCGCGGTCAATCGGTGTCCGGTACCAAGCGCGTCCCGATCGTGGCCCGTCCTCGGCGTCGGCGCGTGGGTCTCCCAGCTCGCGATCCCGTACCTATGATAGTGCTATGATCGTGCCATGAGAACCGTGACAGCACTCGACGTTCGGCGCCGATTCGGGCAGATCATCGACCAGGCGGCAGCGGGGGAGCGGATCGTGATCGAGCGGGCCGGTCAGCCCGTGGCCGCACTGGTGCCGCTGGCGGACCTCGCGCTCATCGATCCGGACCGCCGCCGGGCGGCGCGCCTGGCGGCTCTCGACGACATCCAGCAGCTGGCTCGCAGGCGGCCGTTCCCGCCCGGTTTCGATCCCGTCGCGACGCTTCGCGAACAGCGCCGGGCTCGGACAGGAACAGGCCCCGACACGGGGCCCGACACGGGGCCCGACTCGAAAGCACCGGGGTGACGTTCAGCCT
>JANMPD010000180.1:0-2945 GCA_031369685.1 Chloroflexota bacterium | reverse complement strand
GGGCTGTCAAGAGAAGCCGATGGTTCAACAGGACTTTCCGGGTCGGCATCCATTTGAACGGTTTTGGGTAGATCAGGGCGGTGGAGAAGTATCTGCCTACTTGGAATCCGGTGTGGACTGATCAACGACAATTAGACCTGAGGGGTAACGACAACTAGATTTGCGGGGTCGGGGTACCTCGCAACCAGCTGGGCCAGCGCGATCGCTCGACATCGGAGGGCGGTTGGTAACGGCTCAGCAAATGAGGAGCTTGATGAAGGATCTTGGCGAAGGCCGAGCGCTGAGCGTGTCGGCGAAGCGAGCGGGAATGAGCGAGAACACGGCGCGGAAGTACCGGCGGCAGGGCGGGGCGAAGGCGAAAGTGACGCGGAGCTATCGGACGCGGCGGGACCCGTTCGAAGCGGTGTGGCCGGAGATCGAAAAGCTCTTGGAGGAGGCGCCTGGGCTGGAGGCGCTGAGCATTTTCGAGGTCATGCGGACACGGAGCGACGTGACGTTCAGCGACGGGCAGCTGCGGACCTTGCAGCGGCGAATCCGGCGGTGGCGAGCGAGCCGGGGACCCGAGAAAGAGATCATGTTTCCTCAGGAGCATCGGCCGGGAGAGGCCGGCCAGAGCGACTTCACGACGATGAAGGAGCTCGAGGTCGTGATCGGCGGTGAGCCGTTCGATCACCTGCTCTACCACTTCGTCCTGCCGTACTCGAACTGGGAGACGGCGAGGATCTGCTTCTCGGAGACGTTCGAGTCGCTGGTGGCGGGGCTCCAGGGGGCTCTGTGGGAGCTGGGCCGGGTGCCCATGAAGCACCGGACGGACAACCTGTCGGCGGCCACGCACGAGCTTTCGGACGGAGGCCGGAGCTTCAACGAAAAGTACCAGGCGACGCTGAGGCATTACGGGATGGAAGGCGACCGGAACACACCCGGGCGCGGTCACGAGAACGGGGACGTCGAGCAGGCGCATCACCGTCTGAAAAGAGCGGTGGAGCAGACCCTTCTGCTACGTGGGAGTCGCGACTTCACGGACCGGGCAAGGTACGAGGAGTTTCTCGTGAAGGTGGTGAGCGGACGCAACCGCGGCCGCACCGGCAAGCTCCTCGAAGAGCTTGCGCTGATGGCCGAGCTGCCCGGCGTACGGCTTGCGGAGTACCGCTCGGAGAGGGTCCACGTCGGCCCGTTCTCTACGCTGCGAGCTGGCAAGAATACGTACTCGGTGCCGTCGCGGCTGATCGGCGAGGAGGTCGAGGCTCGGCTGTACGCGGACACCGTCGAAGTGATCTACGCCAGCGAGATGGTTTGCCGGATGGACAGGCTGCGCGGAGCGAGCAACGCGCGGATCGACTACCGCCATGTGATCTTCTCGCTCGTGAGAAAGCCGGGAGCCTTCCGGCGATATCGCTACCGCGAAGCGCTGTTCCCCACGGTCGTCTTCCGCAGGGCCTACGACACGCTCGACGAGGCGCTCGGCGAGAAGGCGGACATCGAGTACGTGAGAATCCTTCACCTGGCGGCGACGACGACGGAGACCCGCGTCGAGGAAGCCCTCGCGTCGCTCTTGGAGCGGGGCGAGCTCGTGGGGTACGCCACCGTGCGAGACGCCACGCGCGAGGAGCCGCTCGTGGTCCCGAGCTGCCAAATTCCCGAGGTGGACCTCTCGACGTACGACTTATGTCTCGAAGGGAAGGCCGCGTGAGGCCGCAAAGCGAGGAGTCCCTCTCGATGCTCCTGAAGTCCTTCAAGCTCCCGGCGTTCGCCAGGGACTACCGCGCCGTCGCTGACCAGGCGGCTCGCGAAGGCCAGACGCACCCCGCGTACCTGCTGGCTCTCTCGAAGCTCGAGGCTCAGGAGCGCTCCGAGCGGCGAGTCAAACGCTTGCTACTCGACTCCGAGCTACCCCACGAGAAGAGCCTCTCCACCTTCGACCTCGCGCGGCTCACTCCAAAGCTCCGCGCGAGCTTCAACGCCCTCAAGGACGGCACCTTCCTCGATCGGGCCGAGAACGTTCTGGCGTTCGGCAACCCCGGCACCGGAAAGACGCATCTCCTGTGCGCCCTCGGCCAGGAGCTCGTCCGCAGCGGCCGGTCGGTGCTCTTCACGAAGGCCTTCCAGCTCGTCCAGAGGCTCCTGGCCGCCAAGCGCGACCTGAGGCTACCCGCCGAGCTACGGCGTCTGGATCGCTTCGAGGCGGTTCTCCTGGACGACATCGGCTACGTCCAGCAAAGCCGCGAGGAGATGGAGGTCCTCTTCACCTTCCTGGCAGAGCGCTACGAAAGGAGGTCCGTCCTCATCACGACCAACCTCGTCTTCAGCAAGTGGGACCAGATCTTCAAGGACCCCATGACGACCGCCGCTGCGATCGACCGCGTCGTCCACCACGCCGTCATCCTCGAGCTGAACATGGAGAGCTACCGCGCCGAAAAGGCCCGAGAACGCCACCGTCCCGTCAAAGCCGAACCCGTAGCCGCCGAAAAGAATTGAACAGGCCCCCGGCTATGGAAATGTGCAAATCGCTTCGCGATTCACACAGTCCCACAGCCCTACTACGACGAGAAATTGATCCATCCAGAGAGGAGACCGACCCGAGCACCAGGCTCGCCTTCGGCGCAGCCCGGACCAACCCGAAACGGAGGTCCCGACCGCAGTTCTAATTGTCGCGAACCCTCGAATCTAATTGACGCCAGACAGTGGACACGAGGAGCTTGCTTCGCCCCGATCTGGCGGAGGCGCTCTGGGCGTTCGACAGCCTGTGCACAGCGACGCAAGAGATGGGGAATCCAACGGTGGAGTACCACCCTGACAAGACTGTTTTCGTATTCCAGAAGAGTGCGACTCGATTGGAATTTAGTGCCAGTTGGCCTCGACGAGGATCCCGTGCAAGCGCGAGCCACGATCCGGAGTGGGAGATTAGATCATCGATTGACCCCACAAATCAGAACGGCGCAGTGACC
>JANMPD010000104.1:0-17080 GCA_031369685.1 Chloroflexota bacterium | reverse complement strand
CCTGATCGGTGCCGGCCCGAAGTCCGCGACGGGCGGGCCGTTTCCACCTTCGACGATGAAGTCAAGTGCGAGCCAAGCCGAGCGGGCGGTCTTCCAATCACGGAGACCCGTCGCGACGATGCCGAGATTGAAATTCCCTTCGAACTGCCCCGGCTCGAGCTCCGTGACCTTGAGAAAGGCGTCACGGGCTGGCTCCCAGTCATGCCGGAACTTGTGGACAAGCCCGTAGTTGAACCACACCTTGGCCGACGCGGGGCGCGCGACCAGTTGTTCGTACAGCGCCGCCGCTTCGTCGAGGCGGCCTTGGTGAAAGGCCGCCCGCGCCCGATCCTCGAGTCGATCGATTCCGAAACGTCGCAGCAGCCCGTTCATTTGTCGAGACGGTACGCGACTCCGGCAAGTCTGAACAGCCCTTGTCCGCCCGGGCCCGTGAACCTCGTGGCTGGATCAAGCGCAACGGTCGCGACGCGGCGACACACCCTGCCTAGCTCGCGGACGAGCCGGCTGCGGGGCCCGGGGATGGAGGGGTGACGGTCGCCGGTTCGCCGGTGTCGATGTCGTTGTCCACCACATCTTTGCCGACGCTCAGGATCAACACGAACAGCGCCAGGACGGCTGCCGCTGCCAGCCATCCGTTGCGGTCGAGGATCGGCGGGGTCCATGTCGGGCCAGCCATGGTGACGAGGGCACCGATCAGCCCGATCGCGCATAGCGAAGCCGCCAGGAAGTACACCCAGTACCGATGCGGGTAGGCGAGCGGCCGGCGGCGCAGAGCGCGCCGCTCTCTGGCGTCCCACGAGTCCCAGCGCCAGATGCCGAGGCGCTGCAGTGCCTGAAAACCCACAAGCACCACGATCGCGCCCAGGACGGCCACGCGCGTGTCCTCGGATGTGCCGACCGCGGCGTTCCCGGCGAAGACGAGCACGACTCCGACGATCGTCGCGAGCAGGACGAGGATCACCAGCCCCAGGCCGACTGCCGAGCCCACGATCAGGAGGTCGCGAAGGAAGCGGTCGCCAAATCCCGGCTTGGCCTCGAGGTCGTGAATGCTCGCCCGGACGCGCCGGCCGAGCCAGCCAACCCCGAGAAGCGCCAAGCCGAGGCCCACGAACCCGGGCAGCCCCGAGCCGACGACGACCCCAACGAGCTCCCCCATTCCTCCACCGGAGTGCGTGACAAGCCACGCAAGAACGATGACGACAAGCGCGCCGAACCCGATAGCGACGTCGATCGTCAGGAGGACGGTCCGGGCGATCGGCCGCTGCAGCCAGAGCCGGTCCGGGCGGGCCGGCACGAGGACGACCGTCAGGGCCAGCAGGAAGCCCAGCTGCATCACGAAGACGCCGAGGTCGTGCCAGCGGGCCCACGTGAACCAATCGGGCAGGAAGGCTGCGATCTTCGCGTCGCGGAGTCCGTTGAGGATCCGGCCAACGTCGGTCAGTTCCTTGTGGAACGGGACCGACGGGTAGGCCGCGTCGGCCAGCTTGGCGGCGTCCGGCAAGACGCCGCCGGACGTGAGGAGCAGCGCCGCCAGGATCGCGAGCACCGGCACCGCCAGGGTTGCTCGTCGCCAGAAACCCAGCAACGAGACGCGCTCCTTGCGTCGGGCCCGCATCGCGGATTCCGCGGCATCGCTGTAGAAGGCCGAGTTCGATCGATCGGTCGTTACGGCATCGAGTTCGCGGATGATCGGGATGACATACTGCTCGTCGTTGTCCCAGAAGACGTTGTGGTCCTCGCTGATCCGCATCCGGTTGTAGACGCGCTCGGTCAGGAATCGCGGGGCACCGGGGTCGGTCATGCCCTCCGGCATGACCGGCGGGCCGCTGGACGCCGGATCATGGGTGGCCCAGAAATCGCGCCACAGCATCCGGGGCTGCGCCTTCGCCATATCGCCTGCCATCCGGTTGCCGGGCTGCAATTTCGGCCGCTCAGCGTCCGGGTCCTCCGTCTCGAGCCGCCAGGCGAGGTTGATCGCCTCGCCGTGGGTGATCAGCTTGTCGATCTTCAGGCGCGGGTAGGCGGGATCGGTGAGGGTCTGGAGGGAAACCATCGTGCCGCCGGAGTGGCCGATGACCACGATCTGTCGGCAGCCGTAGGCCCGGAGGGCCTTGATGGTTGCCACCAGGCGCCCCCGGGCGTTGGCGCTCTGGGCCGGGTCCCTCAGGAGCGTCCGGGCGCCGCCGAAGTTGCCGGTCAGCAGGTCGGAGGCCTGCTGAAGGGCCACGAAATCCTTGAGCGGGCCGAACGGGACGAGCTTCGCCAGACCGAGGAGCGCGCTGAACAGCACGAAGCCGAATGCCGCGATCACGGAAACAACGGCCTGGAGGCTGATCCTCGCTGCCCCACCGAGGATGCCGTGGCCGAGCATGTTCTCCTGAATTCCCTGGAGGATCCGGCCGAGTCCACCGTCGTCGCCGAGCCATTGGGCCATGTCCTGGAGCGAGGGCGGTTTGACCTGCGCTGCCCACCACGCCTCGGTGATAAGCCAGCGGCGCTCGCCCGAGCGCGGGTCCGACTCGGGCACGTCCGTTCGGCCGGGGACGCGGACCTGGACAACGGGGAAGGTCTGCCCGGAGAAGTCGATGGTCGATCGAAAGACCGGGTCCGAGACCGGTCGCGGGTCCTGGGCGAGGGGCTTGAGGCATCGCTCCGCGAGTGGGCGCTCCGCGTCTGCCAGGCCGGCGTCGGCGACGGCCGTGACGAGGGCGCGTGTCCAGCTGAGGAGCGTCTCCCCGGCGAGCTGGCGGCCGACCCCGTGGATCATCACCACGCCGGTCAGGTCATCGCGGAAACGGAACTCGAGCCGCTGACGCATGGCATCGCTGTCGACGTCAGGATCCGCCCGGAGGTTGGCGTGCCGGTTCTTGACGACGGCCTCGCGGTCCGCGGCCGTCACGAACGGCGGTGGGACGCCGGCGGTCTTCGAGGGTTCAGCCCGTTGAGGACCCGCCGGAGGCTTGCCTCGCTCCCCGAGTGCCTTCCGGAGTGGCTCCGCCGTGGCCGGTGGCGCGCGCTTCACGGCGAACGGCATCTGCCACGGGCGAGCATCCGGTTCGTACGGGCCATAGGCATCGGGAAAGCCGTCGCGCTCGCCCGGGTAAAGCTCGCCGCTCTCCAGGATGTCGTCGAGGTCCGCGCTCAGGGCATTCTCGAGCGCTCGGTCGAGGCCCGATCCGCCCCTGCCGCCTCGCACGATGGTCATCGGCGCCCTCCCCGTCGGTCCCGCGCGCCGGACCGAGCGTTAGGCAGATAGAACGCGTATCGGCCTCGGAAGTCAAGGGGATTTGTCGGGCCATGGCCGATCCGAAGCGCCGCGCCCTACCCCTGTCGCGCCGCGACCCGCACCGCCGATAGATCGAGCGCCGCCAGGCGCGCCGAGTCCAGCAGGATGCCCAGCTCCGCGATCCGACCTTCGCGAAGCGTGAAGCCGAGGATCGCGTAGGGCCGGTCGCCGTCGAAGACGACGTAGCCGGGAGTGCCGTTCACGAGGGCCTCGCGGGCGCCGCCGGCCGAGTCCGCCAGGCATCGGCTCGAGGAGTGCAGCCCTCGTGCCCGTAATACCCGTCCTACCGGACGTGTTCTTCGGGGAGTTCGAACCAGGGCATGCGCCGCCCGATCCGCGAGCGGGCGCGCCAGCGGAGCGACTTCGGCGCATCCTCGACCGCCGCCTGGAGCCCGTCGATCCGGAGGCGCGCGATTGCAGCCAGGGGGCCGGCCATTTCGACTCGGGCACGAATGCGCAGAAGTGAATCGAGGACCGTTGTGTGCCAGCCCCAATCGGCGCCCGTGATCGTCCCGATTCGGTCGGTCCCAAGCACATCACCCGACGCCTCGTCGCCGAGGTCGTGACTCACGATCAGCGCCAGGACATCGACAACATCCTTGGGGTTGAGCTCAACGATCTGGAGCTTGGTCAGGAGCAGGTCGGCCGGGCTGAGCGTCAGCCCCGAGTCGAGCCGCCCGCTCATCATGAGGGTGTGGCACATCGAGAAGCGGCCCACGAATACATCGAGCTGGCGGTCATTCGGGTGATCCCAGAACAGCAGACGACGGTGGCCATGGAGCGCGTTGAACTTGCGATCAGCCGCATACCCAAGCCCGACAAGGGTCCGGGTCAGGACCGCCTCCCCTCCTCCCTCGACGACGAGATCGATGTCGGCGTACGGGCGGACGATCCCTTCGGGTAGCGGAACGTGGTTGTGAAGGGCCACGGCAACGCCACCCACGACGCGCGCCCGCGTGCCGGCGGCGTCCGTCGCGCTGATGACCCGGCCGGCTTCCGCAACCGGGTCCGCCAACGGCGTGACCTCCGCCAACGGCGTGACCGGTGCCCCTGAGCCCCCGCGCTCGTCGGCATTCGTCATCCGGCGAGCAACTGGTGGCGCTTGAAGCCCTTTTCGGACAGGGTCACGATCGCGCCTCGGAGGATGCCGTCGCTGTATTCGCTGCCCGGGTTCAGGCACAGCGTCGCTCCGATCCTGGTCGCCCCGCGGGACTCGTGGATGTGACCATGGAGCGCGAGGGGCGGCTGATGGCGCTCGATCGCCGTGCGGACAGCGGTCGAGCCCACCCCGGTGATAACTGGTGCGCCGCCGGCCATCACGGGCGAAAGATCAGGGTTGAGGAGCGCCGCGTTGTCCAACTGACTGTCCTTCGGCGGTACGTGGAGATTGAAGATCGTCCGATCCATCTTCGGCACCCGCGCAACCTCCACCTCGATCCGGTCCAGAAGCGCATCCTCCGGCATCTCGCGTGGCGAATCCCAGGGAGTGGGGTTGGACCAGCCACAGGAAATCATCGTCCAACCTTCAGGCAGCTCGATGAGTCGACCATCGGGGTTCTGGACGCGGCCCGGCCGGGCGAGGATGTCGTCGATAAACGGCGGATCGTCGTTGGCCGGCCCCAACAGCACCTGGATGTCTGTTCCGGCGAGTCGTTCGTCGGCGATTCCGAGCCATCGTTCGAGGGTTTCGACCATCTTCGCCTGGAACAGCCGGTCAACCGCCCCACGGTCACCCTCCAGCGCCTTCACTTCCTCAGGCGTCGTCTCGTACGGGTAGTAGCCCGAATCCGAGATGAGCTTCCGGTAACGGGCGACGTCGTCCGCTCGTACGATCCGATCCTCGTCGCCGAACCGGATCCGGAAGGTGCCCTTGCCGATGTCGACGATCGGAATCAACATCTTTCCGGTCATGTCACCGCCCATCACCAGGACCTGACAGTCGAAGAACTTCGCGGCGTTGATGAACTTCTTCCAGCACACGTCGGAGCCGTGAATGTCGGTCGCGAAGAAGATCTTGAACTCGCTCATGCAGTCCTCGTGAAGGTACGGTCGGGATCGAACGTTCCGGCCGCGACGGCGGGCGCTCGCAGGCGATTGACGACGTCCTCGATGTCGAGGTCTGCGGTATCGGCGGTCGGGAGGGAGGAAAGGATCGCGCCGACGTGGGCAATCCGATCTGCCAGGCGGGTCGCCCTGGTGTCGTCCTCTTCGGACGAGAAGGCGCCGAATCGTCGAATGACTTCGGCCGCCGCAATCGTCCCACAGGCCGCCCCTGCTCTCGGGTCCCGGGTCGCGAGCCAGCCCGCGATGAATCCGCCCGCGAATGCATCGCCGGCGCCGGTCGAGTCCACGACGGCAACAGGCGGGGCCGGCACGTGGACGCTGCGACCGCCCCAGCGCACCACGGAACCGAGTTCACCGAGCTTGACCGCCACGACCGCCGGTCGCCAGCCATCGAGTCGTTCGGCGGCGAGATACCCGACTTCGAGCCCGCCGCGTCCTTCGAGGTCCGGGAACAGGAGGCGGACTTCGAGTTCACTCGGGAGGAAGATCGCGCCCTCGACCATCGCCTGGATCCGCGCCGCGTAGCCGACGACATACTCCTCGTGCGGATCAAGCGAGAACCGGACCCCTGCCACGCGCGCAGCCCGCACCCCGATCTCGTGGGCCTCGATGGGCATCGCCGCCAGGTGGAGCCACGTGGCGCCCTTCAGCACGTCGTAGTCCTGCTCCTTCGGCGATGTGGCCAGAAGGCGATCGGGCCCTGAAACCCAGCGATACTCCCGCCGGCCATCGGGGAAGTTGGTCACTCGGTAGTGAACGGTGGGCCCGGCGACCTCGCGAATGCGTGATGCATCGATGCCGCTGGCCACGATCCGGGCTCGATGGTCGACCGGGTAATCCTCGCCGACAAGGGTCAGGAGCATCGGCCTGAGCCCCCACGCCACGACGCCGAAGGAAGCGTAGAGCGCATCCCCACCGGGCACCAGCGGGACCGTTCCTGTCGGATTGATCGTGTCGTCCAGGCTGAGGTTGCCCGCCACCACAACCCGTGGCTCGGAGCCTGTCACGGCCGCCCCCCGAGCAATCCGTATCGCGCGGCCGCCTCGGACCCAGCCTGGCCCGGCGCGATGATGCCGGCCTCGGTGACCAGCCCGGTCAGGGTGTCACCCGGCACCACATCCACCAGCGGGTTCCGGTAGCCGTAGCCAGCCGCGTTCCACTTGAGCGATTCCGGCACGCCGTCGGGGTCCTCCAGTTCATTGAGGACGAGCAGCTCCTGGGGGATGCTGGCCATGATCTTCCAGAGATCCGTCACCGCGTAGACCGGCACGCCAGCACGCTGACCAACGAGCCCGATGGCCAACGCCCCCGGCGACGTCAGTACGGACCCATCCGGAAGGACCGCGTCCGCCCCGACGAAGCAGAGGCGGAGATCCATCGACGCGACAGCCCAACCGATTCCGGCATCGGTCACGACGATCGCCTGGTGGCCAACCTCAGTGGCCTCGCGGGCAACGCGGATTCCGTCCGTTCTCCGGGAGCGACACGCGGTGGCCACCACCGTCAGGTGCTTGCCTTCCGCCGCGGCCTGCCGCACGACGGCCTGCGTTGAGCGGTCCGCGAAGTCATGGACAAGGATCCTGTCGCCGTCCGCCAGCAGTGCCGCCCCAGTCGCGGCGATGGAAGCCGACGCGTCCGTCATGGTCTTCGAGATGCGCTCGTAGATTGCGGTCATTCGGGCGGCGACCTCGTCGTGCGGCCCATCGAGGCCGTCCGCGAGGAGCGTCCGGATCATGTTCCCTACGCCGGGCTGGTGCAGCGTTGTCTGGCCGACGGCGTGGAGATGGGCGACGAGATCTTCGACCGCGGGCGAGAGGCCGGGCGTCTCGCCGGGCCAGCCGCGGACGAGCTCAACGATTGCGCCGGCGGCCAGTTGCGCCCGCGCTCGCGCCCCGGGTGGGTGCGGGTCGGCAAAGGCAGCAACGAGCGGCCGGACCGTCGGCGGCAGCGCGGCGATCCACGATTCAGGTGCTCCCAACAGCACAACCCTCAGTCCGCGGAGAAGGGGACGCGCCGGGCGGGGGACCCGGCGCGTCGCTATGGGTAAGCCAGGTTGATGCTCGACGATCAGTCGGGCGGAATCGCTCGGTAGACGAGGCTGGTGTCCACGCCACGACGCTTGTTGTATTGAGCTGCCACCACGTACCAGACAGCACCCAGTCCGATGATGATCCCCGCGACCCGCAATGAGATGTCGCGAGTGACACCGAAGAATTCGTTGATGTCGTTGTTGGTCACGAACAGGAAGAGTTGGCCGCCGAGCACGATCACGGCGGCAACACCAGCGAGCACGATCGACGGGATCCCGAGGATCGTTCGGCCACTGCCTGCCTGCCATACGTCCTTCATCCGGTACGGGAAGATGATCCCCGCGACGGCGACGACCAGGTAGGCGATGATCTGAGCCATCAAGGCCCCGAGGAGGCTCGCCTCCGGGATGTTGATCAGGGCGATGATCGCCAGTTCGCCCGCGATCATGCACAAGATGATCCCGTTCCGGGGGCTGTGGGTCTTCTCGTCCACCTCCCCGAGCGCCGACGGGAGCATCCGGTCAAGCGAACCCGCAAGCATGTAGCGGGTTGCCTGCATCATGGACGCCGGCGTCCCGTTCAGGGCCCACGCAACAAATCCAAGGAAGATGATCAGGGTGATGACGATGTTCCCACCCAGGATCGAGCCGAGGAAGTTGAGACCGCCCTGCACTCCCAGGGTGTCGGCGTGGTTGGTGGCCAGGTAACCCAGCGAGGTCACCC
This sequence comes from Chloroflexota bacterium, assembly GCA_031369685.1. Classification (GTDB taxonomy): domain Bacteria; phylum Chloroflexota; class Limnocylindria; order Limnocylindrales; family CSP1-4; genus UBA5189. The sequence goes on along the minus strand of JANMPD010000104.1, from coordinate 8,977 downwards.
ACTGCTCGCCGAGGCCGGACACAACAAGCCCGAGTACTGCCGCAAGCATCAGGCCGTTGAACAGCGTCGATCCAAAGAGCGCGTACCACATGGACCGGCCGGCTCGCTTCACCTCTCCACCCAGCTGGGCGGGGCCAACGCCGAATCCGACGACGAAGAACACCCACGGGAGCATCAGCAGCGTGGCGGTCAAATCGAAGCCACCCGACGGTGGCGTGTAGCCGAGTTCGGCAGCCTTCGGAACGATCTGATCGTACGTGAGGCCACTGCCCTGGCCGGCGACGAACCCGTCCCACGCGGACTTCATTCCGGTCGCGCCCGAGGTAACGGCCAGGATTGCCGGGATGATCACGGCAGCGAACGCGAAGACGATCGTGACCTTCTGCCAGCCCCAGAATTTTCGGGTCAACACGAGGTAGCCGAAGAACACATTCACGAGCGACCCGATGATCAGCGTGCCGGCCGGCGAGGCGACCCAGGTCGCGGTATCGGTCAGCGCCGGGGCATTCAGCGTCTGCGCAAGAATCTGCAGCGTCGGCGGGAGAAGGAACTGGCAGAGTGCCCAGGCGTTGAAGCCGACCCAGAAGAAGATGAGCCAGATCGCCTGATTCCAGCCGAGAAGCCAGCCGATGAACGGGTGGATCGTCCGGGAGGTGAAGACGTAATCACCGCCGGATCGCGGCATGGCGGCCGAGAACTCGGAGTAGACCCACTGAATGCTGAAGGCCATGATCAGCGTGCCGATGATGGCGCTGATGACCATGCTTCCGTTGGCAAAGAACGCTGGGGCCTGCTGGAGCATGAACAGCGCGCCGAGGCCCACGTTCATGCCGACGGCATTGAACAGGAACGCGTCGGTTGCTGAGATCTCGCGAACGAGACCGGTGGCCTTTCGAAGGAACAATCCTGAGCCGCCACCGCCCGCGGCGTTGATGGCGTCCATTGACACGTCGGCCATATCACCCTCCCTGTCCGATGCGCAAGCGTCGCCGCGTCCGCCCTCCACGGGCGCGGATCCTCCGAGGCCTAATACCTCATGACATTATGATGATATCGACCAGTGTCAACGGCCCCCTGCCGCGACCGTTGCGGCACCGAGTTCCGCCAGCGCAATGTCATCAGCGGTTGACGCGCCCGATACCGCTACAACCCCGACGAGGGCCCCCTCGATCACGACCGGAACGCCGCCGCCGATCGTCATGAGAGGCCCGATGTGATGCATCCCGTGGAAGAACTCCGGCTCCGAATCGAGATCGCGACGGAGCGCGGCGGCGAATGACTCCGTCGAACCCCAGGTCATCGCGACGGTGCGGCATTTGCGCAGCGCCGACTCCACAGCAAGCGGCGGAACGCCGTCCATTCGCGCCATCGCAATCGGGTCCCCCGAGGGCGCTGCCACGACAATCACGACCGCAGCGCCGCGCGCCAGGGCATCGGCCATGACGGCCGCGATCGCTGCCTGGGCCGTTGCGAGCGCAATTCGGCCTGACGGCCCGACGGGATGCGTGTGTCCGCTCATGCCGGTTCTCCTCGAGTGGCGCGATGGATGGTCTCGTAATGCTCCCGCTGATGCTCAGGAGAGGGGAAACCATACGACCGGGTACCAAGCTTCTGCGCGACGAAGAAGGCCGTTTGAGCCAGCGGAAGGCACGTCAACAACGGGGACATGGCCTCGTCAAGTCCCGCTTCGATGGGCAGGGTCAGGGCGGCGTTTCTCGCCGCCTCATCGCTGACCTCATCACTCACCAGGATCGCCGGTGCCTGGATGAACGCCATCTCGGCCAGCAATTCGGCAGCCCGGTCGCGCGATGCGCCGGTTGGCGCGACCACAACGATCGGCGTGTCCGGACCGCTGATGAAGTACTGCTCATGCGCCCACTCCTCAAGGTCCTGGGTCACGCCATGGCGCTGTGGGCCCTCGAACAGTTTGGCCGCCCCGAATGCCGCTGTCGCACGTGATGGACCCGCGCCGAGGAACGTCGTCGTGGGAGCCGATGCCATCCATGCGGCGGCCGTGCGCGCCGCGGGCTCGCCTCGTTCAATGGTCCGGCGCGCCAACGCTGGGGCGCGCGCGAGGCCATCGTCGAGGAAGTCCGCCTCGGCGTGCCGCCCACGGGTGCGTGCCAGCTCTGCGGCCAGCACGAGGAGAGCCGTAACCATGGCGACGTAGGTGGAGGTGCCGGGCGAGAAGCCCAGGGTCGGGACACTCATCAGAATGGTCGATTCGACTGTTTGAGCGAGTCTCCCTTCAGGACGACCCGTCAGGGCCGCGGTTCGCCAGCCGCGATCGGCGGCAGCGGACACCGCCTCGATCGTCCGACCGACCTCGCCGCTATACGACAGCGCCACCAGGAGGGGCACAGGGTCGGACGGGACGAAACGGATGTCATAGCGCACGAACTCGAGCGCTTCCGGTGCGGCGATCCGCAGGCCGGTGGCTCGCTGAAGCGCGAGTCGCGTCCCGATCCCCGCGAAATGGGAGTCGCCGCAGCCCGTCAGGACGAGGTCGACGACCTCCGTGTCCAGGCTCTCCGCGAGCCGTCGAAGCGGGTCCCGAAGTCGCGTAGGCTGGTCGGAGATGACCTGTGGCACGGTCAGGATTTCGTCTCGCATGACCGAGATGGAACGCTCGTCGTCTGGTCCAGGGGCTGCGGTCACCGAGCCTCTCCGTCGAGGTCGGGCGCGCGCGAAGGCCCACGGAGGCTGGTCATCGTGAAAACGAAGCGATCCGCGCGATAGGTCACGCGGGAGACTTCGACAACCCGCCCGACCGTGTCCTGCGTTATCGAAGCGATTCGCAGGACCGGAGAACCCTCGGGCAACTGCATCAAGGGAGCCTCGGCTTCGGAAAGGCGGCCAACCTCGACCCTGCTCCTGGCGAGCCCGAGATTGATCTTGAACTCAGTCTCGAGCGTTGCGTAGAGGCTTCGGCCGGCCTCGAAGTCGTCGAGCTCGACCAGGCGTCCAAACGCCTTGGTGGGCAGCCATGCGTCGAGGATCGCCGCCGATTCCGACCCGATCCAGGCCAGACGCTGGAGATGCACGACGGACGTGCCGATGCGCAAGCCCAGCTGCTCTGCCACGGCCAGCGGAGCCGGGATGTGGTCGAGGAACAGGACCTGGATCCGAACGGGCATGCCCCGCCGCCGCAGGCTGTCGGTGAAGCTTGTCAGGAGATCGATCTCCTCTTCCAGCCTCGCGCCGCGAACAAAGGTCCCACGACCCTTTTGTCGGACGACCAGACCGGCATCGGCCAGGTCCAGCAAAGCCTGTCGAACCGGCGCAATGCTCACCCCGAACGTAGTGGCGTACGCATGCTCGGTCGGGAGCCGGTCGCCCGGCCCAAGTTCGCCGGACGCAATCCGATCCTGGATAGCACGCCGGATCTGGACGTGCAGCGGGACGGCGCTCGAGCGGCTGACGGCGATCACCATGACGTCATATTCTTATAAGAAGTCAAGTCCAGCAGGAGACGATGGACGAACGATTGATTCGGGGGGCAACCGTCATCGGCGTCGAGGGCCCGATTCGTGCCGAAATTCGCGTCCAGGGAGGCCGGATCACTGGCGTCGGCACCCGGATCGATTCCGCCGGCTGCGAGGTCGTTGATGCGACCGACCTGTATGTCCTTCCCGGCGCCATCGACGGACACGGCCACCAGTGGGAGCCCGGGTTCACGAGCCCGCCGGACTTCCGTGATGCAACTGCGGGTGCAGCGGTCGGAGGCGTCACGACGCTGCTCGATCATCCGCTCACGACGCCGTTGGTCGTAACGCTGAGCGAATTCGAGGCCAAGCGCCGGTTGGGCAGTCGAACATCGTTGATTGACTTCGGGCTCCATGCCGGCGCGTCCCCGGCCCACCTCGGTGAGCTGCGGGGCCTTTGGGCGGCTGGCGCGACCGGGATCAAAGTCTTCACCTGCCCGACGGGCACCTTGCTCGATGGGTTCGACGACCCGGCGCGTCTCGATGACCTTTTCGACGAGCTCCATAGCATCGGGGCTCGGGCGCTCGTGCATGCCGAGGATGCCTCCGTGCTTGCGTCGACCGCGGCTGCGCTGACGACGGCCAATCACGCGTCCGTGGCGAACTTTCCCGAGTGGCACAGCCTCGCTGCCGAACAGTCCGCGGTCGTTGGGATCCTCGAGCTTGCAGGACGTCACGGGGTCGAGGTCCTGATCGTGCACGCCAGTCACCCTTCGATCGTGCATGCGGTCACTGCCGCTCGATCGCAGGGCGTAGCGGCGTTCGTCGAGACGTGCCCGCATTACCTCGTCCTGGCCGACTCCGACCTCGCTGAACAGGGCGCGTGGGCCATGACGGCGCCGCCGGTTCGCGATGTCCTCGCTCGAGAGCAGCTGCGCCATCAGATCCGGGACGGATCCATCGACACGATCGGCTCCGATCACTGCGCCATCAGCCGCCAGGGAAAGGCTGGTGCGAGCATGACCGAGATCATTCCAGGCGTCCCGGGCCTTGACCTCTTTCTGCCGCTGCTGCTCGATCTCGTGGCCGGTGGTTCGATCGACTGGGAGTCGCTCATTCGGGTGACGGCGTCGACGCCCGCTCGTCTGTTCGGGCTCCGCCAAAAAGGGGCGATTGCGGTCGGTTACGACGCCGATCTCGTCTTCGTCGATCCAAACCGCTCGTGGACCGTTCGCGCGGCCGACCTGCCAGGCAGTGCCGGGTGGTCGCCCTACGAGGGCCGGTCGCTCCGGGGATCGGTCGTTGAAACCTGGAGTCGCGGGGTGCCGGTCGCGCGCGGAGGCCAGCCGATCGGACGCCCTGGACATGGCCGGTTCATAGCCCGCGCAGCGTGAGGAAGATTCATGTCGACCATTGATGGGACCAGCCCAGGCGAAATCCACATTCCCGCTCGGACCGGGATTGCGTTCCGGGTCGATGCTGGTGCCGAGATCGAGATCGTCGATCTGCAGGGCCAACAACCTGCCGACTTCTGGGCCTACTACGAGAACGACCTTGGCGAGTATCTGTCGGCTCCTCACACCAGGATTGCGAACATGCGGTTGATGCCCGGTGTCGGTGATGCCTTTTTCTCGAATCGTCGCCGCCCGATGATCCGGATCGTGGACGATCCCGTCCCCGTCCATGACTTCCTGTCGGCCGCCTGTGACCCGTGGCGCTACGAGGAGCTCGGCCACCGAGGCTGGCATGGTTCGTGCCAGGAGAATCTCGAGCTGGCCATGAAGCGGGCCGGGTACGGCGACGTCGTCTGCCCCCAGCCGTTCAACATCTGGACGAACTTCCACCTCCATCCCGACGGTCGGTTCGAGATCATGCGGCCGGCCACCAAGGCGGGTGACCACATCGTGGTTCGAGCGGAGATGCCATGCGTCATCGCAGTCTCTGCCTGCCCGCAGGACATCACCCTCACGGCCGGGCTCAACCCTACCGACCTGTTGGTGCGTATTCGATGACGCCGCGCGTCGACGTTGTCGTCCCTGGCGGTTTCGGCGGTCCCTGGGATGCCAGGGCCGGTGAGTTCATTACCGTCATCGATCTCGAGGGTGAGCAGACCGGCGACTTCGTCGCGTTCGTGACGGCGGACCCCGACGAATGGTTGAGTCCAGTGCACTGCCGAGAGGCGCTCCAGAACCTCTTTGTCCATGCCGGCGACCGCCTCGTGTCCAATCGCCGGCGGCCCATCCTCGAAGTGGTCGCCGATGACGTCGGGGTTCACGATGCCACCATCCCGGCCTGTGACCCAACGCGTTATGCGGTTGAATTCGGCGTACCCGGCCATCGGAACTGCTTCGAGAACCTGTTCAACGCCGTCCATGGAAGGGGCGTCGACGCGCGCCGGTTTCCCGAGCCGCTCAACCTGTTCCAGAACACGCCGGTGGTCGGCGACGGGCGCATCGGCCTGACCGATCCGGTCAGTCGTCCGGGCGAGCGGATCGTGCTTCGAGCCCTCGTCGACCTGTTCGGAGCGTTGTCGCCGTGTCCCCAGGACATCATTCCCGGCAACGGGCTCCGGCCATCGCCGATGCGGGTCGTGGTCGGCGTCGCAGCGCACCTTGACGGGGCCGAGTGATGCCGCTTCTGATGACGGATCCGTCCCCGGGACCTCTCCCGCCGGAGGCTGATGTCCTGATCCCGGGCGGCGCGTCTGCGGTCGTGTCGGTCCTCCGAGGGCAGCTCCTCAGCGTCGAGAACCCGGAAGGCGGGCAAGTGGCGTCCCTCTTCGCCTGGGTCCAGGCGGAGCCGGATGAGTGGCTGTCGCCGCACCACACGCGCGTCTTCGGCGGGACGTTCCATCTCCGGATGGGCACGCGGCTGGTCACCAATCGTCGGCGTCCCATGTACGTTGTCGGGCGGGACAGTCTGCGTCGCCATGACCTCCTCCTGCCCGCTTCGGACGCGACCGTCCTGGCGATCGCGGAGGCGCTCCACGTCGCTCAGATCGAGGTTCAGCGAGTCCCCGATCCGGTCAATCTCTTCCTCCACGCCGATCTCTTCGAAAGCGGGCGGATCGAGGTCCACCCGTGTCCCGCGCGACTCGGCGAACGATGGACCGCCCGGGCGCTGATCGACGGATTCGTCGCCGTCGCTGCGGGGCCTTCCGGAATCGCTCTGGCCAGTGCCGATCCGCCGCGGTCCATTCGTGTCCGCGTGACGAACCGAGTCGAGGACCTGCCGGTCGATCTCCAGGTGCTGGGGACGGTGAGCACGGGTTAGGTGCGAACCGAGCCGCACTTGCCGGTTCTTGTCGACAAGACCTTAACCGTCCTCATAAAGTAATGGTCGTGACGACCAAAACAAACCCTTTGGACGCTCCCGCGACCTACGATCCATCGCAGTTTCCGCCGTTCGCGGTGACGGTCGACGTGGTGATCCTGACGATGGCCGATGGACGTCTCCACGTCCTCCTCATCCGGCGCGGAGAGGCGCCCTACAAGGACATGTGGGCGGTCCCCGGTGGCTTCAAGCGCCCCACCGAGACGCTGGACGAAGCGGCCAAACGGGAGCTGGCGGAGGAGACGGGCGTCGACGCCGCGAGCCTGCTCACCCAGTTCGGGGCGTACGGCGATCCCGGCCGCGATCCACGGATGAACGTGGTCACGGTCGGCTACCTCGCCGTGCTTCGCGACGTCGGGGCAATCGTGGCGGGCACCGATGCTGCGGACGCTTCCCTCGTCCCGGTGGCGGATCTGCTCAACGGGTCACTCGACCTGGCCTTCGATCACCTCCGGATCGTGCGCGACGCCATCGAACGCGTCCGGGTGGAGCTGGCAGTCACCGGCATCGCGACCGCGTTCGTGGGGTCCACCTTCACCCTGGCCGAACTGCGAGCGGTCTATGAGGCCATCTGGGGTGTCCAGCTGGACGCGGCGAACTTCCGCCGGAGCGTCGCGGCCGACGATGGCTGGGTGATCCCGACCGGGCGTCGTTCGCGGCCGGGGCCCGCCGGCGGGCGGCCCGCTGAGCTCTACCGGGCAGGCAGGGCGTGGCAGGCGGGCGGGCCAATCCATCGCCAACCGAGCCCGAGCCGAAAGGAGCGCACGAAGGCATGAGAGCCGTGGTCCAGGATCGTTACGGTCCGCCCAGCGTCCTGCACATCGAAGAGGTGCCGACCCCGGTGCTCGGCGACGACGAGGTCCTCGTCAGGGTGCGCGCGTCCACCGTCTCCCAGTCGGACACCCACCTTCGGGCCGCCAACCCGTTCATCTGGCGACTCTTGATGGGCTTCCGCCGGCCACGGGTCCGGACCCTTGGGGTCGAGTTCGCGGGCGAGATCGCCGCAGTCGGGGCATCGATCCGCGAATTCCAGGTCGGCGACCGGGTGTTCGGCGGTCCCCGTAGCTTCGGGGCCCATGCGGAGTTCATCTGCATCAACGAGACCGGCCCGATCGCGCTCATGCCGACCGGCATGAGCTTCGAGGATGCCGCGGCCGTCTGCGACGGTACGAACGAGGCGCTCGCGACGCTGCGAGCGGCAAAGATCCGCTCCGGCATGCGGATCGCCATCTACGGCGCCTCCGGATCCCTCGGGACCGCGGCCGTGCAGATCGCGAAGCACTACGGCGCGCACGTGACCGCAATCTGCAATGCGAAGAACGTCGAGCTGGTGCGGTCGCTCGGCCCGGACGAAGTCATCGACTACACCGTCGAGGACTTCACGAGGAACGCCGATGGCTTCGACGCGATCATCGATGCCGTCGGCAAATACGCCTACCACTGGGGCCGGCGCGGCCTTCGGCCCGGCGGCATCTACGTCGAAACGGACCTCGGGCCGCACAAGCTCGATACCCTCGTGAACCTCGTCCTGACCCGCTGGTTCGGGACCCGGCGACTGGTCTTCGCCGGCGGCTTTCGGAACAAGGAGGACATCCTGTTGGCGAAGGCCCTCATCGAGGCCGGCGAGTATCGCCCGGTCATCGATCGTCGCTATCCATTCGAGCAGGTCGCCGAGGCCCACGCCTACGTCGAGACGTGGCAGAAGACGGGCAACGTCGTCCTGACCGTGAGCGACGGCGGCTCATGAAAGCTGTTGTCCACGACCGCTACGGCCCTCCCGAAGTCCTGCGAATCGAGGACGTCGAGCGACCCGAGCCGAAGGAGGACGAGGTCCTCGTGAGGGTCTTCGCGTCGACGATGAACCGTACGGACTGTGGAATGCGGAGCGCGGAATTCATCATCAGCCGCCTGTTCACCGGCCTCTTGCGCCCGCGGGAGCAAGTCACCGGCATGGAGTTTTCCGGGGTCGTCGAGGCCGTGGGTCCGGCGGTCACGGCGTTCGGGATTGGTGATCCGGTATTCGGGGTCAAGGGCTTCGGTGCCCACGCCGAGTACGTCTGCGTCCGCGAGGGCGCGGCGCTCGCGCTGAAGCCGGCGCAGGTCAGTTTCGCGACCGCGGTCGCCGCGACGGATGGGGCCGGACTTGCGCTCGCCTGCCTGCGGGCTGCGGGCCTCCGCGCGGGTCAGAGCGTCCTGATCTACGGCGCTTCCGGCGCGGC
>JANMPD010000100.1:0-15068 GCA_031369685.1 Chloroflexota bacterium | reverse complement strand
TGCGAGACCGAGCGCCATCCCGATGAGCAGCAGGTCCCCGACCGGATAGGCCAGCGAGATGATGAAGGCCACGGGTTCCGGATCGGCGAACGCGGCCTGTGGCCCGAGCACGAATGCCCACCAGGCGACCGACGTCCCTGTTGCAAGGATTGCGGCATCGAGCAGGCCGGCTCGGTCACCGCCCGTGATCCGTCGGCGGATCGCTACGAGCAGGCCGACGGCCATGAGGGGATAGCCCAACAGGTAGGCACCGTCGGCCGTCGACGGGAAGGGATCCTGACCCAGCGCCTGGAAGACAGTCCAGATGATGTCCCCGACCACGAATGAGGCCTGACCGGCAGCCAGGAGGATCCATGGCAGGGCCCCTCGCGGCCGATAGCGTCGGAGGCTGACGAAGGCGATTCCCAACGTCGCGATGCCGAGGGCGTCGTAGACCAACGACTGCACAACGGTACCGGCTGGCATGAGGAGGAAGGCAACCACGAAGATGGCCCCGATCCCCGGGACCGCCATCCACGCCCGACTCGGCGTCCGATACAGAACGCTGGATTCCGTGGTGCTGGTCACGTCGCGCCTGAGATTGGTGCCCGAGAACCTCTCGGTCGTCGCCAACTGTCAACGCAGCGGGGGTTGAATCCAACTACCCGAAGGTACTCCGGCAAATAGCCCACGGGATGATCTGATCGGTCCGATCAGTCTTCGTGCGGTGGCATGGTCGGAGGGCGCTGGGCGATCGCCAGGTTGGTGATCCGGTCCAGGTGCGGATTGAAGCGGAGGACAAGGTCCAGCTCGCCCTGATCGCTTTGCAGGCGCCATGTCGCCTCGGTCGTCCCGTCGCCGGCGGTCGCAGGACCCAATGCCAGCGGCGCGTGCCGCGCGGCGACGATCCGCACGATCCGATCGAGCGCACCTCGATCGAGATCCGGGCCGAGCTCGAAATGCGGAGGGATGGCCGGCCGTGGCCCGTTGATCGCCGCGACCACGGCCGACGCTCGGGTCCGCAGCGCTTCGGCCGGAGCCGGTACCGATGTCACGATGAACGTCTGAACCAGCGGCGGGGCCTCCGGTGAGAGCCGGATCTCCACCCGTAGCCGTCCCCCATGATCGTCCGCCAGCCACCACGTCGCGTGGAGCGGCGTCTGGGACTCCTCCGGCAGGTCAGGATCCGGGCGCAGGACGCCGTGCGTCTCTCGAATCCGCGCCAGTTCGACCCGCCGCCGGTCGAGCGGTTCGTCCAGCTCCACGTTCATCGCGAACAGCCCACGGGCGAGGTCGTCGTCCCAACCTGCCATCAGGCGGGCGATGGCTGCCCGTGCCGTCGTGAGCGCGTTCGACGGTCGGATCCGGCGCGGGCGAACCACGTCAGCCGCGAGCAGCGAGGCCATAAGCTGGCGAGCCAGAAGCGAGCTTGGCGCGTATCGAAGGTTGGCCAGCACGACGACCCCGAGCCCGGAGCCCGGTTGCCAGCGCATGTTGGATCCGAAACCCGGATAGCCGCCGCTGTGTCCGACGATCCGGCCCCAGCGCAGGTCGTCCTCGACGAACAGCCCGAGGCCGTAGCCGCCGGCCGCTATCTCAGGTTGCGCATCCGGGTTCGGCATCGCGACGCTCGGCCACCAGGCGCCGGCAGCCTGCTGCATCTCCCGCCGACTGGCCCGGGACAACGGGCCCGCTTCGGGTTCGTCCCGTGGGGGATAGGCATCCGTGAAGAAGCCGACCCACGTCGCCAGGTCCCGGAGCGACGTGAAGACACCGCCCATCGCGGCCAGGGCCCCATACGGGTCCCTCGGCTCCTCCTGAAACGTGTCGTCCCGCCACAGATACCCGTGGGCCAATCGCTCGGGCGGAACCTCGGACTCGAGGTACGTGGTCGCGGTCATCCCGAGCGGATCGAGCATCCGCTGCCGGACGACGTCACGGTATTCGGCGCCCGCGACGTTGGTGATCAGCCGCCCGAGGATCCCGTAGCCGAGGTTCGAGTACTCGAACCGGGTGCCGGGCGTCCAGGCAAACGTCAGGGCGCCGCCGAGCAACTCTCGGAAACTTCCCAGATCGAGGCCCTGCTGGCGATCTCCCCACGGATCATCGGTTGCGAGCCCGGATGCCATCGTGAGCAGGTGGCGCACGCTGATGGTCGGTGCATCCCGGGTCGGTGCTCGAAGCGCCGCGAGTTCCGGCACGTACGTCGCGATCGGGTCGTCAAGCGCCAGCCTGCCCTCGTCGCGAAGGCTGATGACGGTCGCGGCGGTGAAGCTCTTGGTCATCGACGCGATCCGGAAGACGGAATTCGCATCCGGCGACGCATCCTCCCCGACCCGGATCGTGCCGATTCCGCGGGTGTGGACGAGTTCACCGCCGACGACGACGCCGTAGGCGACTCCCGGTATGTGCTTCCCGACGAGGAACGTGTCTGCGACCGTATCCGCGGCGCGCAGCGCGTCGTCGAGGGCCGTCACGAGGAGGCAGGAATCAGGAAGCCGCCGGTTGCCCGACGGCTTCGATGGTCGCTGGGTGCGAAATACAGGTCAGTGGGCGCAGGAACGCGCCTGTCCCTCGTCGCTCGCGGTGCGGAAGCTGTTGCCGCAGCCGCAGCCGGTCGTGGCGTTCGGGTTGTTCACGGTGAACCCGGCGCCCATGAGCGTGTCGACGTAGTCGATCGACGAGCCCTTGAGCAGGTCGACGCTCTGGCCATCGACGTAGACCTTGACGCCGTTCGCCTCGAGGATGTTGTCCTCGGCGGTCGGCGCATCTTCGAGCATCATTCCGTACTTGTAGCCCGAGCAGCCGCCCGAGTACACGTAGACCCGGAGGCCGACGTTGGGGTTGGTCTCTTCCTTGGTCAGCTCGCGAAGTCGCGATGCCGCGGCATCAGTAAGCGAGACGACGGTCGGCTGCTGGTCGATCATCAGGTGTCCTCTCCAGAGGATGCGGGTGGCTGGTTGGGCGATCGGTTGCCCGATCAAGGACTACATCCTACGCACGTCAACCGATTTCGACAACAGGTGTGCCAGAAATTGGCTTCGAGACATGATCGGCCCGGCTCGGCTAACCTTGGCACTTCACCCGGCAACCGCAGGCCATTGGGCCCGCACCAATGTCGGACCAGCACACCCGCAGGCTGAGCCATGACTGCTCCGACGTCCAATCGCTCCCGCCGATTCTCGATGCCTGACCTCGGTGACGAACGCGTCGACGAGGCGATCACCGCGTTCCTGAGTGGCCCCGAACACCCCGAGGGCGAGGAGAGTGCTGCCGCCTCCAAGGGTCGAGGACCCACGGAAGATGCGCGCCGGCGGCGGGTCCATCCGCTCGGGGTCGTCGCAAAGCCGGACGTCTGGTTGAAAGCCCTGGAGCGCGAGAGCCGGCGCAGTCAACGCTATGGACGCCCGGCAGCGGTCCTGGTGATCGCCGGCCTGCCGGCGACGGCAACCGATGAGGCGCGTGCCTGGCTGGGCCGTGTAGCGGCACCGATTGCCCACTCGGTGCGGCGTGGCGTGCGCGCGAGTGACCTGGCCACGCGCACTGGCGAGGCGACCTTCCAGGTGCTCCTGCCGGAGACGACGGATCGGGAAGCACGATACGCGGCGGAGCGGATGATGGCCGATTGTCGCGTCTGGCTACAGGCGATCGAGGCACCGGTGGTCCTGCGCTGGGCCGCTGTGGGCTCGATGCCCGGCGTTTCCCTCGAAGCGGCCCTTGCCCGGGCCCACGAGGAGATCCAGGGGTCCGGCCGGGGCTGACCCGGCTGGGGCCGACCCGACGGGGCACGCGCCGGGGCTGAAGCAGCGCGCGGCAGCCGCGTCCGCCGCGCCGCAACCCGCATGCGCGTGACCCGGACTCAGCCCTCGATGCGCTCCACGACCGTCGCGATTCCCTGGCCGACCCCGATGCACATCGTGGCGAGGCCGTAGCGACCTCCGCGCGCGGCAAGTTCGTGGACGAGCATTGTGACCAACCGGCCGCCGCTCATCCCGAGCGGGTGACCGAGGGCGATCGCGCCACCGTTCACATTGACCCGTTCCGGGTCCAACCCGAGTTCGTCGATGCAGACCACGGACTGGCTCGCGAACGCCTCATTGAGCTCGACGAGATCCAGGTCCCCGACGGCGATGCCGGCCCTGGCGAGCGCCTTGCGGACGGCTGGGATCGGTCCGGCGCCCATGATCGCGGGGTCGATCCCGGCCACGGCCGTCGACACCACGCGCGCGAGCGGCTTGAGGCCCAGCGCCCGGGCTCGGTCCGCCTCAACGAGCAGCACCGCCGATGCGCCATCGTTGATTCCGGAGCTGTTCCCTGCTGTGACGGAGCCGCCTTCGCGGAACGCGGGTCGGAGCCGCGCCAACGACTCCATGGAGGAATCGGCCCGCGGGTGCTCATCACGGGTGAGCAGCAACGGGTCGCCCTTCTTCTGGGGGATCGGCACCGGCACGATCTGGCCGTCGAAGGCGCCGCGCTCGATCGCAGCCACGGCCTTCTGCTGGCTCGCCAGCGCAAAGGCGTCCTGCCGCTCACGGCTGACCGCCCAGCGATCGACGACATTTTCTGCGGTCTCGCCCATTGAATATGGGTAGTGCTTCGCGGCCAGCTTCGGGTTGATGAACCGCCAGCCGAGGGTCGTGTCCTGGAGCTCGCGACTGCCCCGGTCGTAGGCGTTCTCGGGCTTGGCCATGACATACGGCGCCCTCGTCATCGATTCGACGCCGCCACCGATGAACACGTCGCCGTCGTCGACGGCGATCGCGTGGGCAGCCGAATTGATCGCCTGGAGCCCGGATCCGCACAGCCGGTTGACCGTCAGCCCGCCAACCTCGACCGGGAGCCCAGCGAGGAGCAGCGCCATCCGGGCCACGTCGCGGTTGTCCTCGCCGGCCTGGTTCGCGCAGCCGAGGATGACATCCTCGATGAGGGCAGGATCGATCCCCGAGCGATCCACCACCGCCCGGATCACGAGCGCGGCGAGGTCGTCCGGACGGACCGTCGCCAGTGCGCCGCCATAGCGCCCGATCGGCGTCCGCACGGCTTCGACGATCCACGCCTCGCGAATGGGCCGATGCAGGTCTCGGGAAACGACGTGCGTCATTAGGTGATTGTAGGTGGACAGGATGGGACGCTGGCCGCGGCCGAAACCTGCGGACGAAGTCGTAGGGAAAACGAGTCGATCACCGCGAGCGGTCCCCTCGCATCCAAGGGCTTGACACCCTTTGTCAAGAGCGCAGCCACGGTCCAGTTCAAAGTGAATGGGACCACGGTCGAGTCCATCGCGTCCTCAGTGGGGCTGAAGCACCCAAAGCGACGCGAGCGGACCTTCGGGGTGGGCGGCGCCGAGCCTGAGGGCGGTGTCGATGTCTGACTCGGACGCGACGCCGAGGTCACGGGCGAGGATCGCCTCGGAGGCGACCGCGCCCCGAATTCGGCGAACGATCTCCGCTGCGGCGAGCGATCGGCCTTCAAGGGGCCACGGTGGGACATCGTTCGGCAGCAACTCGGGGACGGGCTCTTTTCCCTCCTCGTGGCGGTAGAACCCCACGCCGGACTTGCGGCCGAGCCGGCCGTGCGCCACGAGCCACGCCTGGATCGGCGATGGCCGGAGGCGCTCGGGGCGGCCGAGCCCTTCCCAGATCGCGGTCGCGGCGGCAAGGTTGACGTCCAGCCCCACGAGGTCCATCAGCTCGAACGGGCCCATCGGGAAGCCGTAGGCTCGTATCGCGGCATCGATCTCCTCGACTCTTGCCTCGCCGGCCTCCAGCATCCGGAGCGCCTGGATGGTGAATGGCCTGTTCACCCGGTTGACGATGAACCCCGGGCTGTCCGCCGACCGGACGGGGGTCTTGCCCCAGGCCGCCAGAATCGAGGTCGCCCGCGCCAGCGCGGCCGGGTCCGTCCGCGCCCCGGCGACCACCTCAACAAGCGGCAGCACGGGCGCGGGGTTGAAAAAGTGGAGGCCGAGGACGCGTTCAGGGTGCGCGACGGCAGCCTCCGCGATGGCCGTTACCGACAGCGCGCTCGTGTTGGTGGCGAGGATGGTGGCAGGCGAGGCGGCAGCATCGAAGACTGCGAACAGCGCCCGCTTCGGCGCCAGATCCTCCACGATCGCCTCGATCACGAGATCGGCGCCGGCGGTGACGGCGCCCGGATCGAGCTCGATCGTCAGGCGCGAGATGCGTTCGTCCACCCATTCGGCGGCCTCATCGCCGGTGATCGAGTGTTTCGCGGCGCGTCTGCGCAACCCATCCGCGACCCGGTCCCGACCACGCTCGGCAGCGCCCGGAAGCGCATCGTGAAGGCGGACCTGCCAGCCCGCCTCGATTGCAACCTGGGCGATCCCCGCGCCCATCGTCCCGGCGCCGACGACGCCGACGGTGCCGATCGCTGGGGCAGCGCTCACGCGGCGGTCGCGTCGGCCGGCAGGATTCGGAACGGCCGGCCTGCTGGCCCCAGGACGGCGCGGAAGTGGCGCTTGTCCAGCGTCAGGAGGTCTTGAATCCCGTGTCGCTCGGCGAGGACGATGATGGATGCGTCCGCGAGGCCCATGTCGAGGTCCCGGCACCGATCGAGGATGAGACCAGCGCGTCCGATGTCGTCCGAGTCGAATGGCTCCAGTCGATAGACACCCCGGATCACCTCATCGAGAAGCCGTCGGGCCGCGGACGCGCCCACGCGTCGAGTCAGCAGGTAATCCAGCTCGGCGAGGACGAACGGCGACACGAGCCGGGGGCCGCGCGACGCGCGAATTGCGGCCGCCGTTCGCTTCTGGTCCGGGTCGTCCGTGTCCATCGCGCTGAGGAGCGCGCTCGTATCGATGAGGATCACGACTCCCCGAAGCCCTCGAGCAGTTCGTCCACGCGCGAGGCGAGATCACCCGTACCGCTGCTGAACGGTGGCAGCGTGGGTTCGGCAACCCGGTGCGGCTCCACGACGACGGCTACACCCTCGCGGATGAGGTCAGCCTCGCTTCGACCCTCGAGCTGCGCGGCCCGCTCAAGGGCACGCTTCAGCTCGCTTGGCAGGTAGACAGTCGTCTTCTCCATGCCATACATTCTACCATATGTCATGGGACTGGTCCCGTCGGAGCTGCGGGCCCTCGTCGATCAGGCCTCCTGGAAGGCGGCCCCTCCGGGGGCGGGCAAGCCTCAGAGCGCCACCCCTTGACACACATAGCCTGGGGGCGTATATATCGCCTATCGATATATCGACGGTCGTAAGTGCAGGAGGTCCGGATGACGGGCAAGGCTCCCGAGTTCGGCCGGTTCGCCGAGCCGTCGCTGCTCATCCTTGTCAGCCTGAGTGATGGACCGAAGCACGGCTACGCGATCATGCATGACGTCGAGAGCGGAACGGGACGGCCCATGGGCGCCGGGACGCTGTACGCCGCACTTGTCCGGCTCGAGGAGCTCGGGCTCATCGAGGCGCTCCCGCAAGTCGACCGACGGCGGCCGTATCGGCTCACGGCGGTCGGCGCCGCCAACCTGGCAGAGCAGCTCCGCGGCCTGTCGAAGTTCGCGAAACAGGGCCTGCGCCAGCTCGGTGAACCAGCGCCGTGAGGGCCTTCCTCATTGGCCTCTACCCGCCGCGTTGGCGGGCCCGCTACGGTGAGGAATTCCTCGCCATCCTCGACGAGCGCCCGCTTGGACCGTTCGATGCCGCCGACATCCTGCTCGGCGCCCTCGACGCGAACCTCCGACTGCGGAACATCGGAAGTCGGCCAGCACCCAGGAGAGGATTCACCATGTCGCTTCGCCTTGGCGGCCTTGCCGCCATCATCGGCGCGCCACTCTGGACCGCCGGATTCGTGATTTTGAACGAACGCTCCGGAAGTGCCGTCGTCGGGGCGCCGGCGGTCATGATGGTCGGGGGATCGCTGTCCCTCCTCGTGGCGCTCGCGGGGTTGAGTGCCTTCCAGGCGCGCGTGCAGCCCGCGCTCTCGTGGGCCGCGTTCGTCGTCCCGGCGGTCGGCACGGTCGCCGTGGTTGTCGGCACCGTCGGCGTCGCTTTCGGGAGTGCGGACCTCACGGATGCATTCTTCTTCGGCCTCATGACGTTCTTCATCGGGTCGTCCCTGTTCGCGATCGCCACCTACCGCACGGGCGTCCTCTCCCGTCGAGCGGCGGCAGTGCTCGGCATTGCTCCGATCCTCTCGATGTCCGGGGGAAGCGGCGGCGGGTTCAACGACGTACTCATCATGGCCGGTCTCGTCGCCTTCACCATCGGCTGGACCGCGCTCGGCGTACTCGCGGTGCGACGGGATCGGCCGGCAATGGCATCACGCCCGACCTGATGTCCGAGCCCTCGGCGAGCAGCGTCTGGGCGAGGTGGCCAGGGTGCCGGTGGCGGGGTTGTTACATCACATGCGGTGATGCTGTATCATGTGGCCCATGGAACGGACCCAGATCTCGCTGACCGAGGAGCAGGCCCTGCGACTGCGAGGGCTTGCGCGGCGGCGACGCACGTCGATGGCGGCCCTCATCCGCGACGCGGTCGACGCGGCGTATCCCCTGGCCGCCGACACGGATCGGCGCTGGGACGCCGCCCTCGAGGCGGTCGGCGGGTTCCACTCCGGCAGGAGCTCCATCTCCGAGGACCACGACGATGCCGTGGCGGATGCGTTCGGCGAGTGACGGCCTTCGTCGATACCTCCGCCCTCTACGCACTCCTCGACCAGGATGACGCCAACCACGACCGGGCACAGGCGACCTTCCGGCATCTCCGCGGTCGCGACCTCGTGACGCACTCGTACGTCGTGGTGGAGGCCGTCGCTCTCGTGTCCCGTCGGCTTGGCTGGGTTGCGGTCGAGCGCCTGATCGACGGTGTGCTGCCGGTGATCCGGGTCATCCAGGTGGACGAGGCCACGCACGTGGCGGCCTTGCGAGCCTTTCGGGTCGCCCGATCGGTGGGTGTCAGCCTCGTCGATCAGGCGAGCTTCGCGGTGATGCGGGCCGAAGGCATCGACCAGGCGTTTGCCTACGATCGAGACTTTGCCACCGAGGGTTTCAGCGAGGCTTGAGGCGGTCTCGGTCCCGGTCGCGATGGGTCGCTACGCCGCAGGTGCGGCCGCTGCCGAGGGAGCGCGGCGGACCAGGACGATCCCGAGCGCCAGGCACCACACCATGACCCCGACGATCGAGGCCATGAACAGGATCCAGACGCCGCCGGGGAGTTCGTCCGTGCCCGCTGACTTGAGGATCGGCCCGAGGATCCCGAGAAGCCGAAAGCCCGGTATCAGGCCCAGGATGCAGAGCCCGATCGGGAGCGCGCGGGTTCGGAAACCGATGATGCTGATCCCGACAGCCCAGATGCAGAGCGTCGTGACTGCGCCCTGGGCGAACCCGTGGATTCCGGCGAATTGACTGACGAGGTATGCGGTCTGGCCCCACTCGTCGCGAAGGCCGTTGACATAGAGGATCGGCTGAACCCCGAGGCGCAGCACGCCGTGCATGAAGAAGAGCGCCGCCGACAACAGGCCGAATGTCGTGGCCACGCGGAGGGCGAGGGGGGTCGCCCGAGAGGCAAGCGCTTCGGAGACGGCGTGGCTGGCGATGATCAACGCGATCGCCATGACGAACAGGACCACCCCCGCCTGGGCATAGACGATCGCGTGCCCCTCGAGGAATTGGAGGCTGACCGCCGGGCTGTCGGTGTCGTCGAAGCCGAGCCGCGGCGGGGTCGATTCCAGGTAGAACCAGGCCGCACCGGCCAGGCCGGTAACGATCGAGGCAAGTCCGGCGATTCTCGTTCCGCCGACGGGATTTGCACGTTCCACGGTTGAGCTCCTCAGGTGGCTTTGCCGGACGTCGACAGTGTCGCAGTGCGGGAGACTATTACGATAGACGATATATCACGAATCGTAGGATCGTCAAGCGGGCGGCCTTACCGATCCGGGACGCAGATGCCGTGATCGTTTTCGGCCTCGCGATGTTCGCCCTCGCGTGGGTTGCGCCTGGCGGGTGGGTGGTCCGGGTCGATCGCCTCTCGGTGGAACTGGGGTCGCGCCTGATCCATCGCGGCGCCGGCCAACCGACGCTGCAGGGAACAAGGATGGAAGACGGGAACACAACTAGATATTGACATACCTTTCGTGGAACGGGTACCGTCTGAGCGCGCTGATGGGGCGAGGCAGACCAGGAGGGGCCGTTTGATGATTTCGCGACTTCGCAAGGCAATTCTGGTCACGCTCCTCCTAGGGCCTCTCTTTGCCAGCTCACGCGGTCGCTTCAGCGGATGAGAGCAGTGGGCCGGACTTGAAAATCGTGTCTGCGCCTCGGGTCTTGACACAAGATGAGGTCAAGGCAGCAGACATCTCGGGCTCCGAAGACGCCAATGCCGCCCTAAGGGTCGCGGCGGAAGGCGATGATGGCCTCCAGTTGGAGCGAAGAACTTACCGGGTATTCGCCTTCGGCGACCAGCGAGTCGTCGTGGACGCGAAGACAGCGTTGACCGTGTGGACAGGCATGAACAGCCAGGGCCAATTCGTCTACGAGGCAGCTCCGTTCGCGAAACCCATGTCGGTTGCTTCGCAGCCCGGGTACGTTGTGCCTCCGTCTAGCGCTTGGGTCTACAACACGGACGGCTCGATCGCTAATACCGTTGGCACATGGAAGCGCACGATCTTCTGGACTATCAACGCGGCGTGGAATTACAAGGCCTGCTCTAGCTGTACCGCTTATCAGTACTTCCGAATGTTCGGCAAGATGCAGGCGGCAACAATCACTGGGGCTACCAGCAGCCAAGGATTCAAGCGCGCCTGGCTGGAGTTCGACAACAATGGGGTATGGGGTGGCTCTCCCACCGAATTTGAGTTTGGCGAGCCCGAACAGAGTTATCCGGGCACGGCAAACCAGGTAACAACCTACGGGTTCAGCGATACCTTCACGGTCACCCTTGGAGAACCCCCAGCCAGTGTTGGCGGCACCCACAACGAGACCTACGGCGGGTCGATGACGAGGTCGACCGAGAACTGGCACCCAGTCGTGCGCGCGGAAACGGCTTCCGGCGGGGTCCAGTGGTGCAGGTACGAAGCCGCAGAATTCACCGGCACAAAAGTGATCGCGGCGAGGGTCAGTATCCGGCAGGCAGTCAATGCACAGTTGGGCGGTTGGAACATCCTGTATGGAATGCAGGATTTCACCAGCAGTTGCCCAAGCCAGATCTAGAAGGGCCTTGGCGGCGCGTCTTGCGGCTACCGACGATCGGAGGGCTTGTATTAGGCGCCATCTCCATCTCGGCCTGCGCCAGCCCGTCGCTATCTCCACGGGAGACGGCGGCCCCGACGCTTGCCCCGTGTGGCCAGGTCGCCGGGGTAGAGGGATTACCGGCCGACAGCTCGTCAGAGCCTCGCTTCAGATTCTGCCTGCAACTCGAGATCCCCGACTCCCTCGGGAGCCCGCAAACTGTTCAAGCGGTTTTGATCTCGGACCAAGAGCAAGATCCGTTGCGCGGTCGGAGAGTCTTGATCTACCACCCCGGGGGACCCGGTGTCTCGCCGTTCGAGATCGTCTCGGCTGATCCGCCTCCGGTCGACTACGCGAGCTACGTGGTCATCAGTTGGAGCGGCACGACGTCCTCCTCGGACAAGGGAAGTTGCGGCCCGTCATCCACCGCGTTCGGAACCGGGCGCACGGACGCGACTCTCGACGTCCTCGCTCAAGGCACGGGGGACGAGTGCCGACGCGGATTTGGAACCGCCGGGGACATCGGGGCCGAAGCCGCCGCGGATGAGCTCGAAGTCCTGCGCGCCGCACTTGGCCAGGACAGCGTTGACCTGCTGATGATCTCGTACGGATCGGCTATCGGCGAAGCCTACCTGCGGAAATACCCGGGCCGTGTGGCACGGGCGGTCCTGGATGCACCCATAGGCCTGGAGGTGCCGTGGTCACTCCGCTTGACGTCGGTCGATCTTGCGTTACGGAATGAGGCAAGAAACCTTCTGGCTCGATGCGCTGAAACGGCGTGCGCATCGGCAGTGGGTGCAGGCGAGCCGTTGACGTTCGGGCGCCTGCGGGCGGCCGTCATCAATGCGAGCCCGACCGTCGGATCAGGGAACCTCACGCTCACGCCCGTCATGTTCGACCAGGCGACGGAGCTGGCCTTGCGAAGCGAGCAGTACTGGGACGCCTACGCTTTGGCGGTCGGCGAGGCGCTGTCGGGGGACGGCACCGGGCTGTGGTCGATGGGCGAGAGCCTCTTCTTCGACCTCGACCGCTCCGTATTCTATCGATCAATCTGCTCCGACATTGATCATCCGGGTGACGTCGCCGGTTACGTCATCCGTGGTCAGGATCTCATCACGGCCTATGCGTCTGAGTTCGCTCCGTGCGTTGGATTCCCCCGTCGCCCGATCGCGGCGATCGTGAGCGCCGCCGAACGACCCGACGTCCTCCTGGTGGCCTCACCGCACGACATTCTCGCTCCGGTCAGCCTCCTCGCCGCCGCGCCTGATCTCATCGGCATGTCGGCGCTATGCACGACCAACGTTGTCGGTCACACAAGCTTCCGGGATGAGGCCGTCCGCGACATCGTCGTTGCATTCCTCCGAGATGGGCATGCCAGCGAATCGGCGGCGAGGTGCGACGCAACCTTAAGATAGACAACGGACGCCCGCCCGATGCGCGCCCGCGCCAGGGGGCCTGGGGCCCGGACGCGGTCAGACCGACTTGAAGGCCTCGAACGGCTGACGGCAGTCGCGGCAATAGAAGAGGGACCGGCACTGGGTCGGGCCGAAGGCGCTGTCCATCGCCAGGCGCGCCGACGCGCAGTACGGGCATCGCACGTCGGCCGGCTCGGCGGGTGGCGCGAAACCCGATGCCGCCAGCCGCTCGCGGCCTCGTGGGCTGATCCGGTCCGAGGTCCACGGGACGCGGAAGCTGAACTCGGCCGTCACCGGGAGGCCAAATGGTCCGAGGGCCTCAATGACAGCGTCTCGGATTATCTGCTGGGCCGGGCAGCCCACGAACGTGGGAAGCAACTCGATCGTGATGCGATCCGGCAGGACCTCGATCGCTTCCACCATGCCGAGATCGACGATCGACACAGTCGGGATCTCGGGGTCGGCAACGGAACGGAGCAGGTCTCGCACTTCGTCCGGGCTGATGCGCCGAGTCGCATCACGCACGGGCGAAGGTCCCGCGGGCGTTATGCGCCGAGTCGCATCAATCGGCAGGGCAGGGCTCACCACGTCGCACCCGGCTCGGACCGACGGACGGACGTGAACGCGCCCCAGAGCCATCGGAAGGCCTCGGTTGGCTCGCGCCGGTCGACGCCTGCAGCTCCGTCGCCCGCCGCGCCGCCGGCCGCCGGGCCACGTGGCGCACCGCCCTGGCACAGATCCAGCGTGATACCGAGCGGGCCGAGGACCGCGGCGACCTCTGATCGCCACGCCGAGGCGGCGTCCGCCATCGGACGCGACAGGACCCCAGCATCGAGCAGCGCTGACTCCCCGTCCGGCGACGCGAGAACCGAGCCCGCGTCCGGCGCGAGCATCTCGAGCGCTGCGATGAATCGCGCGCGCGCCTCCCCGCCGGCGCGGGCGAGCCGATCCGCCCATGCCAGCACATGCATCACGTGATAGCGCTCCTCGCGCCGGATCTTCGCCACCAGCTCCGCCAGCGGCGGCCAGCCCTCCCCGATCGAGGCGAGGCGCGCGGCATCAGCGGTTTCGTAGAGGAGGCGGCGGGCCATTGTCATCGCCCAGTCACCACGGCCGTGATCGAGCAGCCGGGCGTGATGGTAGGCCTCGGGCTCACGATCGTAGGCAATCGCGTCGGCATCGCGGCCATCCGCGAGAAGCCCGGCCAGCAACTCGTAGAACGCCCGCGCGTGACCAAGCTCGTCCTGGGCGAGCGAGCTCATCGCGACGTCTTCCTCGAGGATCGGGGCGATGCCCGTCCATTCGGAATCGGAAAACCCGATCACGAACTCGTCGTCGGCCATCGACAACAGGAATTCGGCGAGGGCCGCCGAGACCCGCGGCTCGAGAACGACGGTGGACATCACTCGCGGGCCTTCGGCTTCGATGTCCCGGCCCGATCGCGGGCGGCGGCCAGCTTGTCCCGCATGACGTAGCCGCCCGGCTTCTTGAACGAACGGTCGAGCGGCGGCTGGAGCAGGTCGAGGTCGTCGAGGACCGCGATGTCGGCGCGGCGGACAACCCAGAGGCGGACGCTCTCGCCGCGGCGGCTGAACATCTCACGGGCGTAGTGCAGGGCGAGCTCGCGGTCGGGAGCCATCACGTTGCCGCCATGGCGCATCGGATCCCCGTCCTTCTCCTGGCGGAAGACCTCCCACGGCTCGAGGACACCGGTCGGCGCACCGGGCGGTGTGACCGGGGCCCCTTCGTCGACCATGCGATCGCCGTTGTCGGTCATACCGCCGACCGTGGCTCGGCCAGGATCGCGTCCCGGACCCACGCCGTGGCCGCGCGATTCACCCGCCGGAATTCGAGCCGCTCCTCGGACATGGGGCCGTGGTTGGTGACCACGGTTCGGAGTTCCGCCCAGTCCGGGTCGGCGTAGCGCCACTCGCCGGCCAGATCGTCGAACCGTAGCTCTGAATCCGGGATCACCAGTCCGAGCTCGAGCATTCGCGGCACGTAGATCGTGAGGAACTCCTGGCGCAGCTCCTCGGAGGTCTTCGCCTTGATCCGCCAGTGGAGGTCCCGGTCCTTCGTCCGGTCGCTCCGTGGCCCGTGCATCTGCATCAACGGTCCCCACCATCGATCGAGGGCCTCCTGGACCATGGCTCGCTGCGTGTCGGAGCCGGTCATGAGCGTCACCACGACATCGCGCCCGTGCATGATGTGGACCGATTCCTCCCAGCAGATCTTCTGCATCGTCCGGGCGTACGGGCCGTATGACGAGTCGCGCAGAGCCTGCTGGGCGACGATCGCCGCGGCATCGACAAGCCAGGCGATGATCCCGATGTCCGCCCAGGTCTTCGTCGGGTAGTGGAAGACGTTGTGGAACTTCGTCTTGCCGGCGAGCAGGTCATCGAACATGGCCTCGCGCGGCTTGCCGAGGTCCTCGGCGACGCGATACAGGAGCTGCGCGTGCCCGACCTCGTCCTGGACCTTCGCCGTG
>JANMPD010000078.1:0-1837 GCA_031369685.1 Chloroflexota bacterium | reverse complement strand
ACCAAGCCCCGAGGCCTGATGGAGAGGATCCCGCGCAGTTCCGATGAAGCAGACCTTTCAGCCCAAGAAGCGCCACCGCGCCAAGGAACATGGCTTCCGCGCCCGGATGAAGTCCTCGGGCGGGCGCCGCGTTCTCGCCGCGCGCCGGGCTCGCGGTCGAAAGCGTCTGTCGGCCTGACGAGTCGGCGGGCCACCAGGCCTCGCCTCGTGATGCTGTCCCGCCCGCAGGATTTCAGAGCTCTCCAGGAACGAGGGACCATGCGGTCCCACCCGCTCCTGACGGCCCGAGTGCTGCGGACCGACCTCGAGACGACACGGTTCGCCATGGCGACGAGTCGGGCCATCGGTTCGGCGGTCGTTCGAAATCGAGTGAGGCGACGGATCCGTGAGGCACTTCGTTCGATGGGGACGACGATCCAGCCCGGCTGGGATGTCCTGCTCATCGCCCGGCGCGGCCTCGTCGAGGTCGATTACGAGACACTGGTGAAGACACTCCGCCGTCAGTTGACGCGCGGCGGCGTGCTGGAAGGGAGCGACGGG
This sequence comes from Chloroflexota bacterium, assembly GCA_031369685.1. Classification (GTDB taxonomy): domain Bacteria; phylum Chloroflexota; class Limnocylindria; order Limnocylindrales; family CSP1-4; genus UBA5189. Next base: position 1,297 of record JANMPD010000078.1, on the reverse strand, counting down.
TGAGGCGCATCGGCATCGGGCTGATCCACCTGTACCGATTCGCCTTTTCCTGGATGCCATCCTCATGTCGCTACGAACCGACCTGCAGCCGCTACACCGAGCAGGCGATCGAACGCTACGGCCTGCTTCGGGGGAGTTGGATGGGAGCCCGCCGCATTGCGAGCTGTCACCCCGGCAACCCCGGTGGCTACGACCCCGTCCGCTGACCCTGAAGGACCTGAAGTGACCTTTCGCACCTGGATGACCCGTCTGGCCCCGCTGTTCGCGATCTTGCTGCTCGCCTTGCTCGTGGCGGCGTGCGGCGTTGGTGGCATCGGCGGAGCGCCAAGCCTTCCTCCGGGCGTAACCGCCGCCCCGACGGCAACGCCGCCGGCCGGCATCGCCCTCGCACCTGCTGAACTGAAGGCGGATCCGTTCAGCCTCCTGTCGTGGCTGTTCACGCCGATCTTTCAGGTCTTCTTCATCACTCTCGTCCTGCTGGACAAGGCGACCGGAAACATCGCAGTCGCGATCATCCTCCTCACGATCCTCATCAAGATCGTCCTGATCCCGGTCTTTCGAAAGCAGATCGTCTCGACCCGACGGATGCAGCTGATCGGACCGGAGGTCAAGGAGATCCAGCGCCGGTTCAAGGGCGACCGGGTCAAGATCCAGCAGGGAACCGCGGCCCTCTACAAGGAACGCGGCATTTCGCCCGCCGGGTGCCTGCCCGCGTTCAGCCAGATGCTGCTGCTGATCCCGCTCTACTCGGTCTTCAGCCAGGGCCTCCAGAACTACAACCCGCAGGCGATGCTCGACGTGTTCGGCTTCCGGCTCCTCGACCTGGGCTGCGACGCCGCGCCGATCTTCAATGCCGCCGGGCACGTCCTCAATCCGTGCCTCAATCCGGTCGCCTTCGGGGTCGACTGGGGGGTTCCCGAGGTGATTTTCGGATCGGCAGGAGCCCTGTTCTCCGGCCTGAGCCTGCTGGCGGTCATCTCCTCCCTGGTTCAGCTCGTCGCGTCGCGGATGACGATGCCGCCGGCCAGCACGACCGGACCGGATGACGCCAACGTGAAGACGCAGCGCCAGATGGCAATCTTCCTGCCCTTCATCTCGCTGATCTACGGCAGCATCCTGCCGGCCGGGCTGTTCCTGTACTGGATTGGATCGACGATCTTCTCGGTCGGCCAGCAGTACCTGATCATCGGCTGGGGCGGGATGTTCCCGATCTTTGGCTGGACGCCCGGCTTTGCCGTCGGGCACGAGCCGCGCTTCCCGGTCGCCGCAGCGGCGCCGAACACAATCTCGCGCACGG
>JANMPD010000035.1:0-20005 GCA_031369685.1 Chloroflexota bacterium | reverse complement strand
AGGATCACTGGGACGCGCACGGATTCGGACTGTGGGCCATCGAGCGCCCGAATGACGGGGCGTTCCTCGGGTTCGCCGGCCTTTCGGCACCGGCGTTCGAGGCACCTTTCACCCCCGCGATCGAGGTGGGCTGGCGCCTTGCAAGGGAAGCCTGGGGGTACGGCTACGCCACGGAGGCCGGCGAGGCGGCGCTCGACCACGGATTCGAGGTTCTTGGGCTCCCCGAGATCGTGTCATTCACGGCGACCGGCAACGACCGCTCCCGTCGGGTGATGGAGCGGCTCGGCATGACCCACGACCCGGCCGATGACTTCGACTATCCCCTCGTCCCACCCGGCCACATCGTCCATCGCCAGGTCCTGTACCGACTTCTGAGCACACGGTGGCGAAGTCGCCTTGATCACAGCAACGACCGTCCAGCCGTCGAGGGTGCGTGACGAAGCGAGCAGCAACGATCGGGTACGCCGTCGCGCGAGGCGGGGCGCTGTTCCTCGGATTGATGACGGCCGTCGGGATGATCGGTGAGCTTCGCGGCCGGAGCACCGATCTCAGCCTCTGGTGGATCGACCTCGGCGATCTCGACGACATCCTTCGTCTCACGCTCCTGGCCGTTTTCGTCGGGTTCGCCACGACATGGGGCGGGTTCGGTGGTCGCAGCCGACTGGTCCGTCGCCCTGCAGCCATCGTCTTCGTGGGCTTCGGTGCCCTCGCGCTGCGCGACGTGATCCACTTCTACGAGGTGCTGGATTCAGGCCTGACTCGACCGGGGATTCCCGTGCCGCTGTCCCTCTTCCTTGCGGGCGGCCTGATGGCCATGGGGATCATTGCAGCCCGCGACGATGGCCGAGGGGAGCGCCAAGGCCGTCGAGGCACCCTGGGATTGGTCGCGCTGGCCGTCGGTTGGGCAATCGTCTTTCCGATTGCCCAGATGCTGTTCTTCGGGTCGACCGATTACCGCCGCCCGGCAGACATTGCCGTCGTGTTCGGGGCCCGCGTCTATGCGGACGGCCAGCCATCGCCCCTGCTCGCCGATCGAATCCGAACGGCCGTCGACCTGTACAAGTCCGGCGATGTCCCGATCCTCATCATGTCCGGAGGTGACGGGGCCGATGGCTACAACGAGGCGCAGGTGATGCGCGACGTCGCTGTCGGCGCTGGTGTGGACCCGGCTGCGATCCTCGTCGACCCCGATGGCAACTCGACCGAGGCGACCGTGAATGACGTTCGAGCGATCCTCGCCGCTCGCACCAAAGATCCGGCCCTTGAGCGCGTCATCGCCGTCTCGCAGGCCTACCACTTGCCCCGGATCCAGCTCGCGTTCGGAACGATCGATCTCGACGTTCTGACCGTGCCCGCGGCGGAGGCCCAGCCGATCCGCGAACTGCCGCTCCTGATGCTCCGCGAGGTCCCGGCGTTCTGGGCGTACTACGTTCGGATCTGCCTCGGCTGAGCGAGAGCCGGCGCCGACTGATCAGCGAGAGCGGCGACACGCGACGTCATGATCGCGACGCCTCACCACCCGTGGCGGGTCACAAGCTCAAGGCCGCGTGACCAACTCGCGGCGTAACCCGGCGATGGAACTCGAACCGAGGAGCGGGAGCGCGATCTCCAGCTCTTCGCGCAGGATCGCGATTGCTCGCTCCACGCCGGGCTGGCCACCCGCTGCCAGTGCCCAGTAGAAGGGCCGGCCGATCAGCACGCCCGATGCGCCGAGTGACATCGCCAGGGCGACATCGAGGCCACGCCGGATCCCGCCGTCCACCCAGACCTCGGCCCGGCCATCGACGGCCGCGACGACTCCGGGCAACGCGTGGGCAGTGGCGAGCGAGCGATCCAACTGCCGGGCTCCGTGATTGCTGACGATGATCGCCTCGACGCCATGCTCAACGGCGCGCACGGCATCGTCGGGTGCAAGAATCCCCTTCAAGATGAGCGGCAACGGGCTCCACGATCGAACCTCGGCCAGGTCTGCCCACGTGAGCCCCAGCGCACGCTGGTCATCGAGCCCTCCGTAGCGACCCCGGTCGGCGCCGGCAGCAGCTTCGATGTTCGGCATCGAAGGCAACGCAAATCCGGATTGGCGGTCCCGCTCGCGGTACCCGAGGACGGGCAGGTCGACCGTCAGCGCGATCGCCCGATACCCGGCCGCGGCCGCGCGCTCGACGAGAGACCGCGTGTAGCCCAGGTCGCCAACGAGATACAGCTGGAACAGCCCGTCCATCCCGGGGGCGGCCTCGGCGACGGCCTCGGGTGTCATCGAGGCGGACGTGGACAGCATCATCGGGATCCCGGCTGACGCGGCGGCCCGAGCCATCGCTCCCTCGGCGTCCGGGTGAGCCATCGCCTGGGCAGCCATGGGCGCGATGGCGATCGGCAGGGCGCTGCGCAGCCCGAGGAACGAACCGCTGACATCGACCGAGCGAATGTCGGTCAGGACCCGCGGTGCAAAGCGAAACGTTCGCCATGCGGCGTCGTTCTCCGCCAACGTGATCTCGTCCCAGGAACCACCGGCGACGTAGTCGAAGTTCGGACCCGTCATGCGCTCTCGCGCGAGTGCCTCGAACTCATGGAGGCTGACGATCGTTGCGAGGGTGTCGGTCGTGAGAACGGCGGTCACTGTCGCAGCGTACCAGCCGGCTGTACGCGGTACGGGTTCTCCCGGACGGCTCGTAACACGCCGCCGCGCGAGGCGTCAAAGCGTCGTCCTTACACCGCCAACGAGCTTGTTCTTGTGCCGGCCACCCGTCTCACCAAAACAGCCGCGGTTACTGCGTTCGCGGGTCTGGTCGCTGGCTGTGGAGGCGGCCCGGCGATCGCCAACCCCGCAGGGGTCATCGACACCTTCATCACGGAGACGCAGGCATCGGACCGCTCGATGCACGTCACAGCGACGGGTCGGATCACGACCACGATGTTCGAAACGATGTTCACCAGCGCCTATGATTTCCACGGGTCAGACTTCGAGGGCGCGGCAACGCTTGAAATGCCGGCCCTGGGCACGGAAGGGCGCCTCGGGCTCGGGGTGATACGGGTCGGCGATGTCGGGTTCACTCGCTTCGGCGACCGCGCCTGGGGCATCGACGAGACGAGCGCGGCCATCGTGGCCGACCCGTTTGCCGGTCTCGCGGCCGCTACCATCGTGGGCGGCACCACCGAGCATCGCGAAGGCCGTACGCTCCTTCATCTTCAAGTCACGGAACCGCGTGCCCTCGTCGGAACCCTTGCCCTGTCTACCGATCAGAACGTCCGGAACGCGACGGCGCTGTCAGGTACGTACGACGTGTACGTCGATCAGCAGGGAGCGCCCGTGATGGGAGCGGCAAGCATCAGTGGATTCCTCACCGGCGAGATCAGCGGCCCGTTCAAGTCGACCGTCAACTTCGATGTCAGCGGCTGGGGTTCGGACGTTGCGATCGCGCCGCCGTTCCCCGTAAACGCATTCCCGCTTGGGACGACGTTCGTTGCTGACAATGGCACGACCGAGACGCTGACATGGCGCGACGGCGCGGGAGATGAGCTGGTGGTACCGCCGTGTACCCGTGCGTCCAGTTCAACGTTCGACGGCCGCTGGTTCACGGTTACGACGGCAGCTGGTCGGTGGGTCGACGGCACGGAACCGGGCGATTCAGCGACCTGGATGTGGAGCTTCGAAGGCGGTGGCGGGGTTGGCCGAGCCAACGGCATTCCCTACACGGCATCGATGGCGCCGTGCCTGGCAGCTCCGTGACTGGTCGCATTCGGCGGTCCGGCCGGGACGCAGCCTAACGTAGTCGGGCGCACCGTCACGTCCGGCGTCAGCCGAGCAGGTCGAGGCCGGCGAGGGATGCCAGGACGGTCTTGCGGCCGACCTGTGGATCGCGAAACGCCACGGTGACCTCCTCATCCGTGCGCGTCAGTTTCGAGGTCACCACGATGCCATCCCCCCATCGGGCATGCCGGATCTTGTCCCCGTCACGATAGCGGCGCTCACCGGGGATCAGCGGGCGGGTCTCACGGACGGCCGGCGCCGCGCGTCGCCCGAAGGCACTGCCGGCCGACCCGTCGGTCGGTGATTCGTCAACGTTGTCGGCATCATCCCAGGCCTGCATGCGCTTGCCGAACGTGCCTGACTTCGCACCCCCGGCAAACGCGTCGCGCTTGGCGGCCAGGTCCCGCGTTGGACGGAACGCTTCGCCCGGTCGGGGCCCGCCGGGTCGCCCGCTCCCCTCGCGAAAGGCGCCGCCGCCCCCGCGAATCGGCGTCCCAAATCGCGTCGCCCGGCGCCCGAAGACCATGCCGAGGTCATCGGTGGCGTCTGGGTCAGCGTCGCCCGCGGGGCTCGTCAAGCGTGGACCCGACATGAGGTCGGCGGGAATCTCCATGAGGAATCGAGACGGCTCGGCCATCCAGCCGCCCGGCCCGCGGCGCGTCACGCGCTGCCATGCGTGCGACAGGTACAGCCGTTGCTTGGCCCGCGTCATGCCGACATACGCCAGTCGGCGTTCCTCCTCCATCCCGGCCGGGTTCGGATTGAACCCGGACTCCGCCTCGATCGCGCGACTGGTGGGGAAGAGGCCTTCCTCCATGCCGGCAATGAACACGACCGGGAACTCAAGGCCCTTCGCCGCGTGCATCGTGATCAGCGAGAGCTTGTCCGCATCGGCTTCGTAGGAATCCTGGTCGGCGACGAGTGCCGTTTCCTCGAGCAGGCGATCGAGGGCATCGTCGGGCGACAGGTCGTCGTAGCGGGTCGTGACCTCGCGCAGTTCGAGGAGGTTGGCCCAGCGCTCCTCGCCCTCTTCGGTCCCGTCCGCGAGCATCGCCCGATAGCCGGATCGCTCGAGCACCTCATCGACGAGTTCCGGCAGGGCCAGGGATCCGACCCGCGTGCGGAGGCGTCGGACGAGGCCGACGAAGTCGGCGATTGCCGCCTTTGCTCGTCCTGCCAGCTCCGGGACCCCGCCGTCCGCAGCGAGCTCCAGCGCCATCCAGTACGGCAGGTTCTCGCGAGCCGCCGCGGCCCGGATCACCTCGATGGTCTTGTCCCCGATTGACCGCGCGGGCACGTTGAGGACCCGCTCGTAGCTCACCGAATCGGCATCCGAGCGCAGGATTCGCAGGTACGCCAGCGCGTCCTTGACCTCCTTGCGAGCGTAGAACCGCGTGCCTCCGACCACCTGGTAACTGATCCCGTAGCGAAGGCAGGATTCCTCGATCGCCCGGGACTGGGCGTTGGTCCGGTACAGGACCGCGATGTCGCGCAGGTGGAAGGTCCCGGCACCGTCATCGGCGCGTCGCGTCAACGCAGAACCACGGCCGCCCGACAGCTCCTCGACCCGCCGAGCGATCCACTCGGCCTCCTCCTCCTCGTTGTAGGCCTCGAACCGATCGATGAGCTGGCCGCGGTCATTCTTCGTCCAGAGTTTCTTGTCCGTCCGAGCCTCGTTCCTGGAAACGACCGCGTGGGCGGCATCGAGGATGATCTGGGTCGAGCGGTAGTTCTGTTCGAGTTTCACGACCGTCGCATCGGGCCAGTCACGCTCGAAGTCGAGGATGTTCCGAATATCTGCGCCGCGCCAGCCGTAGATCGACTGGTCGTCGTCCCCGACGACCGCGAGGTTGTGGTGACCCGAGGCCAGGGCCTTGATCCACAGGTACTGCGGCCGGTTCGTGTCCTGGTATTCGTCGACGTGCAGGTAGTGCCAGCGCTCCTGGTACTTCTTGAGCGTCGCCGGCGATTCCTCGAGGAGCCGAAACGCCTCGAGAAGCAGATCGTCGAAGTCGAGGGCATTCGAGCGCTTGAGCGCATCCCGATACTTCCGCGCGAGCCGGGCGACCTCGACCAATGCGCCGGTCGCGATCCGCATCGGGGGAATCTCGGTCGGGTCGACCATGTTGTTCTTGGAGCGGCTGATCGCCCCGAGAATGGCCTGCGGACGTGTCTCGCCCTTGGCCTCCATGCCCTCCTCGCGCAGGATCTGCTTCATGAGCTGGTTCTGGTCGTCCGTGTCGTAGATCAGGAACCGTCGATCGAGGCCAATGGCCTCGCCCTCGCGTCGGAGCAGGCGCGCGCACAGGGCATGGAACGTGCCGGCCTCGACCTCCTTGCCGGCTTCTCCCACCAGGCGGACGATCCGCTCACGGAGCTCTGCCGCGGCCCGATTGGTGAACGTCACGGCCAGGATTCGCCACGGGGAGACGCCCTTGACCCCGATGAGATAGGCCACCCGGTGCGCGAGCACGCGGGTCTTGCCGGAGCCCGCGCCGGCGAGGATCAGGACGGGACCATCGGTGGTCGTCACGGCCCGTGTCTGCTCCGGATTGAGCCGTGCGACGATCTCCCGCTCGCGCGACGCGGCCGCCTCGCTACGGCGACGTTCGGCTTCGGGATCGGGCGGCGCTGCCGGATCCACGGGCCCAGCTGCAGCATCGGCTTCCGTCAGCCACGCGGGCTCGGCCGTGGCCTCGACATCGAGGGTTTCACCGAACATGGTTCCGGTGCCTGCGTCGAGGCCGACAGTGCCTTCCTCGGACGTCACGGGACGGCGCCGGGATGGCCGGCCGGAGTTGGTTGGGCTCACCTTGCCATTGTAGGTCGGCATGGTTGACCGGGAATCAAATGGCCGGCCCGGCGAGGCCGGACGGGCCAATGAACGCCCGATGGTCAGCCGCCTATTCGACCTGATCAGCCGGCGGTGCGGTGATCGTCACCGCCTTGTCCCAGTTGCTCATCGTGATCGTGACTTTTACTTCGCCCAATGTGGCGGCCGAAATCGTCACGGTCGCCGAGGCCGGATAGAGGGTGTCCCTTTCGATGAGGATCGTTGCCACGATGCTGGCGCCCTGGAGGTCCTGATCGGGCATGAGGGTCTTGAGATCGTCGGCCGACAGCTTGAGTTCGACCTGGTAGCACTTCTTCGATCCGCACGAGGCATCGTCCTTCTTGACCGGCTTGACCTCTGGCTTCTTGAGGAAGGTTTCGACTTCCTTCAGGGCAACCGTCGGGTCGGTCGGGTCGGTCGCCGTCGTGGCGCTCTTCTTGTACTTGTCTCCCGAAAGCGAGACCTTCGTGAACGTGTCGGTGCCGACGATGATGACGTCGGCCGTCAGGCCGAGGAATGCCGGCACCGCAGCCGTCACGTGGGCATTCTTGGCCGCCAGGTCGAGGTCACCCTTGAGGCTCGTGCCGGCGAGGTTGAGCTCGCTCGCGGTTCCTGTCCCCGTCAGATCGGCCTTGAAGGTGCCATCGACGGTGGCCTCCAGGTGCACGGACTTGGCATTCTGCATCGCCGCGATGGCCTTGGTCAGGATCTCGTTCGGGTCCGTCAGGGCCGGGGCGGAATTCCCGCCACAGGCAGCCATGAGCAGGGCAAGGACCACGAGTGCGGTGGGAACGGCAAAGGCGCGACGACGATTCATGGGTTCCTCCGGATGGATTGGCTCGCCCAGACTCGCGACTACGGGTCCGGGTGTCAAGGCGCCGAAGGTACAGGCCCGGGACCTCTCGACGGGATCCGACGAAATAGGGATTTGATGCGACCAGAAATAAGGAAGTTGCCAATGCCGCGACGCGACGGTGCATCGACGATGTGAGGAACCGGTCCGCGTAGCCGGCAATCAATCGTAAGGAGGACTTCGATGCGACGCCTCACCGCCATCCTTGGCCTGTTGTCGTTGATGCTCGCGGCGGCAGCGCCGGCGTGGGCAAGTCCAGCTCGGGCGTGCCCGAACGATCAGTTCACGCTGATGACCTTTGCGGAGTTCCGGGCGCTCTCCATTGGGGTCGGCGTGCCCGAGGAGTTCCTCGGCGCAGCCTGGGTGGCAAAGATGACCACCTTCGACAAGAACGGTGACGGGCTCGTTTGCATCATGGATCTACCGGATACGCCCGGACACCTCGGCGCCTGGGTCTTCAACGTGGTCGATAACGCTGCCGCCCACTGACCTTCGGTGGCGCCGAATCGGCGCCGGCCATCAGCCGGAATCAACTTGGGGTTCTGAGGACTCGGACTCCATGTCCCTCAGGGCCGCCCGGATATTCCGCCGCACACGATGCCGCGGGTAGGTGCCGCGGGCAAGGGACCGGAAGGGCCGGTCTGTCGGCGACAGACCGGCCCTTCTCGAGATGTTTGGACCTCACGGCCCGTCTTTTCCAGGGTCTATCCAGCGAAGCCGAATGCGCACGGCCTGGCCTGGATGAAGTTCAGGTTGTTGTTCGCCCTGTCGAGGGCGTTCTTCAGGGCCTCCTGGTACGAGCGATAAGGGCTGCCCGACAGGCTCAACCCGTGGAGGCCAAGCTCCGTGTTCGCCGCGGCCATCAGATTGTTGATCGTGATGAAGCCGAGGGTGGATCCGCCGTCGACGATCGAACTGCCGCTGACGAGACCGTTGAACACGTTCAACTCCATGGCCGCGAGCTGCGCGGAAAGCATGTTCGCCATGTTGGTGGCGGACGCTGCCTGAAGCCAAGTATTGAACTGGGCGTAGTTTCCCGGATTGAATGGCGTCCCATTCGCGTTCCGGAGATTCAGGCTGACCATCAGCGCGAGATCATCGCTACCGAACAGCGCCTTGCCGTTCTTGTTGCCCCAGAAGCCCTTGCTCAATGCGCCGCCCGCACCGACACAGACGTTGCCGAAGCTCACGCTCTGTTGGTTGGGCACAATAATGTTCACGCTGGCCGGCGTGGTATGGAGCCAGTTCGTCTGAACCGGGGTTCCCTCACTCACGACGTTTGCACCCGCCTGCAGGACAAAGGCTGCCTGGCCCGCGGCATCTGTCAGGGCTGTGCTCGAATCTGCGGAGACCTGCCAATTCGCGATGCCAGTCTCGCCGTTGTCCTGGACACCGTTCGCGTTGGCGTCGTAGAACTTGGTGACGGTGACACGCGTGCCCTCGGCACACACGGCATCGATTTCCGCGTCCCCATCCCGGACCAGCGCACCCGGTCCACCGTGAAGGATCCCGATGTAGCGGTACGGCTGGCTGAACGTCCAGCGGGTCGAGTAATCGTCCGAGATCCAGGCCGCGTCCACGCCCTGAACGTAGATGTCGCTGATCGTCCCTGCTTCCCACGTCCCTTCGGCGTCAGCAAGGCTGTTCGTGCCGTAGAGCGTTGCCTCCATCGACTCGCCTGGGATCGGGCCGTGGTCGATCGAGGGAACATAGAAGGCAGCCGGTACCGGTGCTCCCATGTCGAAGACGACGAATGATGTACCCGTGCTGTGGACCCAGTGGTGGTCTGCAAAGACGCCTGCTCCGGAGATGCCCAGCGGGCTAGGCTGCGAGTACGAGAGGTCAGCGGGGTTGAGCTGGACTCCGCTGTCCTCGCCGCCGCGGACGTACGTGCCGCATGCGAACGGTTCGGGAACCGTGCCGGGGTGCTCAGTTGGTCCGCCGCCACCACCACCGACCGTGATCTCGCCAAAGACGGCGAGACCAGCCATCGTCGTGTTCGGTGTGGAATTGAACTGCTGAAGAATCGCGCCCGTGGCGATGTCGACCCTGAAGATCTCGCCCGAGAAGATGTCGCCGGTCCAGAATGATGTCCCATCAGGGTCGAGGTTCAACGCGAAGAGCAAGCTGGTGGACGGTATCGTGTAGCTCTGCACCACCGCACCCGCAGAGTCGAGGCGGTGGACTAACGATGAGGCAGCGACCAGGACCTCGCCGTTCGGGCGGATACGAAGCGCGTATGCCGGGGACGAGGGTAGGGTCGCGAAGTCGGCAAGTTGCGTGTCCGTACAGACGTTGTACCTCTTCACGAGGCTTCCCTCGGAAGTGTAGAAGAGCGTGCACTGGTCAGCCGCCAGGTCGATCCAGTCGCTGCCCCGGGCGTCGGTGGCCACATTGAAGCTGCCAAGGGGACCCCCCGCAGAATCGAACTTCAGCACGTCCCCGGTGCCCTCGGCTTGGCCGACATAGAAATTGCCGGCCGCGTCGCGAACGATCGATTCCGGGTTGCTGTTGTAGCCCGAGCCGAACGCAGCCAGAAATGTCCCGGAGTTGTCGTACTTGCTGATGCTTCCGTTGAAACCGGTGGAGTAAAGGTTGCCGGCTGTGTCGAACGCCATCCCGGTGTTCTCGTTCGACGGGACGCCCGTGAGCGTGTTCAGAAGCGTGCCCGTGCTGCTGAACTGCTTCACCTGCCCGCTTCCAACGCCCGCGAAAACGTCACCAATTGCATATGCCGGTCCTGCCGCAGCCACCGGGGGTGCGACGACCATGGTGGCCAGGACGACCGCCCCAACGAGTATCGCCCTCAAACGACCGCGCAGGTCGCGCCGCGGAGCCTGAATTCGTTCAGACACTTCTTGGTACCCCCAGGTTCTTCCGAGGAGCGTCGGTTTCGCCATTGGCCCAGGACGGCGATCTGGCGACCCGTTACGACGCCGTCCTGGTGGGATACCTACCCGTGCCTCGCCCCCGCCACGGATGATGAATGGTGCGTCGGCGCAACAGAAGTGACTTATCCACAATCGACGCCGAGCCGAGACCCAGGCAATTCGCCGACCATCGCGAGTTCATGACCCCCTGGACGGGCGCGAATGACTCCACTCGACGCGAGGGCGGCATTGAAGCGTCAGGCGTCCGCCCAGCATCTGGGCTCCCAGACCATCCAGCTCGTGAGACGCTCCGGTGATAGCGGCGTCGGACCCGGGAATCGAACGAGCCCGGCCTCGCGGCCGGGCTCGTCGGAAGGACTGAGGATCCGCGGACTAGAAGTCCATGTCTCCGCCGCCGTGGCCGCCGTGGCCGCCGCCGGCGCCTTCCTTCCGCTCCGGAAGGTCGGTGATCAGCGTCTCGGTCGTCAGGACCATGGCCGCGATCGAGGCTGCGTTCTGGAGGGCCGAACGGGTCACCTTGGCCGCGTCGACGATCCCCTTCTTGAACATGTCGCCGTACTCATTGCGAAGGGCGTCATAGCCCTCGCCGGTCTTGAGCCCCTTGACCTTGGCCACGACGACTTCCCCGGACTGGCCGGCGTTGTCGGCGATCTGGCGGGCTGGAGCCTCGAGCGCCTTGCGGACGATCTCGACGCCGACCTGGGCGTCTGGATCCAGCTTGAGCTTGTCGAGAACCGGCATGGCCTGCAGGAGCGTGGTGCCTCCGCCGGCGACAAGGCCTTCCTCAACGGCCGCACGGGTCGTCGACAGGGCATCCTCGATGCGGTGCTTCTTCTCCTTGAGCTCGACCTCCGTGGCCGCGCCGACCTTGATCACGGCCACGCCGCCGGACAGCTTGGCAAGTCGCTCCTGGAGCTTTTCCTTGTCGTAGTCCGAGGTGGTGTCCTCGATCTGGGCCTTGATCTGGGCCATCCGGCCCTTGATCGCATCGGGGCTGCCCTCGCCGTCGATGATCGTCGTGTCGTCCTTGGTCGCGACGATCCGGCGCGCCTTGCCGAGATCCTCGACGGTCACGGAGTCGAGCTTGCGCCCGATCTCCTCGGAGATCACGGTCCCGCCGGTCAGGGTGGCGATGTCCCGGAGCATTTCCTTGCGGCGATCGCCGAAGCCCGGCGCCTTCACGGCGAGGACCGAGACGGTGCCGCGGAGCTTGTTGACGACCAGCGTGGCCAGGGCCTCGCCGTCGACATCCTCGGCAATGATCACGACCGGGCGCCCGAGCGCAACGGCCTTCTCGAGCGCGGGGAGCATGTCCGCGACGCTGGAGATCTTCTTGTCGGTGATGAGGAGGACCGGGCTCTCGAGGACGGCCTCCATGCGCTCGGCGTTGGTCACGAAGTAGGCCGAGAGGTAGCCTCGGTCGAACTGCATGCCCTCGGTGTATTCCTTCTCGAGGCCCAGGCTCTGCCCTTCCTCGACGGTGATGACACCGTCCTTGCCGACCTTGTCCATGACCTCGGCGATGATCTCGCCGACTTCAGGATCCGCGGCCGAGATGGCCGCGACGGCCGCGATCTGCTCGCGCGAGTCGACGGGTCGGGAGACGCGCTTGATCTCGGCGACGACCGCCTCGACAGCCTTCTCGATGCCGTGCTTGATGACCATCGGGTTTGCGCCCGCGGTCACGACGCGGAGGCCCTCGGCGACCATCGCCTGGCCGAGCACGACCGCGGTGGTGGTGCCGTCGCCGGCGACGTCGTCCGTCTTGGTGGCAACTTCCTTGAGGAGCTGCGCGCCCATGTTCTCGAAGGGGTCTTCGAGCTCGATGTCACGAGCGATCGTGACGCCGTCGTTGGTGATGGTCGGGGCGCCGAACTTCTTGTCGAGGACGACGTTCCGACCCTTGGGTCCGATCGTCACCTTGACCGCGTCGGCGAGGCGATCGATGCCTCGCTTGAGCGATCGGCGTGCGGTTTCGTCAAAAATGAGCTGCTTGGCCAACTTGAATGTCCCTCCGGGGTGTGATGGCGATTCGGGTCAGGTCGGGGCCGGCAACGGTGCCGGCGCGGCGATCAGTCCTCGACGATCGCGAGGATGTCCTTCTGGCTGACGATCAGCAGATCGTCGCCATCCACTTTGAATTCCGTTCCGGCGTACTTGCCGTAGAGGACCTTCTGGCCCACCTTGACGTCCATTGCCTCGCGCTTGCCGTCATCAAGGATGCGGCCGGGGCCGACGGCGAGGATCTTGCCCTCCTGGGGCTTCTCCTTGGCGGTGTCCGGAAGGACGATGCCGCTCTTGGTCATCTCCTCGCGTGCGGACGGTTCAATGACGACGCGATCCCCAAGCGGGAGAAGCTTCTTCGATGCAGTGGCGGTGGCCAACGTGCGTACCTCCTGTGACGGCCTCGGCCGTCGGGGCTGAATTGATGGAGTGCCCGGGACACGCACAGCGCGCGATCCGAACGGCTCCGTTGTCGATCCGTTGGTGCTGCCCGGCGGCTCCGGTCTCGACGCGACCTCCCGTTCTCGGGGCGCACTGTCGACCGGCTGATATCCGTCGATTAGCACTCTCGGGGTGAGAGTGCCAACAGTGTAGAGAGTCCCCTCACAGGCTGTCAACCGGCGGGTGCCGGCGGATCCGTGCCTGCCGTCAGTGGCCGATGGTCACCGTGAGCGAACCAGCCGCCGTGTTGCCGGTGAGCCCGACACAGCCATTCCCGTCATACCCGATCACGAAGTTGTAGACGCCCTCGAAACCGTCCGTCTCCTCGACATCCTTGAGCGCGATCATGCCCGGCTTGAGCGAAGTCGGGCCCTTGAACACGTCTGTGCCGGCCTCATCGACGATGAGCATCCCGTCGAGATGCAGTTCGACGTGATGCGTCCCCAGCACGTCCACCGGGAGGCCGCTCCCGCCCTGGCTGAACGGCGGCGTGGCGGCTGTCAGGCGCCCGCTGCCGCCGGTCGGTCCGGGTGCCACGGACCCGAACACGAAGGTGACCCGATCAGACGCACCATCGGAATCGACGACAAGGTCGATCAGCGTGTTCGACCGGAGCAGTCCGGACTGCGGAGCAACGACGCAGCCGCCATCCGTCGGACTCGACCCGACGGTCGAAGTTGGGCCGGGGCTCGCAGCGAGCGTCGTCCCGGGGGCGGTCGACGGGGCAACGGGTGCACAGGCCGCGACGAGCACAACGACGAGGGTTGCCAGTCCGGGGTGAGCGAACATGGAGCGCTGAAGCCGACCGAAGGTGATCACGCGTGTCTCCCGGCGGCCCCGCGAACCGGACCGCGCGATGAACGACCGTGAACGTCGTTCCGATGAGACGCCTTCGCCATCGTGGACGTCACGCGGACATTCCGCCAGCTCGCGCTCGAGACCCGGGAAACACCGCATCGTACGTGCTGACCAGCGAGTCACCGAATGCCGAGCGAGCCGCCTCAGCTTGGGGGACCCGGCGCTGATCGGCGACCCAGTTGGCCGTGATCGCGACGGTCGCTGGAACGTTCCGCCTGCGCGGACCACCGGGAGGAGTCAGGAACGGCGAGTCCGTTTCGACCAGGAGGCGTCGCGGATCCAGGAACGCCGCGACCTCGGCCGTCGACGCCTCCCCTTTCCGGAATGCAAGCCCGGAAATCGAAATCGCCAGGCCGAGGTCGAGGACGGCCGCGGCGAAGTCGGTCGAGCCCGAAAAGGAGTGGATCACGGCCGGCGGACGGTCCGCGAAGTCGGCCGCGACGACGGGACCCCCAAAGCCCGCCGCACGGAGTTCGGCGACCAGCGAGTCCTGGGCATCCGCCCGCCCCGGAGCCGAGCGGACGTGAAGGATCACCGGCTTGTTCGTATCCCGGGCGAGGGCGAGGTTCCGGCGCAGATTGTCGAGCTGATCGTGGATCGGCGAAAACACGCGGTCGTAGTCGAGTCCCGTCTCCCCGATGGCGACGACCCGCGGGTCAGATGCCCTGGCGACGATGTCGAGCCAGGCGGCTTGATCGACCTTTGCCGCATCGTGGGGATGCACGCCGACCGCGGCATCGAGCCACGGGTGCCGATCGACCAGCGTAAGAGCGGCCGTCGACGACCACCCATTCCAGCCCGGGACGAGGATTCGCTCCAGGCCGGCGGCTCGTGCAGCCTCGATGACCTCGTCGACGTCGTCCGCGAACCGCTCGGCCTGGAGATGACAGTGGCTGTCGATCAGGCGCATCGCCATCGATGGTGGGCGCTCAGGTTCCAGCGGGTTCGACATCCAGGCGCGGGAACAGCGGTTCCGCCGCCGCCATCGTCCCCGCGTCGGCCGCGTGTGCGCCCCAGGTGAGCTCCGCGGGGAGCGGCGGGCCGTCGTTGCCGTCGGCTCCGTAGGGATACGTATGTCCCAGTTGGGCGAGGATCCGTGGCGCCGTTGCCGGCAGGAAGGGCGCCGCCGCCAAGCCGAGCAGACGCGCGGCCTCCACGAGGTCTCCGAGGGCATCCCGAAGGCGGGCGGTCGCGTCGTCATCGCCGGCGTTCGCGGCCTTGGCAAGCGCCCAGGGCTGCTCGGAATCCACGAACCGATTGGCCTCGCCGACGAACCCCCAGAGCGCCGCGAGGGCGTCGTGGAGCTCGCACGACGCAAGTCGACGACCGTACTCGGCCAGCGCGCCCGTCCAGGCAACGGCCAGCGGTGAGGATCCGTCGTTCATGCGCGGCGCCGGGCGCTCGCCACCCAGGTATCGACCGGCCATCGAGACCGTCCGATTCACGAGGTTGCCGAAATCATTCGCGAGGTCCGCGTTGTACCGACGAACAAACGCATCCCAGCTGACCTCGGTGTCGCGATCGAAGGCGACCTCGCGCAGCGTGACGTATCGCGCGCCATCGGACCCGAAGGCCGTGACGAAGTCGACCGGGTCGAGGAAGTTGCCCCGGCTCTTGCTCATCCGCTCGCCGCCCGCCGCGAGCAACCAGCCATGGATCCAGACCTTGCGCGGTGCCTCGAGACCGGCGCTCCAGAGCATCGCCGGCCAGTAGATGGTGTGGAACCGCGCGATGTCCTTGCCGATCACGTGCAGATCGGCCGGCCACCACCGCGCGAAGGACTCAGGGTCGTCCGGGAAGCCGGCACCGGTGATGTAGTTGATGAGCGCGTCGTACCAGACGTAGATCGTGCCGGCTTCGGGGTCCCACGAGCCATCCTCGCGCTGCGAAGTCTGGCCATCCTCCCCGATCGGGAACGGGATTCCCCAGGTCGCACCCGCGCGCGAGATCGAGAAGTCCTCGAGTCCCTGGCGAATGAAGCCGAGCATCTCGTTGCGGCGATAGTCGGGCTGCACGGCCCCCGGATTCTCGAGGTACCAGCGTTCGAGGCGCTTCTGGTAGGCGGACAGGCGAAAGAACCAGTTCTTCTCGGTCAGCCACTGGAGCGTCACGTCGGGGTGGTTCGGGC
Source organism: Chloroflexota bacterium (assembly GCA_031369685.1). GTDB lineage: Bacteria > Chloroflexota > Limnocylindria > Limnocylindrales > CSP1-4 > UBA5189. Next base: position 4,249 of record JANMPD010000035.1, on the reverse strand, counting down.
AGCGCCACCCGCCGGCGGTTTCGAGCAGATCGCTGGCCGCCTTGAACCCCTCGTTCGGGCAGTACCAGCCTTCGTAGGTCCCGAGGTAGATGTCGCCGTTGGCATGTGCCCGGCGGACCATCTCCTGGGCCGCGCGCACGTGATCCGGATCGGTCGTTCGGATGAACCGATCGGGGGTGATCCCAAGCGCCGTCTCGGCCGACGTGAACAGGTCGACCTTCTCGTCGACGAAGGCCTTCGGCGTCATCCCCTCCTCAGCCGCTCGCTGGGCGATGTTGACCGAGTGTTCGTCCGTCCCCGTCAGGAACCGCGTGTCGTCTCCCTTCATCCGGTGCCAGCGCGCGATCACATCCGCGCCGATGACCTCATACAGCGTGTGCAGGCCCGGCTTGTTGTTGGCGTACGCGATGGCCGTGGTCAGATAGAAGGTGGGGCGATCGCTCATCGGAGCGCGATGGTAGCAGCGGCTCGCGGTGCCGGCCGGTCGCGCGGTGGTTGCCGCTAAACGTCAACGATGTCGCTCAACGCGATCGGGAGCCGGGTATAGCCGCGGAACTGGAAACCGGCCCGTCGCTCGGCGCCGTCGAGGATCTCGAACCGACGGAACCGCCGGGACAGGGTCGCGAACAGGACCTCGAGCTCCAACCGGGCCAGCGGGGCGCCGAGACAGAAGTGGATGCCGCCACCGAAGCTCAAGTGGGCGGTCTCCCCGCGGCGGACGCGAAACGCGTCAGGGTCGGCGAAGCGGCGCCCGTCACGATTCGCCGAGCCGATCATCAGCCCGACGCGCTCACCGCGAGGGATCGGGATCCCCCCGACGCCGCCGACGGTGAAGCCGTCCTCGAGTACCCAGCGGTGGAAATACTGGAGCGGGGGATCCCAGCGCAGGACCTCCTCGATCGCGACTTCGGGGCGCACCGCGCCGGACACCACCGCCTGCCACTCGCCCGGGTGGCGCGCGAAGGCCCCGACGCCGTTGGCTGCCGCATTGACGGACGCCTCGTGCCCGGCCATCAGGAGCACCATGGCCGTCGACGCGATCTGGTCGTCGTCGAGCCTGCGGCCCCCGGACTCGGCCAGCGTGAGCGCAGTCAGCAGGTCGTCGGCGGCTGCGCGTCGCCGATCCGCGATGAGCGCGTGCATGAGGTCCAGGAAGACCTCCGCGGCATCGTTCGCGCGCGCCTTCATCTCGGCCGGCGGGTCGGGTTCGTACATCGCCACCACGGCATGCGACAGGTCGATGACCGCGGAGCGTTCGGCGATCGGTACGCCGATCAGGTCGCAGATGACGCCGAGCGAGAGCGGCTCGGCGACGTCGCGGACGAGGTCGATGGACCCGCGCTCGCGGACTTGATCAAGCGAGGCCGCGACCGCCTGTTCGATACGGACCCGCTGGGCCTCCACGGCTCGTGGCGTGAACGCTGCCAGGACGAGGCGACGCAGCATCGTGTGGTCGGGTGGCTCGATCGCCAAGAGGTCCCAGCGCTCGAACCGGGCGAACGACGGGTAGTCCCCGGAGCGCCACGGTTGGGCGTTGGCATCGAAGCCGGCGCGCTCGCCGAAGTCCGAACCCAGGCGACGATCCCGCCAGGCCTCATGGACGTCCGCATGACGCGTGATGAAGTGCAGGTTCATGGCCGGCGAATACCAGACCGGGACGGCTTCCCGGAGCGCGGCGTAGGTCGGATACGGATCGAGGGCGGTGGCCGGATCGGTCGGATCGAACGCTGGATTCAAGCCGTCAGTGCCGGAAGTGGCGGGTCGCGGTCATCAGCATCGTCGCACCACCTGCGTCGGCGGCGTCGACGGCCCTGGCATCGTGAATCGAGCCTCCCGGCTGGACGAAGGCGGTCACGCCGGCCTCGAGGCAGACCTCGACCGCGTCGGGGAACGGGAAGAACGCGTCGGAACCGCAGGCTGCGCCGATCAGCGCGTTCCGACCCGCGAAGCGGCGCGCCTTGTCCACGGCCTGGCGGGCCGCGTCGACCCGGGAGACCTGGCCCGAGCCCATGCCGATCAGCGCCCCATCCCTGACCAGCGTGATGGCGTTGGACGAGATCCCGCGGGCGAGGCGCCAGGCGAGGTCGAGATCGGCCGCTTCACGCTCGGTCGGACCCCGCCTCGTGGCGACCGTCCAGGCCGACGGATCATCGGGTTCGACGTCCGGCGCGGTGATCAGGAAAGCGCCCCCGGCGCTCCGAACGCTGGCCAGCGCGGACGCCGTGGACGGTCCGGTCCCTGGATCGAGCCCACGGTCGACGAGCAGGCGCAGGTTCGGTTTCGTCGCCAGGATCTCGAGGGCCCCGGCGTCGAAGCTCGGGGCGACGACGACCTCGAGAAAGATCGAGACAAGGCGCTCGGCGACCACGCGATCGACGGCGCCCCGCAGCGCCACAACACCGCCGAACGCCGAAACGGGGTCCCCTGCCAGCGCCGCCTCCCAGGCCTCGAGCAGGGTCGCTCGCTCCGCCGCGCCGCACGGGTTGGTGTGCTTGACGATCACGCACGCGGATCCCCGGAGCTGGCGAGCAACCGAGCTGGCGGCCGCGGCATCAAGGACGTTGTTGTGGGAGAGCGCCTTGCCCTGGAGCGGCGGGGCGCCGTCGGCAAACGGGCCTCGCTCCGCGTTCGGTCCGGGCCGGCGGTAGCGCGCCGCCGGCTGATGCGGGTTCTCGCCGTAGCGCAGCGTCTCGACCTTCTCGAGGCCAACCGTGAGTGTGGGCGGATACGGATCCTCGGCACCGGGGAATCCGGGCCAGTCCGGCAGGTCGATGCCCGCCTGCGCCATCCGGCCGGGCAGCTCGTCGGCGATCCGGGCGTCATAGGCGGCGGTATGCCGGAACGCCTCGACCGCGAGTGCGGCGCGAAGCCCATCCGGGATCAGCGCTCGGCCCTCCCCTGCCTCGAGGGTATCGATCACGTCGGCGTAGCGGCTGGGCGCGGTAACGATTGCCACGCTCGCGTGGTTTTTCGCGGCGGCCCGGACCATCGACGGTCCGCCGATGTCGATCTCCTCGACGAGGGCGTCCAGCTCGATGCCTTCGCGATCGGCTGCGGCCGCGAACGGATACAGGTTGACGACGACGATCTCGAACGGAGCGATCGCCGCAGTCACGAGCGCCTCGCGATGGGCGACCAGGCGTTGATCGGCGAGGATCCCGGCGTGGACCCGCGGATGGAGCGTCTTGACCCGTCCGTCGAGCATCTCGGGAAAGCCCGTGACGGCGGCCACGTCCGTCACCGGCAAGCCGGCGTCACGAAGGGCACGCGCCGTTCCGCCGGTCGAGACGAGCTCGAATCCGAGGGTCACGAGTCGTCCGGCGAAGCCGACCAGTCCGGTCTTGTCGCTCACCGACAGGAGCGCGCGCCGCGGGCGTGGCATCGCCTCGGCCGCCCGCGCGGGATCGATGGCCACGCGACGGCCGTGGGCCGCCAGCGCACCGGCGGCGAGCAGGGCGATGGACCGTGGCAGGAGTCGATGCTCCACGCTTCGGATCCGGTCCTGGAGGGTCGTCGCGTCGTCGCCCGGCAGGATCGGCACCGCCTCCTGGGCGATGATCGGGCCGCCATCGAGCGTGGCATCCACGAAGTGGACGGTGCATCCGGTGATCGCGACGCCATGGGCCAACGCCGCCTCGACCGCGTGGGCGCCCGGAAATGCAGGCAGCAGCGACGGATGGGTATTCACGATGATCCCGTCGACCGCCGCGATCGACAACGGACCGACGAGGCGCATGTAGCCGGCGAGGGCGACCAGACCGATGCGGGCGGCGGCCAGCGTGTCGGCCAGGGTCTGGTCGTTGCCACCGGGGATGAGGGCCGTCTCGATCCCCTCCTCGGCCGCCCATTCGAGCGCCGCACCGGACCGATCGGCGAACACGAGCGCGACCTCGACACCGAGTTCGCCACGCCTCCCGGCCGCGACCAGCGCCCGAAGGTTGCTGCCGGCCCCGGAAACGCCGACCGCGAGCCGCGGCATCGAGGCCGCGACCATCAGGCCTCGTCCCCTACCACTTCGATATACCGGCGCCCTTGGGAGGGAGCCGCCACCACCGTTCCAATCACCAGGGAGCCCTGGATGGACCCGAGTGCCAGCTCGACCCGGTCGGGCGGGACGATCACGATCATGCCGATTCCACCGTTGAACGTTGCTCGGATCTCGGCGTCGTCGATCCCGCCGAGGGCGCCGAAAAGGCGCATGACCGATGGCATCGGCCACGACGCCGGATCGATGTGCGCCCCCAACCCG
>JANMPD010000025.1:0-3613 GCA_031369685.1 Chloroflexota bacterium | reverse complement strand
CCTGGAGCGCTGGGTACATGCGTGCTTGGGGAAGTGGTTGTGAGCCCCTCGATCGGCCCGGTGCTCGTCGGGCCGACCGGCCTCGTTGCGTTTGGATCGATCCCGGGTGTTGGTGGAGCATTCTGGACGTCGGCCGATGGGGTGGACTGGACGCTCCACCCTCAGCCGTCGATGGGCGGTGGTCCTGGCGTGGCGACGCTTCTGGGGTTCGCCGCAGGCGGACCGGGCTACATTGCCGTCGGGACTTCGGGCTGGCCTGACGCGGCGGTGTGGACATCAATCGACGGTGGTACCTGGCTTCGAGTCCCCGATCAGACGGCATTCGATGGCGCCTATATGGCCGAGGTTGTCGTGCTTGACGATGGGCGACTCGTGGCCATCGGCCAGGACGCCACGGGCCAGTTCGCAAGCTGGACGAGTGACGATGGACTGTTATGGCGGCGCGAACAAACGAGCCTCAACCCGGGTGGGGTCCCGGCTGCGGGCGTCCTCGTCACGGCCCTCGCGACGAATGGACGGCGTGCAGTCGCCGTGAGCGGTGGATCGTGGGACTGGACCAGCCCGCCGATCTCGCCCGATCTCCGGTCCGCCGTGATCGCCTTCAACCTCGCCGGTCCCGTGGACTTCCAACCGGACAAGGTCAGCGGCACCTGTGGCGTGGCCGTGGACGGAAGCACGGATACGCAGGTGACTGCGGCATTCTCTGCCCCCCCGGCGTACGGGCCCAACGACCTGATCGCCTGGATTGCCGTGTCCCCAACTGGAGCACTCACGGCATTCACCCTGAGCGCAGACGGCCTCTCCGTTGCGGTGGGCCAGGGAGCCCCCATCGATCCTGCGACGTTCACGGTCATGCCGGGTTCGACGGCGGACCACGGCCGGATTGACTTCCGCGGGGTAACAAATGAGCTCGATCCAAACGCGACGAAGCCGCTGGCAGGGTCGTTCGAGTGGACCTGTGGCGGCTAGCACATTGACCGGAAGTGGATCCGTACAGGCCAGGGCTGGATAGGAGTCTTCGATGAGATCCCGGAGCGCACTCGTGGCAATCGCCCTCACGACGATCGTGGCGGTGGGATGCAGCGCGGCAAGTTCTCCCCTGCCCAGCGACACGGCGAACCCGTCGGCTGGGGCCTCCGCTTCAGCGCCGCCGAGCTCGTCACCCACTCCCATCACGATGACCTTGGGTTTGACCGGACAAGACTCGATGGAGTCAGCCTCCGTCGGAAGCCTGGTCCCGACGCCATCTGGCTTCGCGGTGCTCGGCAACGAATACACAGGCGATGGCACCAGCCCCGCCTTTGTCGTTTCGGGCACCGCCGACGGGAGTACCTGGACTCGTCTCGCAGTCAGTCCCGGTGGCTCGCTGTTCAGCGCCATGGCCGGGGGCCCGCTGGGCTGGGTCGGCGCGACGGAGGATCGGAGCGGCCCCTCGGTCGCGACGACCATGTGGTTCTCCAGCGACGGCGCCACCTGGGAGGCGCTCCCGGATCAGGCGGGCATCGGAACCAGCAGCCTTGACGGCCTCGGCTCGCTGGCCCCCATGGCTGCCGGCCCTCATGGTTTCGCGATCACGGGCTACAAGTCCACTGCCGGGAGCGGGGTGTCCGGCGTGTGGGTGTCGCCGGATGGGCGCACATGGGCGGAAGCGACTGCGCTGAGCGACAAGGGATTCGATCAGGTCCTCGTCCTGCCGGACGGGTTCCTGGCCATCGCCAACGGCTGCTGCGCCGGGCTGAGTGGCGCGGAATTCTCGACGGATGGCGTCATCTGGCGCGACCTGTCGGTCGATACGGCCTCGCCGTTCGGAGCCGGTTATGAGAGTGGGGCGCTCATCTCGGCCACCGGGTCCACGGTCGTCGTTCTTGGCATGGGCTCGAGCGGAAACATCGAAGTTGTGACCGGCAGCTTCGCCAACAACGCAGGCCAGACCGGCGTCCCCTGGAACCACAGAGCGGAGGCCGACCCTGCCTTCGCCGGCGATAGCGTTTCGGCGATGACGAGTTCGGGTGGCAATCTCGGCGTGGTGGGATACGACCGAACGACGTTCGCTCCGATCACCTGGACGAGCAAGGACGGCATGAGCTGGGACCGCACCAGCCTCGACGCCAGCGCATTTGGCGGCGGCGTCCCGTTTCGGGTGGCCATTTCCGGCGCGACTGGCTCGACTTCGATGGCGGCGGTCGGCTATCGAGTGAACAGCGCCGGTGACATTCGCGACGAACTCTGGCGTTCAGATGACGGATCGACCTGGTCGGCGGTCGGCGGCGACCTGCTGGGCGCCCTCCCGGTTGCGCCGACTGGGCCGTGCCCGGCGACGACGCCAACAGCGATCGAGGACTTCCTGGCGATGGCCCCGCCGCTCTGGCCCGTCTGTTTCGGCAGTCAGACGCTCAAGATTCGGGGCGTCATCTCTGATTGCGGCGGCTGCGGCGGCGCGACCGGCGAGCAGGGGTCACCGTCGTGGTTGATCGATCCCCTCGGCTACTCGGCGGTCTACCTGGTCCCGCGAATCGTCCCTGCGGACACCAACCACGCTGCCTTCACGATCATGATCAACCCGGCCCATCCGGTCACGGTCCCGGTGGCCGGCACGTATGTCGAACTCACGGGCCACTTCGCCGACCCGGCGGCCGCAACATGCCGCATCCATCCATTTCCGGGTGGCTTCGGACCGGTGGCGCCCAAGGGACGAACCGTCGCGGTCTGCGAGCAGACCTTCGTGCTGACCGGGATCCGTACGTTGCCAGGCTGATCCGGACGCGCCGCTAGGTCGGACGCTGAGGCTCCACCCGACCACGCGGCGCCTCGTGAACGCCCAGCGTTTGGTGAGAGAACGGCGCAGTTGGGCCTGGAGCCGTTCCCGGCCTGATCCGACAGGCACCGATGATCCCGACTGCTTGCGCGCGCAGCTCCATGGCACGCTCGTCGTTCGCGGCGATCCCGGCTTCGAGCGTATCCAGCGCGTCGTAGTAGTCGCCCCAGGCCGTCCGTTCCGCCTCGACGCGGCGGGCGACCTCCTCGGCATCCCCGAACACCTCGAGCGCCTCGTCCAGACGGCGGGCACCAACGACGGCGTATTCATGCGCCTGCTCCACGTCGCCGGCAGCGAACATGCGGATCGTCCGCAGGGCCAGACGCAGGAACACGACGGTCTGGGGGATGGCGGACACAAAGCCGCCGGTGAACGGATCCAGAAGTCGACCGATGGCGGCGCGATCCAGCGCGCCGTCCAGGCCATCCCCGGCCGCCGCAACGGCATAGGCGGAGAACACGAGGATACGAACGTCGTCGCCGATGAGCTTGCCGACGTGGCCGGCCGCCAGTGCCTCGCCGGCGAAGGCCTCCTTGTCATGGCGCATGATCAGACCCGCCGCATGAGCGTAGGCCAGCCGTGGCCCGGGCCGGCCCAGGGTCGACAGGATGTATGCCTGGTCTTCCGCACGACCGACGAACGTCGGGGTGAACGGTCGATGGCGACGGAGGGCGTCGACTCGAATTCCGTTCGTGCCGCCGGTCACATGGATCCGCTCGAGCGCATGCCCGACACCGTCGAGGGACGGTCCGTCGTAGCGCTCCATCATCTCGGCGCGCGTGGAGATGGCCTGCGGGA
>JANMPD010000288.1:0-2838 GCA_031369685.1 Chloroflexota bacterium | reverse complement strand
CGGGCATCGACATGGCCGGGACGGCCATCCGGTCCGCGCATCCGGGGATTCCTGCGGGTCGCGAGGTGATTGCCCACGGCTATGACCTCGGGGTGAGTCGCCATGGTGGGTTCGCCGAGTACGCCCGCGTCCCCGCCGACTGGATCGTGCCCTTGCCGCGTGGTCTGACCGCTCGGGATGCCATGGCCATCGGCACGGCGGGTTTCACCGCGGCCCTGGCGATCGTCGAGCTCGAGGCGCGCGGCCTGGAGCCTGACAACGGTCCCGTGCTGGTCACCGGTGCCTCGGGTGGCGTGGGTTCCACGGCGGTCGCGATCCTCGCCGAGCTCGGCTACGAGGTCTGGGCCGTGACCGGCAAGCCCGACGAACATTCGGCACTCACGGCGCTTGGGGCGGTCGGCTTCCTTGCGCGGGAGGAGGTCGCGGCCGAGGGACGCCCGCTCGAAACCGAGCGCTGGGCGGGGGCGATCGATTCCGTCGGCGCCGCGGCCCTGCCCTACATCCTCCGGACGCTCCGGCGCGGTGGGGCGGTAGCAGCCTGCGGAAATGCCTCGGGAGCCGCTCTGACGACTACGGTCTTCCCGTTCATCCTTCGAGGAGCGGCGATCCTCGGGATCGACTCGGCCTACCTGCCGATCGCCCGTCGCCGGCGCATCTGGGAACGCCTTGCGACCGATCTTCGGCCCCGCAATCTTGGCGACCGCGTCTCTGAGGTGACGCTCGACACCCTTGAGCCGGCGCTCGATGCCATCCGATCCGGCGAGGCCCGCGGTCGCTGGGTGGTCCGCATCGGCGGCTGATCGGGCCTTCGACTCCGCAGCCAGAGTGGCGCCGCGAAGTCCCGCGCCACCATCTTCGCTCCGGTCGCCACGTTCAGCCGAGGTCGCCGCGCAACTGGGCGAGAGCTCGGTCGAGAGGACCCGCAGATGCCTCCGCCCCATACGGCATGAGTGCAAGGGCCGCATCAGGCCCAACTTCTCCGGCGTGGACCAGGCGGGCGGTTTCGGCCACGGCTCGAAACTCGGCCAGCTGACGCTCGACGAAGGACCGATCGCCCAACGATCCGTGGCCGGGAACGACCGATCCGCGTACGAGCTCAACCAGCTGCTCGATCGTACCGGGCCAGTCCATCGGGAACCCGTCGCCGTACCACGGGACGGCGTCGTTCTCGAGCAGGTCGCCCGCGAACAGCACCTCGGACCCCGGCACCAGGACGACAATGTCGGCATCGGTGTGCCCACGCCCGAGATACCGGAGGTCGACGGGGCGTCCCCCGACCCGGATCGACACGGCGTCCTCGAACACGGCGTCCGGCGGATCGATGACCATGCCCCGCACGTCCTCCGCGATCTCCGGGACCTCGTCGATGACCCAATCGCGCTCGGCCTCGCCATGGGCCAGCATCGTTGTGCGGCAGCGAGCGTGGCCCCAGATCGTGGCTGGGCGAAATTCGTGATTGCCGAACACGTGGTCCCAGTGCCAGTGCGTGCTCACGACGGTCGTGATCGGAAAGGGCGTGATCCTCGCGATGTCCGCCTGCAGGTCCCGGGCGTGGCGCGGTGAGCTGCGTGTGTCGACCACAAGCGCCGCGCCTTCTCCGAGAACCAGCCCGATCTGCTGGTCGAGGAACGCGTAACGGCGCGCGAACACTCGGTCTCCAAGCTCGATCCAGTCGGTGTCCTCCATCCCCGGATGTTGCCGTCGTGCACGCAGGCGGGGCAGGGGAGTACGCTCCGGCCATGACTTCGATCGTTGACAGCGCCTCGAGCCGCGACGGCATTCGACTCCTGACCCGCCATTGGGCCGCCGCTGCGTCCGGTGAGGATGGGGCGCTCACACGCCACTGGCCCGCGGAGGCGCCCCGCGCCGGCGTGCTGATCGTTCATGGGGTGGGCGAGCACTCCGGACGCTACGAGGAGGTCGGGGAACAGTTCGCTGCCGCCGGGCTCGAGACCTTCGGCTGGGACCTGCGCGGGATGGGTGCGTCAAGCGGGGAGCGGGCGTGGATCGATCGCTTCGATCAGTTCCACGATGATGTCGAGGATCGGCTGGCCGCGACGCGCGCAGCACTCCCGGGGCGCCCGGTCGTCCTCTACGGCCACTCGCTCGGCGGCCTGATCTCGCTGGGATATACCCTCTCGGATCGGCCCAGGCCGGATCTCCTCGTCCTGTCGGCGCCGGGCATCGACGACGATCTGGCCGCCTGGAAGCACAAGCTCGCGCCGATTCTCTCCCGCGTGCTTCCCAGGATGCGGATTGCCAACGGGATCGCGCCCGCGATGCTGTCTCGCGACGAGGGGCGCCAGGAGGCCGCCCGAACCGACCCGCTCATGCTCAACTCGTCGACCACGCGGCTCGGTGCCCTGTCGTTCGCCGAGCAGGCACGCGTCCGCGCCGCCGCGCCGATGCTGAGCGTGCCGACGCTCGTGATCCACGGGCTGGACGATCCGATCGTGCCGGCTCGGGCTACGGAACCGCTGGCCGACATCGGCGGCGTGACGCGCCGTACCTACCCGGGGATCCGGCACGAACTGCACAACGAACCTGAAGGACCGGCGATCATCGCCGATGTCATCGCCTGGATCGACGGTCAACTCGCGGTGGGTTGATGCCGCACGCTCGGGCCGCACGTTGACGCTACCTGTTCAGGCCGCAAGTCGATGCCCCTTGGCCCTGGTGCAGACCCAGTGTAGACTTCGCGGCAACTGAAGATCGCCTCCGGGGAGCGCCGCAGCGCTGAGAGTGTGGCCCAGGCCACAGACCCGCCGAACCTGATCCGGCTCGTACCGGCGAAGGAAGCAGGCCCGTTCGAACACTCGAAGATGCCGTCCTCCGTGG
>JANMPD010000133.1:0-1990 GCA_031369685.1 Chloroflexota bacterium | reverse complement strand
TCGATCATCGATCCTCCGTCAGCATTGCCTGGGCCAGGAGCAGCAGCGTCGCGCGATCGTTGATCGTCGGATCGGTGACCGCCTGATCCAGCAGCGCGTCGAGGATGTGACCGAGCATCGGCCCCTCCGTCACGGCGAGTTCGGCCATGAGATCGGAGCCATCGATGACCAGGTCGCGGCGCTCCAGAACGACGTGCGCCGTCAGCTGCGCCTCGACTCGCTCCCGAAGCTCGTCAAGACCGTGGGCTGATCGCGCCAGCCCGCTGCCTTCGTTGTCGGCCTCGCGCAGCTCGAGGAGCTGCGGCAGCTCGTCGCGGCCGACCCGCTGGATGAACCGGCGGACACCCGAATCGCCCCACGAAGGTTCGTAGCTGAACATGTGGTTGCGGACGAGATGCGCGACACGCTCGACGACGGCCCTGGGAAGCCGGAGCCGCTCCATGAGCACGGTGGCGAGCTCCGCGCCCACGGCGTCATGCCCGAGGAAATGCCCATTGGCCATCGTTGCCGGCTTGCCCATGTCGTGGAGCAGGGCTGCCAGGCGGACGACTGGATGCTCCGACGGAACCGCATCGACCGTCCGGACCGTATGGTCCCAGAGGTCGTCGCCCGGGATCTTGTTCTGGGGAATCCCGCGCTGCGCCGCGAGCACGGGCGAGATGATCGCGAGGATGTCGGTTGCCGCCATCAGGCGAAGCCCAACGGACGGCCGCTGCGCCGCGAGCAGCTTCTCCAGCTCGGCGGCCAGTCGCTCGGCCGAGAGGTGGGCGACGAGGGACGAGCGAGCCTGGATCGCGGCAAGCGTGGCGGCCTCGATGCCGAAGTCAAGCGTCGTCGCCAGGCGCACGGCGCGGACCATCCGAAGGGCGTCCTCCTCGAACCGCTGGCGCGGGTCCCCGACGGCGCGGATGATTCGCGCTTCGATGTCCGCCGTGCCGCCGTGGAGATCGATCAGGCGAGGTGCGGACGATGCTGCCGCCGCGGCGCCCGCTGCCGACGATCCGGCCGCCGAGGCGCCCGCTGCCGTCGCTGCGCTCGCCGCCGCGGCGCCCGTTGCTGCCGCCGGGCCGGCCGCGTCCTGGGGCGCGTTGGCTCCCCAGGCCAGCGCGTTGATCGTGAAGTCGCGGCGCGCCAGATCCTCCTCGATCGAGTCGCCGAACTCCACGCGGTCCGGGCGTCGGTGATCGGCATGTTCGTGGTCCGACCGGAAGGTCGTGATTTCGAACGCCTCACCCCCGCTCCGAACCGACACGGTCCCGAACCGGTTCTCGTAGGCCGAGCCCGGGAACAGGGCGAGGATTCGCTCGGGCCGTGCGTCCGTGGCCAGATCCCAGTCCGCCGGGACGCGGTCGAGGATCACGTCCCGAATCGAACCGCCCACGACATACGCTGCCTGGCCCGACCGCCACAGCGTTTCGAGGATCGACAGGACCGGCTCGGGCGGTCGAATCTCCATGGCGGACGGCCCGCCGATCAGTTCCGGCCGAGGAACAGGTACAGGCGCCAGGCCTCGTTCCGTTCGTCGACGAGATACGGCGTGAACAGGGAGTACAGGTCGCTGCGCGGCTCGAACGGGGTTCGAACCAGGCGGAGCCGGGCCTCCTCGAGCGTCTTGCTGCCCTTCCGGTGATTGCAGGTCTTGCAGGCCGCCACGAGGTTGTCCCAGGTGTGCCCGCCACCCCGATGGCGCGGGATCACGTGGTCGAGGGTCAGGTCATGGGCCACCCGCCCGCAGTACTGGCACGTATGGCGGTCCCGCGCGAAGACCTCGCGCCTCGTCAGCTTCACGCGGGGCCGGGGACGACGAATTCGATGCTGAAGGCGGATCACCGACGGCGCGCGGTATTCAGTCCGGGGGGTCCGGATCATCTGATGGTCGTATTCGAGGACCTCGGCCTTCTCGCCGAAGACAAGTCGGAACGCACGCGGCAGGTTCGTCACGTTCAAAGGCTCGTAGTCCTGATTGAGGACGAGCACGACGCCATTCATG